>CAMWTJ010000029.1 GCA_947177185.1 uncultured Porphyromonadaceae bacterium | reverse complement strand
GGTCGATGATGGGCTGACGGAACGACTTCGGCGGTTTCCGACCGACCACATAGTGTATGCCCTCGATGAATCCCCAACGTTTCCAAGCGGCGAGCAAGCCCGGAATAGAGTTAGTCAATCCGTGCTTGAAGGTAGGAACCACGATGCCGCCCGTCGAGCCTGGCATACGATGAACCAGTTATACATTTCGCGCACACGAAGCACCTTATCCACAAGAGCTTGTGGATGGCGTTCGCGCAGTTCGACATCTTTTGTAAAGAGGTCGGCGCGGCATACTTTGATAGCGTTAGGATATGACATAGAAAACGGCTTATGTACCGCGAAGATACAGAAGCCGTTATACTCTGTAAAAGACAAGCGTTTAACTTAAAGAATTAGCATAATCTAAAATAAAAGAATAACCGTCTTTTTCTTCATCCTCAAACAATTTGACTTTGACCATTCCAGAGCATTGACCCTCTTGACGAGCCATATTAACGAGATTGATTACCTCTGATACTTTATTATTATGCAACAGTGCTACAAGATATGATAAAGAGATATCACCACGAGCGTTGGTAGAGGGAGGCATATACAGGTCCGCAGACGGATTTTTAGATATAAAATTACGTATATCCGATTCAATTTCATTAAATACGGATTCCCAAATATCCCCAATAATTGACTCGGAATAAGCTTTACTGTTGCCGGGGAAAGTATCATAAGACGCAATGGACTCTCCGGGCAAGGCAAATGCACCATTGCCACGCAAACTTATCGGTTTCTTGGCTTCCGGTATTTGGAAAATATCACACCACAAATCATCTGCGTAAAATGGCTTAACACATAAATCTATGCTGGCATTTACAAGGTGTAATAGATAAAAGAAATAACCGTTAACTATTTTATAGCTAACGTAACCGCTTTTCTTCCAGCCATATTCACTCCCGACAGATTTGCGAGAGGTATTTACACATTTATCAAATTCTTTGCTTGTCATATCGCAAAGTTAGCAAAAATCTGCTATTCATCATCTTCCATATCTAATAAATTGCGGTGGGCGTTCTCGATAGCGAGCGGCGAGCCTACCTGTGCAAGCATCATTTCCTGTGAATGTAGCTTGACCTTTGAGGCGGCTTTGCCGCGTCGGTAGGCTTTCGACACGTCGCTACTTCGGTCAGCAGTGTCTTCGCGAAGTACATCAGCCGGAATGTCGAGAATGACCGCCATATCGGAAATTTTAAGGTAAATGCTCGCAAATTTTTCAATCTGCTGCAACTGTTCGTGTGTCAGGGCTTGAAGTCGGAAGTTAAGATACTTTTGAAGCTGATACTCCACGAAGTCGTGTCGGCTGTCAATCTGCGATATGATGTTTCTATACATAATATGATTGCCCGAAAGTTTCAAAAGATAAAGTGCGCCTACGGTGTAGTCGCGCTCCGTTTCCGGCGTTTCAAGCCATTGCTTTATCTGTTCAGTGAATTTGTGGTCCATAATGCGTTACGTTTGGTTTCCACAAAATTACTTCCTCAATCATAGCGAATAAAAGACGGAAGATTCGTAACTTTGCGGACTCTAAGAAGCCAAATGAGATGAAAAAATTTCGCAAAACCATACCATACTTTATACTTCTCGTATTAGTCTATGTCTGTGTAGCCTTAATTATTCGAGACAATAGAGAAAAATCATTACGCGAAAATTGTTCGTATGCTAATGCTGTAATAACCGAGTATTATTCTATAAATTTTGCATTTTATTATAAATACGAATTTACTTTTGAAGGCAAGAAATACAACGGTAGTAAAAAACGAAATTCAAAATCTAAATATCCTGCGATAGGAGATACTGTTAAAATAGAATTTGATAAACATAATCCAAAGAATAACAACGTAATTTCGGAATACAGCATAAATGCAAGTGAATAAATTGCATTTATTAAAGTTTATTGTTAATCCCGGTAAAAAACACGAGGTTGTAACCGAGCAGGAGAAGCAACTCGCGCATTGAAATCATTGTGGCGACGGTGGTAATCATCGAATACGATTATGTTATGTTCCTTTGGAGGTTGACCCAACAAAGTGAACACCGCGCCGACACAATGGTTCTCATCGAGGCCTAAGACTTAGTCAGGCAACATAACCTTCATAGGCTGTAACACACCGAAACAAAGGATGTTACAGCCTATGCTATTCTTTGGCGGAACGTTCAGTCCTTTTTTGAGTTGAATAAAGTGGAGTGTCCGTTAAGATAATTATCTATGAAATTGATGAAAACCATAGGATTCTGCTGTATAGCCATAATTGATTTCATACGAGTATCCTTATCGTCAGGGAAGAAGTGAGATTCAATAGCCTTTGTAAGTCCGGGATTTATCTTTGAGATAACTTTGTTAATACACGTACAACTGGGCCTGTTACATCCATTCTCTAATGGATTGTCGAAAAATATTGAAACCAAACCGTTGTCGCGAAATCTGACAAGCCAGTATTCCATGCGCTGGTCCATGTTGGCGTTGTTGGCGCGGTCCTCGCAGTTACCAATATAGGTCAGTTTGCACATGTCCACATTCTTGCCGGCATACTCGCGTTTAAGAAACTTTTGGATTTTGCGTCCACCCAGTGTATTGGTCTTGCCGTTAAATGATACATAGAAATCACCCGCCTTAAAATCCGGGTGAGTACTGCTCGTTATCATTATCGAATCCGTGTCCTTGGTTCCATATTTCTTAGATTTGCCGTCCGAATCGGTTAGATGAAAATTATGAGAGGACATCATAAAAGTCTGACCATAAGTCAGCCAATGTTTAAGAAGCGGTCCCTCGTACACACTCCCGTCTTTAAACCAAACTTTGGCTGTAATTGTCTTGTCAGTGCTTTCACCCTTGCCATATGCGCTTATTGATGAAGCAAGAATCGTTATTATTACGATGGCAGACTTCAGGAGAAGAACTGGTTTCATGGGTTATATCTTTTATAGTGTTACAAATGAAGTTATGCCGGATAACGAACAACCTGACAATACATATCCTTTTGTCCGTATCTTCATTTGGCAAAGTTACGAAAAATGAGCGACATATCCATAACAGACTTGTCGCTCTGACCAATTTATGAAATAATTTATTCGGAATAGGAAATCTTTTTCCTATATCACGGATTCTATCAGTCTTTGGGAACGACGTCACACTCGATATACAGGTCGAGCAGGTCGGCAATATCGTTAATGTATTGAGCACACTTGACTGTTGGCCAATTCGCCAGTACATACCAATGCGCATTTGCTTGTTTATAGCGATTGTTGATAGGCTCGCTGGAAACAATCGGATATTTGCCAAAAAGGAGTCCGAGCTTGGCAACACGCTCATAACCTACCTTATCAAGAAATTCAATGAATGATTGATAGGTAGCTCTTTCGGCAATAATCTTGCCGTCGGGCATACGAATGGAGATTTTATTCTGCATATACTCTGTGCCGCCATTTGAACGAAAACGGCTTAACCTTTGATTAATCCGTGCTCGTTCGTTACGATATGATTCAGACTTCGACAACACGATACGAGTCACCGCATACGGAGTTTCTTCGTCTTCCGGCAGACTCAACTCAGGCTCATTTACAGGCTGATAATTTGTGAGAAAACTATGAGCAGCGAGATATTTGGACAATCGGGCTGCCATATCCGAAGAAACGGAGTCAAGACGGAAAATATCAAGGTTATCTTCGAGGTCGTGGAGTTTCACGACCCGGCCGAGAGGATTCTGAGCGGCACGAGCTACAAAATCTTCATAACTTTCGCCATCGCGCTTCGTAACAGAAAGGATTCCATCAATGATGTATTGAGGGAACCCTTGGTCAAGAAGATACTCGGAGGTTACGTCAGTATCTTCTATCGTGTCGTGGAGAAGCGCAACCATTTTTTCTTCATCGGAATGGCAGCGCATAGCCACGCGCATTGGATGCTGAAAGTATACAGCTCCCGCTTTATCACGCTGGCCGGAGTGCTTGGTTACACATATCTCGGCGGCTTTATCGAGCAGTTTTGCAGATTCTTCTTTAGTCATGATTATAATTGAGCGAGGCAGACATACATTATTGTGGTTTAAATAATAACGGTTGAAATCGGTTATTATAATGTGCGCGAAAAGACGACGCGAGAATTACATATACCCTACGGCCTTCGCCATGGCTACGAACTCCATAAGATCTGCCGAAATAAGAGCCGGGTTGCTTCCGGAAGCGAGAACCGCAGTTGTGACTATTCGCACCTGGGGGCCGCCGATAGCTATGGCAACTATACTATCGATGGGCCGAGCTGAGATGTCTGCGGGCGTCGCCTCTTTATAGTCGATGAGGACAACGGAGCATTTTGCGGTGAGGTTCTCTATGACGGATTTATGCCAGGTGTAGACGGCGTTGATGTACGGAAGGCGGAATCCATGATAGGCGCTCTCGGGCAAATCCGAATTGGGGAGAACGGCTAAATCGAGCCAGTTGTCGGTATTGAGCTCGGGGATAGCGGAGATGTCTGTTAAGAATATGGGGACAACCCATTTTGACTGCTCGGAAGCAGCGTTGGGAGCTTCTGCGCGTGCGTAGGCCGGCATAAAAGCCGCCACGAGGGCAATGAACATGGAAGCTAAGACAAGATGGATGTGGTTAGGTTTCATGGTACTTGGCTATAAATGATTTCTTATTGTTCTCAAAGATACAAAAAATCCGCATGGCTTCAAACAACATCTCTCACTTTTGCGTGGAATTCGTTATATCATGACCATCAGGGCTTCTGCAACATTAGGTAGACTGTTTGCGCCACATCTTTGAAGAGCATGGCAGACTGCTCGGATGTTTCCCGCGAGTCTTTGACTATAATAGCAAGAAAGACCTGGCGCCCGTCGGGCAATGATATTGCAGCCACGTCGCCTGTTGCCATTCTCACACCATCAGCAGTTCTGTCCGACATGCCGGACTTGTGCCCGGCTAATCTTCACTTTTGGCCCTTTGGACTCGCTGCACTGTGTTATCGGCACTCAGTCAATCCACAGATTATGCCATGCGTTATGAAACTGCGTAGTCGGAAACGGGTTAACCCACTCAATGTGATTCCTGTTAGAGGGTACACCATGTCCGAACATCCACGTTGCATAAATATGAATCGTGCCTGATTCTTTTAGCTGTTTTGTTCTGTTATAATAGCCAGTCAGATACCAAGCTTCATTGCTGTAAATCATTTCAATAATCTGAGAACGTGACAGCACAAAGAAATTGAACGCGGGTACGATTCCATTATTGACTACCTGAACCAAAACCCACGGTCCGACAATCTTTTGTTCGAGATACTTTCGCCCTCCGACAAGGTCAATCTGACCATTGCTGTCGTAAAACGCCTTGTGAGAAATCCCTGTCTGGAAACTTTTGCCGGAGGTGGTTTTTACCTGTATGGCCGCATAATTCCCATCGGCGTTCTGACAGAAAATATCCGTGGCCGCATTGTTTTTTACAGAAAGATTGGTTATAGCAGCCTGATGCCCCTTTAGCAACAGCATCGAGAGAGTCTGATGTTCGCCAATAGCCCCGAGAACGTTGTTTGGAATCTTAGCCATCGCCTTGTTAGATAATTTGTCAATCATATAATAGCTTTTTCGAAAGCAAATATAGCTGTAATATCTAAAAGTGGGAAAACAGATGCAAAAAAAGCCGGGGCGACAGTCGCTCCGGCTTTTTATGCATTGTGTCTGATGCAGGGATTAAATCCAGCGTGTGAACGCAAAGTCCATACGGTGGGGGAGCATCGGGTTCTGAGGATACAGACGGTAGCCGTAGCGGAACATGCCGGCGTCGCGCACCTGCTCGTTGAGTTCGTAGGTGACGATATCTCCCTCCTGCTTGATAATTTTGAATTTGGGAGTAAATACCAGCTTCTGCTCGCCGTCTTCTACACGATATACCACCTGCTCAAGGCCGAGGTCGCTACCGATACCGTTGGTATCGACAGTGACACGCACCTGATAGGGCTGGCCGGTAACGCCGTTTTCATTGCCGTTATGTTCTATCGACAGCACCTTTATGCCTGCCCATGCGGCAGCCACCTTTTCTTTCCAGGCAGCGATTTCTTTAGCAGCGGCAAAACCGTCGGCAGAGAGTTTCTCGAAACGTTTTGCCTCGGGATCGTAGAAGCGCTCGATATAGTCCTCAATCATGCGCTGCATTGTGAAATGAGGAGCGATGTGACCGATGGAGCCTTTGATGTACTGAATCCATTCGGGAGAATAGCCTTTCGAGTTCTTGGCGAAATAGAGAGGTATAATCTCGTTTTCGAGCATGGCGTATATGGTCGCAGCGTCGAGTTTGTCCTGCTGTGCCTGATCGGTATAGGTACGTTTGTCGGTGAGAGCCCATCCGGCTTTTTCATCGAAACGATAGCCTTCGTACCACCAGCCGTCAAGAACGGAGAAATTGAGCACACCGTTCATTTCGGCTTTCTCGCCGGATGTGCCGGACGCTTCAAGCGGACGGGTGGGCGTGTTGAGCCAAATGTCCACGCCGGTCACAAGGCGCTTGGCCACCACCATGTTGTAGTCTTCAAGGAAGATTATCTTACCGAGGAACTGCGGCATGCGGGAGATTTCCATGATGCGCTTTATCAGTCCCTGACCGGCGCCGTCGGCGGGGTGAGCCTTACCCGAGAACACAAACTGTACGGGGAATTTTTCGTTGTTGACAATCTTGGCCAGACGGTCGAGGTCGGTGAACAGGAGGTGTGCACGCTTGTATGTGGCGAAGCGGCGTGCGAAACCTATGATGAGCGCGTTGGGATTGATGCGCTCCAGCACCTGCATCACAGCAGAAGGATCGCCCTGGTTTGCAAGCCACTTGGCTTTGAAATCGCGGCGCACGAAGTTGATGAATTTGTTCTTGAGGGTGCAGCGCATGTTCCAGATGGCTTCGTCGTCCACCTTGAAGATACCACTCCAGGCCTCAGGGTTGCTCTGGTGCGAGAACACCTGCTGGCCAAGGTGCTGGGCATAAAATTCCTTCCATTCGGAAGCTGCCCATGTGGGCATATGCACACCGTTGGTCACGTAGCCCACATGGCTTTCTTCCCATGTGTAGCCTTTCCAGATGCCGGCAAACATACGCTTGCTGACCTCGCCATGGAGGTAACTTACGCCATTGGCCTCCTGACAGGTGTTAAGAGCGAACACGCTCATTGAGAAGCGCTCGTTTGTGTCGGGGTTCTCGCGACCCATGTTCATAAGATCGCTCCAGGAGATGCCCAGACGTGCGGGGAACTCGCCCATGTATTTGCCGAAAAGGCCTTCGTCGAAATAGTCGTGGCCGGCGGGCACTGGAGTGTGCACGGTGTACAGCGACGAGGCACGCACGAGCTCAAGAGCCACATTGAAATCGAGGTGGTCTTCCTGCACATAATCTACAAGACGCTGCAGGTTGAGGAGGGCCGCATGGCCTTCGTTGCAGTGGTAGAGCTGGCTCTTGATGCCGAGTTTCTTGAGCATGAGCACTCCGCCGATGCCGAGGAGGTATTCCTGTTTGATGCGGTTCTCCCAATCGCCGCCATAGAGCTGGTGGGTGATGCTGCGGTCGAATTCGCTGTTCATGTCGAAATCCGTGTCGAGCAGATACAGTTTCATACGGCCCACGTTCACACGCCAGATATGGCAGTAGATGTTACGGCCGGGGTAGGGCACCTCGAGAATCATCGGGTGGCCGTCGCCGTCGAGCACCGGCTCGATAGGCAGCTGATTGAAATTCTGCGGCTCGTAGTTGGCTATCTGCTGGCCATCCACGCTGAGTGTCTGAGTGAAATAGCCGTAACGATAGAGGAAACCTACTGCCGTCATGTCCACACGGCTGTCGGACGCTTCCTTTATGTAGTCGCCGGCGAGCACGCCAAGACCGCCGGAGTATATCTTAAGGCAGTTGCACAGACCATACTCCATCGAGAAATAGCTCACTGAGGGCACATCTTTGCGCATGGGCTGCTGCATGTAGTCCTTGAACATGCCATAGACATGTTTCAGACGGGCCATGAATGCTGTATCAGCAATGAGTTCCTGTATGCGTTCGAAGCTCATCTGCTGGAGCACCATCACGGGGTTTTCGCCAGTGTTCCGCCAGGTGTCAGGAGCGATATCGCGGAAGAGGGCTTTCGCCTCGCTGTTCCATACCCACCAAAGGTTTTTGGCAAGTTCTTCGAGTGGTTTGAGCTGAGAGGGAAGCTCAGATTTGACAATAATGTCGCGCCATACGGGGGCATTAGTGTCGCTTACCGGAAGTTTCATATCAGTATTGTTTTGTTGGTTTGATTCAAAATCTGGAATATTTTTAAGCCTTCTTTATTCGGCCGGCTGCTTTTTCAAGAGCCAAAGCATAAGCATGGTCGTAGTCAGGCATGAAATGCGCCCACGTGGCCTGCGCCGCCGTGGCTCTGGCCGCCTCGGAAATAGCTGCGCGCTCTTCGGCCGATACTTTTATCAACTTGGAAATGGCATCCGCGATGCCATGTGCGGTGGCCTGCGGATCAGCATCCGTTCGGCCTACGACCTCAACACCGCAGGATTCAAAACCTACGGCGAAATTGTCATCAACCCATTGTCCGAAGCCGCTCAGATTCGTGGTAAGGGTAGGGACGCCGAACGCCACACTTTCAAGTGGGGTGTAACCCCAAGGCTCGTAGTACGACGGAAAGACAGTGAGGTCGGCTCCGGGCAGCAACGAATAATACGGCATATTGAAGATGCCGTCCTCGCCATTGAGATATGAGGGCACATACACTACGCGCACGGAATGTCTGCCGTAGGCAAATCCAAGCGAGTGTATTCGGTTGTTTACGGGGTCTTCGTTGTAATTGTTCAGCCAATGGGTAAGCACGGGGTCGGGCATGCCGCAGTAACGGCCGGCATCAAGAGCCTGGCGTAATTCGGGGCGCGGGCACTGCACCCATGCAGGCACCATTATATATGCCAATACAGGCACGTCGGTTTTTTCAGCATCAAGCTTCGACAGCGCGTCGAGCAGCACATCGAGCCCTTTGTTGCGGAATTCGCAACGCCCGGAGCTTATGATTACGAACGTGTCGCGGTCGGGTAGTTCGTCGCCGGTCAGAGCTCTGCCCACATCGAGCAACACCTTCCTGGCATTGCGTCTGGCGGCGGCACGCCGGTTCGGTGCCGGCACAAAATCGGGCTCGAATCCATTAGGAGTAACCACATCGGGACGCTTGCCGAGCAGCTGCTCGCACTCACGCGCTGTCACCTCGCTTACGGTGGTGAACGCATCGGCCACGTGAGCCGCTGTTTTCTCAAGGCTATGCTTCGCCTCCATGTTCAGTTCGCGGGCCATCTGGTCGCCATCGTAGGCATGAAGGTAATCGTACAGCGGCTTGCCGTTTCCACAAATACTGCGGCCGATGCTCGTGGCATGCGTCGTAAATACTGTAGCTACATCCGGCATACGGTCGGCCACGGCCAACAGACCCATTGCAGTTGTCCATTCGTCGAAATGCGCTACAACGGATTTCGCTGCCATATAGTCGACAATGCTCTCTATTACGATAGCCGCGGCACGCGCAAAAGCGCATCCTTCGTCGTAATCGCCATACGCATGCAGCGAATCCACGCCGAAGCGCTCCCACATGTGGCCATAAAACGCATCTTTTGTTGCATATAGCGAATCAAAGCTCACCAATACAGCCAACGGGCGTCCGGGTATTTCCCAACGACCAGTGCGCACTGTGATGCCTTCGGGCAATACAGTGCTGTTGGCCCATTTCGCAAGAGGAGTGCGTACTTGAGTGAACCATGGGGAGGGCTTGGAGTCTGTCCAGACATCCGGGCCTATGAATATAACCTTGTCCTTGTGGGCCTGCTGCATCGTTTTTGCTTTGGTAGACAAAACGGTGTATATGCCGCCTATCTTGTTGCATACTTCCCAGCTGGTTTCAAAGACGAGGTCTAACTCTTTCTTTTTTGTTGCCATCAAATTGTATATTTCGAACTGCAAAGTTAGCAATATTTTTTGAATTGTAGCTTTTTTATAGGCATTTAAGGATAGTTCTGTGAAATTAGTTCTTATTTCAGACGGCTTATTCAGGTTATATCTTGCGTGGAGTGATAGTGCGTTCTCCGAGATAACGGGCAAATTCCGAGCGTAAATCCGTGAGGCGCATCATTTCTTTAAGCAGTGTCGACGCATCGTCGGAAGCGGTCAGCGCGTTCAGGCGTCCGCGGAGCTCCTTTATCATAAGTTCGAGCAGCGCTGCCTTCCATTCGAATATGGCGCGCGGCACAAGGCGGACCAGGCTCTCACGCTCGGTTTCAAGGCGCGTGTGTTTTGTGTGCACCTTGCTTAGGTGGTACCTGTCGACTGATAAGTCGGTGCATAGATGCCGGATTTCATCGTCGGGCGACGAACACAGCGTGCGACACACATAATCCAACGCTGCAGAATCGGCCGCGGCAGCATACCTGCTGTCGGCTTCCGAGCGTATGGCGGCCTCTCTAGCAGAAATGGCGGCCACAGTAAGATTGTCGGCTTCCCGCAGCGATGCCATGCCGCTCTGGATGGCTTCATCGCGCTCCTGCACAAGCCGCTGCAAAATACCAGTACGCGCAGTAGGCCAGGTGGCTACTGTTTCTTTTATGGCCTGAAGCACGTTCTTGTGCACACTGCTTGAAAACTCCAGACCATCGCGCGCCATCTCCGCGCGCACATACTGAAGCACAGTCATCGGCTCAACGCCACCATTGCCATCGTCGGTGTCGCAAAACTCGCATAACGCATATCGCACAAGGTAACGCAACACATTGCGCTCATAAGGCTGCAAAAACGCTTCGGAAGCGTCCGTCGCCGCCGATTGCACACTATCCCGCGGCGCATCCTCCGCCGACTTTCGCAGTGATTCGGCCGCCACCTTCCGCTGCGCTGCCTTATCGTCCGCTTCGATTTTTCCTGCTACTATACGGGACAACTGCAGACTCAGTGATTTTTCGTCGATGCCGAACGCTCGCGAACATTCGGCGATATACACTTGCCGCTTTACCAAATCGGGAATCAAGGAAACGGAACGTAGTATATCGTTTATAAGGTCGGCGCGACGTATGGGGTCGTCGGAGTCTTTTTCGGAAAGCAGCGTGCGCGTTTTAAAACGTATGAAATCCGTTTCATTTTCAGATATGTACGCCTCCACCTCCGAATTCGAGTGGTGTTGTGCATATGAATCAGGATCGTCGCCCTCCGGCAAAAGCAGGACCTTTATATTAAGCCCCTCGGCCAAAAGCATGTCAATGCCACGCAGCGAGGCCTTGATGCCTGCTGCATCCGAGTCGTAGATAACGGTCACATTTTCCGTAAAACGGTGTATCAGACGTATCTGCTCCTCAGTGAGAGATGTCCCGGAAGAAGCCACAACGTTCTGTATGCCGGCCTGATGCATGGAAATAACATCCATATATCCCTCAACCAGAATACACTTGCCTCGCTCCACGATAGCACGCTTCGCCTGATAAAGTCCGTACAGCTGGTTGCTTTTATGGTAGATGGCAGACTCGGGAGAGTTGACATACTTCGCCATCTGCTTGTCTGTGCGCAACGTGCGGCCGCCGAAAGCCACAACCTTGCCGGAAATGCTGTGTACGGGATACATTACTCGGCCGCGAAAGCGGTCGTACACTCCGCCTCGGTCGCTGCGCGCGCAAAGGCCGGTGCTTATAAGATATTTTTCCTCAAAACCCTTGGCTCGCGCAGCTTCGTACAGAGCGGTCGAACGGTCGAGCGCGTATCCAAGCTTAAACCGCTCAATCATGGCATCGCTGATGCCGCGTTCGCGAAAATACGCCAGCCCTATGGCTTTGCCGTCGGGATTGTTGGTGAGATTGTCGCAGAAATGGCTGAGAGCAAAATCATTGACAGCCCACATGCTTTCCCTCTCGTTTTCACGGGCCCGCTCCTCTTCCGTGACCTCATGCTCCTTTATCTCGATATTGTATTTTTTCGCAAGATAACGCAGCGCCTCCTGAAACGTCATCTGCTCGAGCTCCATAAGGAAATTGACGGGCGCGCCGCCCTTGCCACAGCTGAAGCATTTGCAGATGCCACGTGCAGGCGAAACACTGAACGAGGGCGTGCGTTCGTTATGAAACGGACACAGACCTATGTAGTTAGCCCCTCTCCGTTTCAGGCTCACATAGTCACTTACGACATCTACAATATTGGCGGTGTCGAGTATTTGGCGGACTGTTTCCGGGTCAATTTTTCGCATGCAGAGAGTAGGGGGAAATAAGCGCCGGAAAGGCGTTCCCGACATAAGCAGGGCGTCTTTCCGGCGACGTATGCGTTATTTAGGAATCAATGCTTGATAAGATACTGCGAGGATATGCTCTGGTTGCTGTGTACGCGGCGTATAGTGTCGGCAAACAGACGGGCTACAGACAGTATGGTACATTTTGTGCAGGTGCCGTGATAGGGTATGGAGTTTGTGAAAATCATTTCTTCAAGAGCAGACTCCTGCACACGGTCGGAAGCAGGGTCGCTCATGATGGCATGAGTGCACAATGCGCGTACGCTCCTCGCACCGCTCTCAATCATCAGATTGGCGGCCTTCGTGATGGTGCCTGCAGTGTCGACCATATCGTCGATTAAGATCACGTTTTTGTCCTTGACGTCGCCTATTACAGTCATTTTTGCGACAACGTTGGCTTTCGCACGCTGTTTGTGGCATAGCACAAGAGGCAGGTCAAGATACTTGGCATAGCTGTTGGCTCGCTTGGCGCCACCGACGTCTGGCGTTGCTATTACCATATTTTCAAGTTTCAGCGACTGCAGATACGGTATGAATACCGACGATGCATACAGGTGGTCGACGGGCACATTAAAGAATCCCTGAATCTGTTCGGCATGCAGGTCCATGCAGATCACACGGTCGGCGCCGGCAGTTGAAATCAGGTCGCTGACCAGTTTTGCCGCAATGCTGACGCGAGGCTTGTCCTTGCGGTCCTGACGCGCCCAGCCAAAATAGGGCATAACAGCTACAATGTTTTTCGCCGAGGCACGTTTGGCCGCGTCAATCATCAGCAGGAGCTCCATTAGATTGTCACAATTCGGGAAGGTGCTCTGCACGAGATATACTTCACAACCGCGAATCGATTCTTCGAACGAAACTTCGAACTCGCCGTCGGCGAAACGTTCGATTTTCATTTTACCCAGTTCTACGCCGAGTTCTTTGCAAATCTCTTCTGCGATGTAGCGAGAGCGCGTTCCAGAGAAGACCTTGAAAGGAGTTGTTGCGTGGGATTCCATTTTATGTGATATGTGGAAGATTGTTTGGAATGAGTTGCAAATTTAGCAAATTTCGGGCGAATTACTACCATCCGCCGGGGCTTTTTTTGTCCGTGGCAGCGGAATACGCCATATGGCAGCTCCATGAGCCGCGACCGGGCAGCGCACATACCCATCACGTTCGATAGCGATTGCACTGCGGCGGCCGGTAAGCAATTCCGTGGCGCGCGCCTGCCGCTGCGGAAGAGCGAGCACATCAAATGCATGCGCCGGAATACGCACGGTCAGATCTTGCGCGTCTTCCGAAGAGAAATTAGCCACAACCAGCAGCAGAGCATCCGCACCGCGTCGCAGAAACGCATACTGACGGTCAGGATTAAAGCCGGGACTGTCGTAGTTGACATACATCAGGTCAAAAAAAGCGCCGTCGCGGAGAGCATCTTCGGTATTGACAAGGTTAAGCACCTTGCGATATGTTTCGACGAGTGAAATCTCTTCCTTTGTGAGCAAACTGCAGTCGCAACTGCCGCCGTTGTAAAGCCTGCGCACCTTTTCCACGCTCCAGTAGTCAAAAATGGTGGTACGGCCGTCATGGCCGCTGTAGCCTTCAGCGTCCGCAGCGGGTTCGCCGATTTCCTGTCCGAAATAAATCATCATCGCTCCGGCTCCGATAGCAGCACTTACGACAAGAGAAGGCAGCACGCGCGAGGCATCCCCGGCATACTGCGCCGAGGCAAAGCGCTGCTCATCATGGTTCTCAAGGAAGTTGAGCATGTGTTTCGATATGCCCTCTACCGTCTGCCAGCATGATGTAAGACGCGCAGCCGAAGCCCGTCCTGTTTCAATGTCGCGCAAAGTGTCGTACAGTGTCACCTTGTCGTACAGGAAATCGAATCCGCCGGTGAATATATAAGGGCGATATAGAGCCACGTCATAAATTTCAGCAATAAACAGAATATCGGGATAGTCGCTTTTGACCGCGGCAATGGCCCATTTCCAGAACTCCACAGGCACCATGTGCACCATATCGCATCGGAAGGCATCTACGCCTTTGGAGGCCCAATAGCGCAATATATTCAGCATTTTCAGCCAGGTGGACGGAATCGGGTCGAAATGATGCGCTCCATTGGCCGGGTCGACGCCATAGTTGAGCTTGACGGTATCATACCAGTCGCACGGACCGGGGTAGGCCGTGTAGCAGTCATTGCCGGTAGCGCGCGCAGGAAACTCCACGTATTCGTCGTCGCCGGAGCCCATGTCTACAGACGGAGCAAAGCGTTGGCGCGGTATATAGAAAAAATTATTCGACGGAGAGAAAAACATATCCTTGTCGTCGGAAGCGCCAAAGTCTTCCACTCCTGCCGGAGCTGCGTCGGAGTGATACTCACGGGCCACATGATTAGGCACGAAATCAATCACGACTTTCATCCGGGCATCGTGTATGCGCTTGACACACGCCTCGAACTCAGCCATCCGCGTTGCCGGATTCTCGGCCAAATCAGGGTCGATATCATAGTAATCGGTAATCGCATACGGACTTCCTGCATGTCCCTTTATTACATGAGGATTGTTGCGAGGTATCCCATAGGCTGTATAGTCTGCGTCATGGCTGTGTTCAATCACGCCGGTAAGCCATATGTGATTGCAGCCCAGCGAACGTATGTATGCTATGGCATCGTCCGTAATTCCATTCAGCTTGCCGGAGCCATTGACTGTGATTGGCGCACCCGGGGTAGGGAACGGACAAGTATTAGAGAAGAGTCGCGGGAGCAGCTGGTAAATAACCGGGCGTTGTGCTTTAGGCATAATAGATTGTTATTCTTTAAATTTACCATCGGGCACGGGATTCCAAAGCCCCGCATCACGCAGCGCACGCCGCATGTGTATGTAGCCGCTGGTAAATACGTTGTTTATCATTTTAAGATTGAATGTGGAATAATGCGAAATCTCGGGCGTCTGAACTGATATGTCACAAAGCGACATATCAGCCGCCTGGTTTGATTTAAGCATCATATTGTACGTCCTCATGGCTACGCCGGTGAGGGTGTCGGCTTTTGAGCCGTCAAGATTCATAGGACTGACGTTTACACCTATCAGTGTCTTGCATTTGTCGCGAATGGTCCAGGCCGGATGGTTTCTCAGCACGCCTCCGTCCACATAATAGGTGCCGTCAATGCACACGGGTTTGAAAATAATCGGGATGCTGCACGAAGCCATCATGCGATCTCCCACAGGGCCGGTATGGAATTCGCACGGAACTCCATGGTCGAGGTCTGTGACGCCGATATATGTGGGAATATTAAGATCTTCCAGATTTTTATCTCCGCCTATTGCTTTGAGAATCAAGTTCTTAAACTTATCAGCACGAAATAATCCTCCGCCCCCGAATTGAAATGAGGCAAAGTCTGTGAATCCGCGCTCGCTGAAAAGCCGGAGAATATTGTCTGGACGTACTCCGGCGGCGTATAACACCGCAACAACAGCGCCAGCGCTGACTCCGGCTATGATTCCGGGTCGAATTCCTGCCTCCTCAATGGCTTTCAAAGCTCCGGCGTGTGCAAAACCTCTTGCGCCGCCGCCGCTTAAAGCCACACCGAACTGTGGTATTACAGTTGTGGATATCGAGTCTTTTTTATTGGTATGCATAATCGCGCTGTTGGTTATGCAAATTTAGCCAATCCACAGCATACTACCAAAAAAACTTTATAAAGCGGTCTATATTCACGTAAAAGAAAACCAAATACAAGATTGAATAATCTGCATTATGTTAAATTGGGTTGAGATAATATCAGTGCTTTTCATTTGGGTAATATACCCTACTGAAATTGCTTTAAAACAAAACTGCCATTGAAACTCCGGCCGTACGTGTAGCCGGCGAATAATAAGGCATGATGGATGCAGACTCGGAGCGTCGGCTACGGTCGAGTCCAAAAAGGCGCTTTTCGAACGGAAGAATCCAATAAGCAATACGCGCACTTAATATGCCTATACCTGCGCCGGCAAGCACATCATTGTACCAATGCCTGTCGTTGTATAGCCGCAATGCACCTACGCCGGCAGCCACAACATACGCAGCCGTCCCTATTGCGTTGCCATAACCGATACGCACCAGTTCCGCGCCCATGAACGCAGTGGCGGAGTGTCCTGAAGGGAATGAGTTTACGGCATCCGAATCCGGCCGTTTTTCGTCGACAAAAGTTTTTGTGACGTTGACTACAGCAGCCATGCACAGCGACGCTGTGGCGGCTACAATCACTCTATCCCTGAAATTAGTGCGTGATGGCACGCCGCACACTCCGAGCGCAAGATATGACACCACGGGAACATACTGGATATAATCGTCGCCATGCCAATAATTGCCACGCCATCGCTGAATATCATCACGCAAACCGTGCCGAAAGCCTTTGAAAGCGCTTACCCCTATTGCGCCGACGGCAGTAAGGGCCACTGGGGCAATCAGTTTGCTTGCATTAAAGTCATATTGCGCCGTGCTGTCGCACTTGACTGTATGTAAACTGACCGAGTCACGCAGTTCTTCAGCCCTCAGTGACGGCATAGTCAAAACAGCGCATATCAGAAAACAAATAAACCGGCTCGGATTCATTGGATAGGAAAATTAAAAAGCCGTCGACTGCAAAGGCACAATCGACGGCTTTTTTTGTGCATTTAAACTGTTGTTATGCCTCTTCGTAAAGCGCCATCTGGTCGGGCGCGAAAGAGTTGATGAATTCGGCATGTTTTGCGACTTCAGCCTGCGCAAGCTTGGCGTAAACACGTGCGCTGCGGGCGAAAGAAGCTGTGCGGGCAGTATCCAGAAGAAGCAGATAGCTCATTACGATGCCACCGGCCATTTCCACGAGGCGACGTGCCATAAAGTCGGTGTAGCGGGTATCCCCCACTGCGGCCACTTTCTCCACAGCTGCGGCATATTGCGCGGTCATGGCTTCAAGCATATCCTTTACATCCTGCATGCCTTCAGCCACCGGCTGCTCGGCATAGCTGCGAATGAGCTCCAGATAGGTGCCGGTGGTGACGTGGCGTATGGCTGCCACAACTTGCAGCTGCGTGGTGCCTTCGTAGATGCTTGTGATGCGTGCGTCGCGATAGATACGCTCGCATGCATAGTCCTTCATGAAGCCGCTGCCACCATGAATCTGTATGCAGTCGTACGCGTTCTGGTTGCAGTATTCGCTGGTAAGACCCTTGGCAAGGGGTGTGAGAGCGTCGGCCAAACGGCTGTAAGCCTTCATTTCCTTGCGCTCTTCAGGTGCGAGAGTGCGCTCTTTGGCGATATCTTCGTAAACCTTGTAGAGGTCCACGTATCGCGAGCACTCGTACAGCAGCGTGCGCGATGCATCAAGTTTTGCCTTCATTACAGCAAGCATTTCAGACACTGCGGGGAATTCAATAATCGCCTTGCCGAACTGCTTGCGCTCCTTGGCGTATGCGAGAGCCTCGCGATATGCAATTTCGCTGACGCCTACGCTCTGAGCGGCGATACCGAGGCGTGCGCCGTTCATAAGAGCCATCACATATTTGATCAGACCCATGCGACGCGAGCCTACGAGCTCTGCCTTGGCATCCTTGTATACGAGTTCGCAGGTAGGCGAGCCCTTGATGCCCATTTTGTTCTCGATGCGACGCACAGTCACACCGCCGTCGCGCTTGTCGTAGATAAACATCGATAGGCCGCGGCCGTCTTTTGTGCCTTCCTCGCTGCGTGCGAGCACAAGATGGATATCACTGTCGCCGTTTGTGATGAAGCGCTTCACACCGTTAAGACGCCAGGTGCCGTCGGGCTGCTCGGTGGCCTTGAGCATTACGCTCTGCAGGTCAGAGCCGGCGTCGGGTTCGGTGAGGTCCATCGACATGGTTTCGCCTTCACACACTCGCGGTATATACTTCGCTTTCTGCTCTTCGCTGGCGAATTCATAGATTGTTTCGGCGCAGTCCTGAAGGCCCCACAGATTTTCAAAACCTGTATCGGCACGGCTCACAATGTCGGCCGCCATTATGTAAGGAGTGATAGGGAAATTCAAGCCGCCGAAACGACGAGGCATCGATATTCCCATGAGTCCGGCCTTGCGGCAAGCGTCAAGGTTGATTTCCGTGGCCGAAGCATAGTGAGCATGGCCATCGGAGCAGCTTGCTCCTTCATGGTCCACATCAGCAGCATTGTCTGCGATTGTTGTGCCACAAATTTCTCCGACGATATCAAGCACGCGCTCGTAATTGTCCATGGCGTCAGCAAAATCGACGGGAGCATAGTCATATTTATCTGCGTCGGCGAAATTGCGCTCCTTGAGCTCTACAATCTTGCGCATCATGGGATGGTTGAGATGATGGCGCAGATCGGGATTGTCTGTATAGAAATTGGCCATTGCTTATTTGGAATTTTTCTTGTAGTAGTTGATGAGTTTCGGTACCACGTCCTCCATATTGCCGGTGATGACGTAGTCGGCAATTGCATTTATGGGCGCGTTCGGGTCCGGGTTGATTGAGATAATGATGCTGCTGTCCTGCATGCCGGCGATATGCTGAATCTGGCCCGATATGCCACAGGCGATATAGAGCTTAGGACGTACGGTCACACCGGTCTGTCCGATCTGACGCTCATGTTCTATGAAACCGGCGTCTACAGCTGCACGCGAAGCACCAACCTCTGCGCCGAGAGTGTCGGCAAGGTCAAACAGCAGCTGGAAGTTTTCCTTGCTTCCCACACCATAGCCACCGGCAACGATAATGGGAGCACCCTTGATATTGACTTTCGATTTTTCAATCGCGCGGTCAAGAATCTCCACGACATAATCTTCGGGAGCTGTATATTTGGATGCATCGAGTTTTACAACCGTGCCTTTGTGGTCGGCGTTGTAAATTTCTTTTTTCATGACACCCTCGCGAACGGTGGCCATCTGCGGACGGCAGTCAGGATTCACGATAGTGGCCACAATGTTGCCACCGAATGCAGGACGAATCTGATACAGCAAATCCTTATATTCTTTTCCTGTCTTGGGGTCGGTGTGGTCGCCTATCTCAAGCGATGTGCAGTCGGCCGTAAGACCGCTGTGCAGGCACGACGACACGCGAGGACCGAGGTCGCGGCCTATGCATGTGGCACCCATCAGGCACACCTGGGGCTTGATTTCACGGAAAAGATTGATCAGAACCGCCGCATGCGGATTCGAGGTATAGGGATACAGACGAGCGTCCTCCACCTTGTACACCGTATCGGCGCCATAGGGGAAAAGCTGGTTTTCCACGCCATCGAGCTTGTCGCCGATTACGATGGCTTCGAGCTTGACGCCGAGTCTGTCGGCAAGCACGCGTCCTTTTGTGAGGAGTTCGAGGCTCACATCGGCCACATGGCCGTCCTCGTACTCGCAGTAAACTATGAGGTTGTTGTTATCTGCCATAATAAATGATATATTGACGGCTTAGCCGATGGTATGATTGGTGATGAGATCCTTGATAAGATTTTCGAGAGCTTCGTTGTCCGAACCGTCCAAAGTAAGAGCTTCTTTAGCAGTAAACACCACGTTTTCGATTGCTTTTACCTTGGTGGGCGAACCGGCGAGGCCAATCTGCTCGGGATCTGCTTCCACAAAAGCGGCGCTCCACTCCTCTATATTAAGGTCGGGGCGTGCGTCAAGGAAAGCCTGCTGTTCGGGAGTGAGTTTCGCTTTTTCAGATGTAGATGCAGCACGTTTGAATTTCATTACGCGTTTTGCATTGCGGGGACGGCACTCTGCAGCGCTGCCGTTGACAGTGACTACGCAAGGAAGCGGCGCTTTCACAGTTTCAACACCATGTTCAAGGCGACGCTTTACCACTACATGGCCATCTTTCACCTCAAGGATGTCTTCAGCATAAGTAACCTGAGGTATGCCGAGCTTTTCTGCTATCTGCGGGCCTACCTGAGCCGTATCGCCATCGATAGCCTGACGGCCGCCGAGTATTATGTCGTAGCTGCCGAATTTCTTGACAGCCTGCGCCAACGAATAAGACGTGGCCAAAGTATCGGCACCACCAAGCACTCTGTCTGTAAGCACAATGCCTTTGTCGGCTCCACGATAGATGGCCTCTCTGATGATTTCAGCCGCGCGAGGCAGTCCCATTGTGAGCAAGGTGACTGTAGAACCGGGATTGGCGTCTTTCAGGCGGAGAGCCTGCTCGAGGGCGTTCAAATCCTCAGGGTTGAAGATGGCAGGGAGTACAGCACGGTTGATAGTACCGTCTTCCTTCATGGCATCTTTGCCGACATTGCGGGTATCAGGCACCTGCTTGGCCAGCACAATGATGTTCAAACTCATAACTATATTTGCTTATAGTGGTTAATTTTTTTCGAATTTTCGGGGCAAAGTTAGTAATTTATCGGCTTTTATCAAAATAAAATTACATCATGATTCCCACCAATATTTATTCGGACAATACGTCGCACTATAGTGAAATCGGAGTTAATAGTTGTGAAATAGACTAAAAGTAAGCTATTTACAGCAGTATTAAGCCTAAAATTTCGCAACTTTGAGCGTTTGAGAATGTTATATTTGTAACAGTTCGCACATTGACCCGCTAATAATTAATTGTAGCATATTTGACGCTGAGTAATTCCGAATTTCAAATTATCCTACAAGATTCATGGCAAAACGCAAATCCGTAAAAACGGCAAGCGCTTTACAATGCCAAACCAACTAATACCGCCGGGCCACACCGCAAATCACCACAATTCATATTTACAAACTCAGTTTTACAGTTTGCGTATTCCAACTTATAGTCGTTAACATTTGTTTGCATATAACGTAATTAGCTAATACTCATATGTTATATGTAGATTTTATAAAGTATATCAGTAGTCAATGTCTTAATTATATCACCTCACCCTACAAATCCTCCGCCTACCCTACATTTTACTTTAAATTATATACATATCCACGTGTAGATAAGCGACATGCGCAAGCTGTTTACATATGGGAATCGACGCTACACAGGTTGTAATTTGCCAAATTTTACAAATGTAAATAATTTATTTGCGTATTTAAATTTGGAATTTACAATTATTCTCTTTACATTTGCATACTGAAAATTTGCAATTAACCACGCCAAATTACTCGAAAATGGACATCGCATCACGTCTGCGTCAGTACATGGAAGCAAAAGAAATAGCCAGTTCTCAATTTGCGGACACGGCCGAAATCCCTCGGCCTACTCTCTCGCAGTTGCTCAACGGCAGAAACAAAAAAATCAGCAACGAGCTGATTGGCAAAATTCATGACGCCTACCCATCGCTGAACGTCATGTGGCTGATGTTTGGCGAGGGAGAGATGGAAACAGTTGCAAATATTAAAACCTCACAGCCTCAAAAAACACTTGATTTCACTACTCAAGCCGTGCAAGAACCTAAATATGAGGCCGTTTTAATAGCGCAAGCCCCCGACTATTCAGAACAAAGCAGAAATAACAATAAAACTTCTGAAGCATATTCGCCCTCTCATGCCGGAAACAGTCCTTCGGCCGAAGAGCGCCATCTGTCCTCGGAAGCGATGCAGGCGCTAAACAGTTTCAGCGCACGCGGCTCTGACTCCGCCAGAGTGCAGCAGATAATGGTATTGTACACCGACGGACGTTTTGAAACATTTCGCCCTGCCGAACCGCAGCTATAATCCGGGTTGCGCAAGCCGAAGCAGACAGATTGTCTTTTTCAAAAAAATCAAACGCCACTTGTAGAGTTCGTAATTATTGACTACATTTGCATAGACAAAAAGCACAATATAATATAATGGAAGTAATCGGAAAAATTATCCTCGACCTGCCTGAACAGAGCGGCGTATCGAAGACGGGAAACCAGTGGCGTAAAAAAGAATACGTGCTGGAAACACAAGACACATATCCTAAAAAAGTGCATTTCGACTTTTTTGGCGACCGCGCCGAGCAGTTCAAGTTGCATGTCGGCCAGCTGGTCCGCTTGAGCTTCGACATCGAAAGCCGCGAATATAACGGACGATGGTATACCAGCATCCGCGGCTGGCGTGCGGAAGAAGTAGCCGAAGGCGCTACCACCGCTGCAGCACCTGTTGCGGCCGCCGATCCGTTTGCAGGAGCAGCTCCTATCGCACCTGCTGTGGTACCCGCTCCCCCGAGTGTAAACAGCACGGACGATCTCCCCTTCTGATCAATCCCGGAACACAGAAACACTCTGCGGCCATAAGCGTCAATCGCATTATGGCCGCAATTTATATATTTACTATGGATTGTATCATTGCCCGAAAACTGCTTGAATTGCGGGACGAAGCTCAGAGCCTGCAACTGCAGCGTTTTTTCAAAACCGCACCGGGGCAATATGGCGAAGGCGACCGTTTTCTTGGCGTGCGTGTGCCTCAAACGCGCTCGATTGTGAAACACACACTGGCCTCTGCCGCCCTGTCCCTTAAAGACACAGAGTCCCTACTCTTTTCTCAGTGGCATGAAATCCGACTCGCCGGTTTTCTTGTACTTGTAGAGCTGTATTCCAAAGCACACCGCGCCAAAGACCATGCTGAAAAGCGGCACATTGTCGAATTCTATCTTGACAATATACACCGTGGCTACAATTGGGACCTTGTGGATCTGGTTGCACCTAAGATTCTCGGGCAATGGCTCGTCGAACACCCTGAAGAGCGTACGATTCTATACCGGCTTGCCGCTTGCGACGACAGACTATGGCATCAGCGTGTGGCCATCGTATCTACTCTCGCGCTAATAAAAAACAAAGAGTTCGGCGACACTATACGCATCGCCGAACTATATTTAAGTCATCCCCACGACCTTATACATAAGGCCAGCGGATGGATGCTGCGCGAAGTCGGCAAAGCCGGCGGCATGCAGGATTTGTGTGCATTTCTTGACCGCAACGCGGCCATAATGCCGCGCACCATGCTTCGATATGCCATAGAACGTTTTGAGCCTGAACTGCGAAAAGCATATATGAAACGCTGACAGTTTTGCGTAGAGCCAAACCGCAGTCAAAGCACGTCAGGGCCTATACCTGCATCACTCCGCCAACGGATTCCATCCCTGCGCACGAAGCTCGATTTCAGATTCGCCGTCGCGGGCCACGAGCGCACATCCCTTTGATGCGTCGGTGATATACCCAATCTCTTTCACTCCGGGTATGCGCGCCACCTTGTCGTGATCGGCCAGCGGAACCGTGAACAGCAATTCGTAATCTTCCCCGCCATTCAGTGCCGCCGTAACGAGATTCATGTTCAGTTCTTCCGCCATAAGAGCAGTCTGGTAGTCGATAGGAATACGGTCTTCATACACGCGGCATCCGACTCCGCTCTGCTTGCATATGTGCAGCAGTTCCGAAGACAAACCGTCGCTCACGTCCATCATGGCCGTCGGCGTCACACCTTCTTTGGCCAAGGCCTCCACCACATCGCGTCGGGCCTCCGGCTTGAGCTGGCGCTCCACTATATATTCTTTACCTGCGAAATCCGGTTCAAAATCAGCACGTCCGGCAGATGCGACCTTCTCCCGCTCGAGCAACTGCAGACCCATGTATGCAGCGCCGAGGTCGCCGCTCACACATATTATATCGGTGGGCTTCGCTCCGCTTCTGCGCACCGCCTTTCCACGAGGCGCCGCGCCGATGCATGTTATGGATATCACCAGTCCCTGATGCGAGGCGCAGGTGTCGCCTCCGACTATATCCACTCCGTAGATTTCACACGCAAGACGGATGCCGGAATACAACGCTTCAATATGTTCTACAGTGAATCGCTTCGACACACCCAGGCTTACGGTGATCTGCCGCGGACGTCCGTTCATCGCATATATGTCTGAAAAATTCACCACGGCAGCCTTATAGCCCAGGTGCTTCAACGGCACATACGTAAGATCGAAATGCACGTTCTCAAGAAGCATGTCGGTTGTGACGAGTATCTCCTCGTCGGGATAATCCAGCACAGCGGCGTCGTCGCCTACAGCCAATACCGTGGACGCATGTTTGCTGACAATTCCGTCAGTGAGCCGGTCTATCAGGCCAAACTCGCCAAGACTGGATATTTCTGTCTGACTCATGTTCTATTCCTATACTTGATTCAAAAGGTGAAAAGGTTAGAAGGCGTGGCACGAGGCAGGCCTTCTAACCTATATGAAATGGCGGTAATAAACCGAATTACGAGCGCGCAACCATTTCGCGCATCAGAGCCACCACAGTAGGCTGTGCCTTAATGGCTGCCTGCTGCACCTCCTCATGGCTGGGCACGTCGTGTATGTCCTTGCCGCCAAGGTCGGTTATGACACTGATTCCGAACACACGCATTCCGCCGTGTTTGGCCACGATTACTTCGGGCACGGTGCTCATGCCCACGGCATCGCCGCCGATAATGCGGAAGTATTCATATTCTGCAGGTGTTTCGAACGTGGGGCCGGTAGTGCCTACATACACACCGTGCATCAGGCGTATCTGCTTTTCGGCAGCAATCTCGTCGGCCAGGTTTATGAGCGCATGGTCGTAAGGTTCGGTCATTGCCGGGAAGCGGTCGCCGAGTTCGTTATAGTTCTTTCCGCGAAGCGGGTTTTCGGGGAAAAGATTTATCTGGTCGCATATCACCATCACGTCGCCTACGCGGAATTCCTTGTTCATGCCGCCGGCAGCGTTGCTCACAAAAAGCGTCTCCACTCCGAGCGCACGCATTACGCGCACGGGGAAGGTCACCTGCTTCATGTCGTAGCCTTCGTAGTAATGGAAGCGGCCCTGCATGGCCATCACACGTTTGCCGCCCATAGTTCCGAATATGAGGTTGCCGCTGTGGCCTTCGACAGTGCTGACAGGGAAATTGGGGATTTCGGAATAAGGGATGTATTGCTTGTCCTCAATATAATCTACAAGCGTGCCGAGGCCCGTGCCAAGAATAATGGCCGTACGGGGCATGTCGGATACTTTGCCGGCGAGGAATGCCGCGGTTTCTTTGATTTTGTCGAGCATAAAAATAGTGTTTATATTTGGTTCTTAAACGCCGGCAGCACGTGCCGGGTTCGGAGGGATTAATCGGGATTATTGTTCTTTAACGCTACACGCATCGCTTCGCTGAAACCGTCGGCTCCGCCGCCCACAGCATCAAAATCCACTTTTATGGGCAGATAGAATGTCACGGCTTTCAGCTCGTGGGGAAAATAAGGATTGCAGCTCAGCCGCACCGCGTCTTTCTCAGTGGTGACTATTATTTTCGACTTGCCGCGCATGGCCGCATAACGTCGCCGGATATTCTCCATATCTTTCCGTGTATAGTCGTGGTGATCGGCATATACATTTACCTTCACCTTATAATCGAAACTCTTGAGGTAACGGACAAAGGGGCGCGGATTCCCGATACCGGCCACAGCGAGCACCGTGTCTTCGGCTCCGAGCCAGTCAAGGTAAGGAATCCTGCTCACCGCATCCGGGAAAAGCGGTTGTAGCGGCTGATATACGTAGCGCGAAAAGAACAGACTCTGGTATGGAAACAGATTTATGTTGTTGCTGAATATGCGATAGTCCATGGGCTTAAGCCGTTCGGGACATTTGCTCACAACCACGATATCGGCCCGGTTGAGCGCCCTTACACTCTCGCGCAGCCGCCCGAAAGGCAGCAGATGGTCGTCGAACACAGGACGGTTATACTCCGTGACCACTACAGCCGCCGTCGGACGCACGTACCTGTGCTGAAACGCATCGTCGAGCACAACCATGCTGATTGCCGGATCGATGTTGAGCAGCTCGCGGATTCCGTGCACACGGTCCTCACACACAGCCACAACAACATCGCCACCGAATTTGGAGTATATCTGGTATGCCTCGTCGCCGATGTCGCGCGGTGTAGATTTCGATGTAGCGAGCACAAAACCTTTCGTGCGGCGTTTGTAGCCGCGGCTCAGAAAAGCCACATGGTGTGTGTTGCGCATTTCTCCGAGTATATATTCCACATGCGGAGTCTTGCCTGTGCCACCTACAGCAATGTTTCCCACCACCACCACAGGAACTCCGAACGTATGCTGCCGGAGAATCTTCCAGTCGAACATCTTGTTGCGCACGCACACTCCTATCCCGTACAGTTTGGAGCACGGGAGCAGTATGGCGTAGCGTATGAAAGACCGGAATGTCATGTCGGTGTCTGTAGATTGTATTGTTAGCGTACCATAGTCATAGGCATACGTGCCTGCATCGGATTCTGACGAACAAAACGCGCGGCTACCTGCATGGCCTGACGCTCAAGAGGAGAATAGCCGGCGGCAGCACGTGCGGCATCAATGGCCTCGCTTTCGCGCAGCAACTGCATCCACAGATTGTCGTCGTTTTTAGGATACGCCACAATATTGTCGGCATCGAGGCCGGTGGCGTCAGCCATATCGCTCACGGCGTCGGCCAATACCGCGAGCTTGTCCACAAGACCGAGGCGGAGAGCCGATGTGCCTACCCACACGCGACCTTCAGCAATGGCACGCACACTGTCCAAAGGCATATCGCGGCCGTCGGCCACTCGCTGCGTGAACAGCGCGTACGTATTGTCCACATGCATCTGCATGGCTTCACGCTGCTGTTCGGTCATTGCTTTAAAAAACACAGGGAACGCTGCGTTGGGATTGCTTTCCACAATGGAGAAATGCACACCGAGCTTGTCGTTGAAAAGTTCCGACGCTTCAGGAATCATGCCGAACACGCCGATAGAACCTGTAAGCGTGGTCGAATCCGCATAAATACGGTCCGCGCCGCAGGAAATGTAATATCCGCCGCTTGCAGCATAATCGCCCATCGACACATAGAACGGTTTGTCTTTGCTTTTGAAATACTCAAGCGCCTCCCATATCTGTTCCGAAGCGAAAGCACTGCCTCCGCCGCTGTTTACGCGCATTACCAGGCCTTTTACCTTCTCGTCGTCAGCCAGGCGGATAATTTCGGGCACCATGGATTCGCCCACTATACCGCCCTCGCCGCTGTCCACGATATCACCGCATGCATACAGCAGCGCTATGTGGTTCTTTTCTTCAAGTCCTCCGAGAGGATTTGCCCCCGCCGCCATATATGCTCCGGGGGTTATAAGGCGCAGGTCTTCGTCGGGCTTGCGGTCGGTAAGCTCGCGCAGGCGATTCTCGAACACGCGGCGATACTCTGCGGCATCCACGAGCTCATTATCCATAAGCTTCGAGGCCTGCCAGGCGCCGCATATGCTGTCGGCCCATCCATTTACGGCAATCGGGTTGACTTTTCGGCCGGAAGCTATAGCTCCGGCTATGTATGTCCATATGCTGTCCACATACTCTTGCGACTGAAGGCGTGCCGGTGCGCTCATTTCGTTCAGGATGTACGGCTCCACAGCGCTTTTGTAGGTGCCGACTTTTATAATCTGCATTTTCACGCCCACTTTGTCAAGCAGTTCCTTGAAAAACGGGGTTACTGAAGCCGTGCCGTGCACATCGACCGAACCAATCGGATTGACAAAAACGCTGTCGGCCGCGGAAGCTATCAGATAGGCGCTTTGCGTATAAGAGTCGCCATATGCATATACCCATTTGCCGCTTCGTTCTTTGAAACGCCTTATGCAATCAATCAGCTCCTCGCAGCTTGCTACACCGGCACCGAAAGAGGCACAGTCGAGAAA
>CAMWTJ010000028.1 GCA_947177185.1 uncultured Porphyromonadaceae bacterium | reverse complement strand
CATCGACCCTCTGATTAACAGTCAGATGCTCTAACCGACTGAGCTATTGAAGCGTGTTAGCTTGTCCCCTTTGGGATTAGCAGTGCAAAATTACAGCAAAAATTTCACATATGCAAGCCCGCCGCCCGAAAAAATCAAAAAAACTTTCAAAACCCACCCCGAAAACCTCGCTTCTAAAACAAAAGCCAATGAAATCGCGTATCAGACGGTATAGTTGTCAAGCGACTGCATGTCGCTGCTGTATATTATCTCTACGGGCAGTTTTATGGTGGATTTGTCAATTACGCAAATCTGAATTTCGGGGCATAAGTGCATACTGGAGTTGTTGTTGAAATTCAGTCTGTATTGAGTGATTGATTTGTCTGCCGCGCAGTCGCGTCCATAGACTCTGATGGCTTTGTACGGAAATGGTGTTTTAGTGCGTAGGAAATTGATTACGAACTGGGCGGTGAATTTGTCGGCTTTGTATTTTTATCGGAGCATAAAAACGGAGCGTCGCGTAGTATCAAATCTCTACAAGGCGTGGATTCTATGGTATGGAATACGATTGAGATATGTCTATTGAGATATGTCTATTGAGCTGTTGCATACCTGGACGTCGCATACCTGGACGTTGGTGCAGCTATGTTGGCAAGACAATATGTCATTTATCTCCGGGCCTGCATCGTTGAGATGCTTTAGCTCCTCCCAGTCCTGTTGCAGTTGTTCGGTTGTCGCCGTGTCAAGATACTTGCGTGTGTATTCAGCTAAAAGTCCCATATTCTGTAAGTCAAATTCTCTATATAAAACAATTTTTATTTTTGAAAATCAAGAAAAAACGCTGAAACATCCTCGAAACTACCCGAAAACGAGGCGCGGGGGCGCGCAGGTTGCGTTGTGGCGTGCAATTCGGCGCTGAGGGCGAGTGGGGTCAGACTATGAAGATGGAGAAGTTGACGGAGCCGTAGGCGCGGTGTTCGCGGAAGCCGGGCAGGGAGCTGAAATCGTGTTTTTTGGAGTGTTCCACCACCACGATGGTGCCTTCCTTGAGCATCGCCGAGCCGAGTATGGCCGCGGGCACCTCGGCGAAGCCGGGCATGTCGTAGGGCGGGTCGGCGAATATGATGTCGAAGGTGGCGGTGCAGGTCTGTATGAAGCGCAGGGCGTCGCCGCGCACGAGGCGGAGGTTGTCGACGTTGAGCTGCTGCGCCACGCGCCGTATGAAGTTGTATTGCACGGAGGCTTTCTCAACGGCGGTCACCTCGGCGCATCCGCGCGAGAGAAATTCGAAGGTGATGGCGCCGGTGCCGGCGAAGAGGTCGAGTGCGCGGGCGCCTTCGAGGTCGACAAGGTTGTCGAGCACGTTGAAGATATTTTCGCGCGCGAAATCGGTGGTGGGGCGCGCAGATATGTTGCCGGGCACGTCGAAGCGCCGGCGGCCGTATTTGCCTCGTATTATTCGCATAGTGGTAGGATGAGCAGGGAGAAGGGTGTGTTGAGGTCGGCGCCCGTGGCTATGGCTTCGGAGGGTGCCGACCATGGCATCACGTGCGGGGCGAAGCCGCGCAGGGTGTGCACGAGGGTGTCGCGCGCGGCGGGCGCGCCTGCCACGTAGAATTGCAGCTCGGGCGAGGCTATGCCGCACACCTGGGCGGTGGCTGCGGCGTAGTAGGCCATGTCGGCCGCCTCGGAGCACGCGTAGGCGGTGGCTCCGGCCAGGCGTGCGCCGTCGAAGGCCATAAGGCTTATGTGGCCGGCCGACACCACGGCGAACACCTTGGGTGAGTTGCCGCTGCTGGGTGCCTTGGCTGCGAAATAGGCTATGCCGGTGGTGAGTTCGTGGGCTATGCGAGCGTCGGCGAAGGTGCGCTCGAGAAAGAGCGCGGCCTCGCTGTCGAGGGCGAAGCATACGCCCACCCCGGTGGCGGGCGCGAGGTGGGTGTAGAGCCTCATGCGCGATGTTTCGGGGGCTATGCGCGCCAGCGCGGCGGCGTCGGCAGTGGCTGCCGGATCGGCGGCCACCTCTTCCGGCAGCAGCACGAAGGCCGGTGTGCGCACGAGTATGGTGGTGCGGTCGAAGTCGGCCAGCAGCATGGGATTGTCGTACACGGCGTCTTCGAGGGCCCTGAGCAGGGGCATCTCCGGCGCGAGCTCTATGCGCCGGCACAGCATGGACTCCTCGCCCACGGTGCTGACGGCAGCCACGTGCAGGGCGCGCTCCTCGGTGTCAAGCAGCATTTCGAGGCGCCACAGGCGCGGGTTGGCGATGGCTGTCAGCATGGTGCGGCGTCGGGTGTTCAGTACTGTTCAGAAGCGTTGGGGAAGTCGCCGGTCTTCACGTCGTCGATGTAGTGGCCCACGGCTTCGTTGACGGCGGTGCCGAGGTCGGCGTATCGGCGCAGGAACTTGGGCGAGAAGCCTTTGTTGAGTCCGAGCATATCGTGCATCACGAGCACCTGTCCGTCGCATCCGCTGCCGGCGCCGATGCCTATGGTGGGTATGGACAGCTCGGCCGACACGCGCGTGGCGAGTGCGGCGGGTATCTTTTCGAGCACCAGCGCGAAGCATCCTATCTCCTGGAGCATGCGTGCGTCGGCCACGAGTTTTTCGGCCTCGGCCTCTTCTTTGGCGCGCACGGCGTAGGTGCCGAACTTGTTGATGCTCTGGGGTGTGAGGCCCAGGTGGCCCATCACGGGTATGCCGGCGGAGAGTATGCGCTCTATGCTTTCGCGCACTTCCGAGCCGCCTTCGATTTTGACGGCTTCGGCGCGGCTTTCCTTCATGATGCGTATGGCCGAGTGCAGTGCCTCGAGCGAGTCGCCCTGATAGGTGCCGAAGGGCATGTCGCACACCACGAGTGCGCGCTCCACGCCGTTGCTGACGCACTGCGCGTGGTATATCATCTGGTCGAGGGTCATGGGCAGTGTGGTGGCGTTGCCCACCATCACGTTGGACGCGGAGTCGCCCACCAGTATCATGTCGATGCCGGCTTCGTCTATGAGCTTGGCCATGGTGTAGTCGTAGGCCGTGAGCATGGCTATCTTTTCGCCGCGCGCCTTCATGTCGATAATGCGCGAGGTGGTCACTTTCTTTTTGTTGTCGGCTGTGTTGGTGCTCATATGTTTTCAGAGCCCGTTTCCCCGGTGTTTGTCAAACCGCGGGCGGTTTGACATTGGGGCGGAAGGCATTTGTTTAGTTTGAGAATTGTAAATTAGTCCATTTCGAAATCCGCGCGCCCCCGGTTTGACAAATATCGGGGGGAACGGGCTCTCAATGAGTTTGCGTCGGCAAAGTTAAGTATTAAAATCAAGTTACGCAAGAGCGCCGTGCGGGCTGTTGTGGCGGCGGGAGTTGGCGGATATCGGGATTTTTTCGTACCTTTGCACAATCGCAATTCAGCGGTTGCCTAAAAATTCATTGTTTTTATGCAGATCATAAACTTTGCCGAGCGCCCGTCGATATTGAGCCAATACATGATGGAGATGCGCGACAGCAATGTGCAGCGCGACCCTATGCGCTTCCGCCGCAACCTTGAGCGCGCCGGCGAAATCATGGCCTATGAGATAAGCAAGACGCTGCGCTACAAGCAGGTGGAGGTGACCACACCCCTCGACAAGTGTGCATGCGTGGTGCCCGACGAGCCCATCGTGCTCGGCACCATATTCCGCGCCGGAGTGCCTTTCCACCAGGGTTTTCTGAAATATTTCGACTATGCCGAAAACGCTTTCGTGTCGGCCTACCGCAAGTATAAGGAAAAAGAAAATTTCGATGTGCTGATAGAGTACCTCGCCTCGCCGTGCCTCGACGGCAAGACGCTCATACTCTGCGACCCGATGCTCGCCACTGGCGCGTCCATGGAGCTGAGCTTCCGCGCTCTGCTCACCAAGGGCACGCCTGCCCACGTGCATGTGGCGTCGGTGATAGCCTCGCAGGCTGCTGTGGACTATGTGGCCCGCACCTTCCCTGCCGACCGCACCAGCATCTGGGTGGGCGCCATCGACGAGGTGATCAACGAGCACAGCTACATCGTGCCCGGCCTCGGCGACGCAGGCGACCTCGCCTACGGCACTAAGGACTGACCACAAGAGCCATGGCTCCGCCGCCCAGCCAGGGGCCGGCATGGAGCACCACGAAGCGCTTCGCGGCGCCGCAAGGAGTCGCGACGGTGGCTTCGTTTTTTTTATGTCCGAGGGGCAGGTGTATGTGGCGCCGGAAATCGGCTCCCGCCACGCGGGCGGCCTTGTAGAGCGCTTCCTTGAGCGTCCAGGCGCGCAGCAGCGCGTCCATGTCGCCGTCGGCGCAGGCGGCGAGCTCGTCGGGCGAGAGCACGCGCGGCGCCACGCGGCGCAGCTGCTCGCGCGGCGTTTCGATGTCGATGCCCACGGCCACGCCGCATGGCGCCAGCGCCACGGCCGCGTGCGTGCGCGAATGGCTGACGGATATGGCCGGCGCCCCCTCGGTGAGGAGCCGCGGCGCTCCGTCGGCGTCGTGGGCGAGGGTGAGGCCCCCGGGCAGCGCTGCCGCGAGCAGCCTCTCCACGGCCTCTATCTCGGCCAGGCGCCGTGTGGGCGCGGGCTGCAGCGCGCATGCGAGCACGCGCACGCATGTGGCGCCGTGGCGGTAGGTGGCGCAGTGTATGCCGCCTGTGCCGGCGGCGGGTGTGGTGGCGGGTGCTGTCATATGCGGCGGAGGTTTCGGAGCGCCACGCCTATGTCGCGGCGCAGGGCCTCGACGGTGGGGCGCACGGAGTCGTAGGGCTCGGCGGTGTCGGTGTGCACGGCGCCGCTTACCACCATCGAGTGGCCGTCCGTGGCCACGAACTGCAGCGGCATGGTGGTGCCGGGCGCTTCCACCAGCGCGGCGTCGAAGGAGCCGTCGGCCGATGCCACGTGGGTGGTGGTGGCCGGGGCGCCGGCCAGGTTCAGCGATATGCGCTGACGGCGGTTGGCTATGGCGGCGGCTATGGCGGCCGAGTCGGCGGCGGGCGTGAAGGTGATGTATATGCGTGCGTTGTACAGGGGATAGTCGGTCGTGAGCCAGCGGCCGCCGCTGTCGGCGGTGCACACAGCCCCGCAGCACACCGCCCATGCCACGGGCGCCTGCTGCGCCTGCGTGTAGCATGAGTCGTAGAGCTCGGGGCGCGGGTAGGCGTGGCGGCGCGGGGTGGGCGCAGCACCGCCGTCGCCGCCGCAGGCGGCAGCGGCCAGGGCGCATGTCAGCATGATGGCTGTCAGGGATTTCATGCCCGGCGGGTGTTTCTTACTGCTCGTCGGGCATCACTTTCACGCGCACCTGCGTGATACGGTGGTCTGTCACGTCGAGCACCAGGAAGCGGCAGCGGCCGTAGACGAGCGGCTCCTTGTCCTTGGGGAAGTCGCCTTTTATGGCCAGCAGCATGCCGGCGAGGGTTTCGGCGTCCTCGGTGACGTCGTCGTAGGCGCTTTCGTCGAGGCCCGTGATGCGGAAAAAGTCGGTCAGCAGCGTGCGTCCTTCAAACACGTAGGTGTTGTCGCGCAGGCGCTTGTAGGTGTCCTCGGGCTCGTCGTACTCGTCGTTGATGTCGCCCACTATTTCTTCGAGCACATCCTCCATGGTCACTATGCCCTGCGTGCCTCCGAACTCGTCGACCACGATGGCCATGTGTATCTTGAGCTTGCGGAAGTCTTCGAGCAGGTCGTCGATCATGCGGCTTTCAGGCACGAAATACGGCTCGCGGAGCAGTGTCTGCCACTCGAAGCCTTCGGTTTCGCGTCCCACGTAGGGCAGCAGGTCGCGCGAGTAGAGCACGCCGCGTATGTTGTCCTGCGTGCCTTCGTACACGGGCAGCCGCGAGTAGCCGCTCTCCACCACCACCCTCATCACCTCGGCGAAGGTCATGGCCACGTCGAGGTCGGTGATGTCAATGCGCGGGGTCATTATCTCGCTGGCGGCCGTGTCGCCGAACTTGATTATGCCCTGCAGTATCTCTTTGTCGTCGGAGGCTTTTACGTCGGTGATGTCGAGCGCGGTCGACAGTTCGTCGGCCGTGAGGCGGTCGGTGTGCTTGCTCACCACGCGCTTGACGATGGTCGACGAGCGCACCAGCAGGCCCGCCAGGGGCGCGAACAGGCGCTCGAAAAACGAGATGCCGCCCACGGCGAAGCGTGCCCACTGTGTGGGGTAATTGTTGGCGTAGATTTTGGGCATAATCTCGCCGAAGAGCAGTATCAGGAACGTGAGAATCACGGTCTGAAGCACGAAGCTCCACACCGGGGGCATGCTGCTGAACACCGGGCCGAGCGCGAAATTGCACAGCACCACGATGGTGACGTTGACGAGATTGTTGGCTATGAGTATGGTGGCCAGCAGGCGCTCCGGGCGGGCGAGCAGGCGCCGTATGGCCGCTCCGCGGGATGTTTCGTCGAGCTCCTCGCATTGCGCGGGAGTCAGCGAAAAATAGGCTATCTCACTGCCCGATACGAAGCCCGACACCATGAGTGCGAGCAGCGCCACTACAAGGGCTATGGTCTGGCCTGCGCTGAAGGCAGACAGCTGATACAGCAGCATCGGCACAAGGCCGACCGGCCCGCAGGCCGGTAAAGGTTCTGAATCCAAGATGAATCAAGTTGGTGAATACTGCGGCAAAGTTACAACTTTTCGCCCAATTGCGCAATAATGCCGCCCGTTTTGCTGCGCAATTCCGGGCTGCGCGGCCCGAACTTTTGGCGTCGGGGCGGCGTTGTAGATGCACTAACTTAATTCCATACCGTAATGATACGACTCAATGCTTCTGTGCAGCTGCGCGACAGTGCCAACCACGCCGAGCTGCACGACCTTCTGACCCGACTCTGCGAGATGTCGCTGCGCGAAAAGGGTGTGGTGGACTATAATGCCTACGAGAGCATAGTCTACGACGACCGCCATGTGGTGGTGGCCACGTTTGCCACGCGTGCCGATTTCGACCGTCATGCCTGTGCGGCGGCTTCGCTGCGCGAGGGCGTGGAGGCCATAGCCACCCTCACCTGGGAGGTGTTTGATTTCTGATTGCCCTATAAAAAATAAGTCCCTGCTCATTTTCTCAATGGGCAGAGGACCTAAGCCTTTTGTTGGCAAATAATTTGTGTAGAGATTATATCATACTTGCTTTACGACCACCGCACGCGGCATGTGCGTTTCGCAACGCGGCTTTATGCGGGTTTGCCTTGGCTTAGTCCTTAAGGGTGAATTGGAGTTGTAAATAACGTAGGGCAAAGATTCCGGCACTGATGTCGTCAAGCGCTGCAAAGGTACGCATTATTTGCGACTAATACCGCTCGTTAACTGTTTTTAACACTTGAGCGCGATGCTCTGCGGTGCCAGCGCCTGCGCCGCGGGGGCGCACAGACACAGGCACAGCCGGGCTATGGCGTCGGCCTGAGCGTCTGTGTCGGCGCAGCGCAGCGTGACTGCTCCGGCCACGTCGGGCTCGCCGCCGGCGGCCACGGCTATATGGCGCGCGGCGGCGAGGCGCAGCGGTTCGGGCAGGCTGAGGCGCGCCTGCTCCACGGCGGCGGCTGCCGCCGCGTGGGCTTCCGGGGCGGCGGTGATGGTCACGTCCACCTCGTGCCAGTCGTGCATGAGGCGTGCCGCGGCTTCGGCTGCCGGCATGCTTTCGGGAAAGCAGCGCACGCCCTCGGCGGCGCCTCCGAGCATGGCCACGCGGCAGCCGGCGTGGGCGAGCTCCGTCGCTATTGCTGCCGCTGCCGCGTGCGTGCCGGGGGCCACGAGCACCCTCGGCGCCGGAAAGCTTATGGCGGCGAAGCCGGGGCGCCGGGCAGGGCGCGCTGTGCGTGTGGCGCCGCGTGCGGCCATGTGTTCGGCCATTTTGTTTTCGAGATAGTTGTCTGCCATGTGCGGGAGCTGTAAAATAGAAATCGGCGCGTCGTCTGCGACGTGCCGATTCTGTATTTAAAATTCTTGCTACTTTGCTGAATTAACTATGGTAGTTTAGATTGGTTTATCCGTTTTTCGGTTGTGATGCAAAGATATGATGTGTATGTTACATTTAGGTGACGGTTGCGATACGTTTGTGTGAATCGGCGCGTCTGTAACATTTATTATCATACCCCGGCTCAGTCGAAGCTGCGCGCTATGCGCTGCATCACTTTGGCGGCCGACTGGCGCCGGTAGAGTATGTCGTAGACGCCTTCGAGTATGGGCATCGCTACCTCGTAGCGGCGGTTGATGTCGTGGATGCATTTCGTGCCGTAGTATCCCTCGGCTGTCTGCTCCATCTCCATGCGTGCGGCCGTCACGGAGTACCCGCGGCCTATCATGGAGCCGAAATTGTGGTTGCGCGAGAAGCGCGAGTAGGCCGTGACGAGCAGATCGCCAAGGTACACGCTGTCGCATATCTGGCGCGGGCGGTTGTCGACACTGTCGAGGAATCGGTCCATCTCGCGTATGGCGTTGCTGACGAGCACGGCCAGGGTGTTGTCGCCGAGCTTCATGCCGTGCACGATGCCTGCCGCTATGGCATAGACGTTTTTAAGCACGGCGGCATACTCTATGCCGGCCAGGTCGGTGGATGTGACGGTGTGCGTGTGCTTGCCGGCAATGCAGCTTGCGAAGGCTTCGGCGAGCTCGGGGTTGTGGCATCCGATGGTGAGTATGCTCAGGCGGTCGAGCGCCACTTCCTCGGCGTGGCAGGGGCCGGAGATGCACAGCTGGTGCTCGGCCGGTATGCCGAAGGTGCGTGTCATGAAATCTGTCACGAGCTCGTTGCTGTCCGGCACTATGCCTTTGATGGCCGACACCACGTATTTGTCGGCCAGCGGAGCTGTTACCTTGGCCATGTGGTCTTTGAAATACGGCGACGGCATGGCCAGCAGCAGTGTGTCGGCGCGGCTGCACACCTCGTTGATGTCGCTCGAAAACACGATGCGGTTGATGTCGAAATCCACATCGGTCAGGTAGGCCGGGTTGTGGCCGAGGCGCTTGAAGTCGTCGATACGGTCGTCGCGCCTCATGTACCAGTGTATGAGCTCGCAGTTCTGCAGCAGCAGTTTGGCGAGCGCCGTGGCCCAGCTTCCGCCGCCGAGCACGGCTATTTGTCCGGGAAAGCTCATGGCGCGGTTATTCTTGCGTGGCAGAATCGGTGGCTGCGGTGGCTGCTCCGATCCATGCCGCCACATCTTCCTGCGAGGGGTTCTTGAGTCCGAGCTTGTGCTTTTTGTTGAGTCCGCAGAGCTCCTGGTGCAGCTTGCCGGGCGCTGCGGCTGCCAGTGCGGCTATGGTGAGGCATCCGGCTTTCTGCACGGCGGGCACCCAGTCGGCGGGCACTCCGAGAGCCACGTAAGCCTCGGCGGCGTCGCGTTTCTGCACTTTTTCGGGGCGCATCTGAGGGAAGAGCAGCACCTCCTGAATGGCGGTCTGCCCCGTCATGAGCATCACCAGGCGGTCCATGCCGATGCCCATGCCCGATGTGGGGGGCATGCCGTATTCGAGCGCGCGAATGAAGTCGTGGTCTATGATCATGGCTTCGTCGTCGCCTTTCTCGCTGAGGCGCATCTGCTCGGCGAAGCGTTCGTACTGGTCTATGGGGTCGTTTAGCTCGGAGTATGCGTTGCACAGCTCTTTGCCGTTGACCATCAGCTCGAAGCGTTCGGTGAGCTCGGGGTTGTCGCGGTGGCGCTTGGTCAGCGGCGACATTTCTATGGGGTAGTCGGTGATAAATGTGGGCTGAATGTAGCTGCCCTCGCATTTTTCGCCGAATATTTCGTCTATGAGCTTGCCTTTGCCCATGGAGGGGTCTGTTTCCACACCGAGGCTTGCGCAGAGCTCGCGCAGTTGCTGCTCGTCCATGCCGGTGATGTCGGCGCCGGTGTGCTCCTTGATGGCCTCGGCCATGGTCACGCGGCGGAAGGGCGCTTTGAAGCTAATGATGTTGTCGCCCACTTTCACCTCCGTGGTGCCGTTCACCTCCAGGCAGATGCGTTCGAGCATCTGTTCGGTGAAGCGCATCATCCAGTTGTAGTCCTTGTAGCTCACGTATATTTCCATGCACGTGAACTCGGGGTTGTGGGTGCGGTCCATGCCCTCGTTGCGGAAATTTTTCGAGAACTCGTACACACCCTCGAATCCGCCCACTATGAGGCGCTTGAGATACAGCTCGTCGGCGATGCGCAGGTAGAGCGGTATGTCGAGTGCGTTGTGGTGGGTGATAAAGGGGCGTGCGGAGGCTCCGCCGGGTATGCTCTGCAGGATGGGTGTTTCCACCTCAATGTAGCCGTGCTCGTTGAAATAGTTGCGCATCGAGGTGTACACCTTGGTGCGCTTGAGGAAGATGTCGCGCACGCCGTCGTTGACCACGAGGTCGACGTAGCGGCGGCGGTAGCGGAGCTCGGGGTCGTCAAAAGCGTCGTATGTGACTCCGTCCTTCACCTTCACGATGGGCAGCGGGCGCAGGCTCTTGGCCAGCACCGTGAGCTCGGAGGCGTGGATGGAAATCTCGCCGGTCTGCGTGCGGAACACGTGGCCGCGCACACCCACGAAGTCGCCTATGTCGAGCAGCTTCTTGAACACGGTGTTGTACATCTCCTTGTCCTCGCCGGGGCATATCTCGTCGCGCGACACATACACTTGTATGCGGCCGCGGCTGTCCTGCAGCTCCATGAACGAGGCCTTGCCCATGATGCGGCGGCCCATGATGCGTCCGGCCACGCACACGCGGCGCGGCTCGGCGTTGTCGTCGTCGCGGAAATTAGAGCGTATTTCGTCGCTATAGGCATCCACGGGGTATTCGGCTGCCGGATAGGGCTCTATGCCCATTTCGCGGAGCGCTGCCATGCTGTTGCGGCGTATTATTTCCTGTTCGCTGAGTTCCAAGGGATTCATATTTCGGAGTATATCGTTGGTTCGGTTATGTATATTATGCCACAAAATTAACAAAAAATCCGCATATGCACAAATAGCGCCGCGTGCCCGCACCGAACACCGCGGCTGCGGCGTGTGTTTTTATTTTGGCCGCTAAAGTTTTTTGATTAACTTTGCCATTAGCACCAAAACTGTTATCCGTATGAAGAAGCACAACTTCTCGGCCGGTCCCTCCATACTGAGCGACTACGCCATCAACAACACTATCGACGCTATCCGCGATTTCGACGGAACCGGCATCTCGCTGCTTTCCATCTCCCACCGCAGCAAAGAATTCCAGGCCGTGATTGACGAGGCCGGCGCACTGGTCAAGGAACTGCTCAGTGTGCCCGAAGGCTACAGCGTGCTGTGGCTCGGAGGCGGCGCATCGATGCAGTTTGCCATGATTCCTTACAATTTCATGCGCTCGCGCGCCGGCTATCTCGACACAGGCACATGGGCGCACAACGCCATCAAGGAGGCACGCCTGTTCGGGCAGGTCGACGTGCTCGCAAGCAGCGAGGCCGCAGGCTACACCTACTACCCGCAGCTCGGCCAGGACTACACCATACCCGAAGGCCTCGACTACATGCACATCACCACCAACAACACTATCTACGGCACCGAGCTGCGCGACGACCTCGACGCCCCCTGCCCCCTGATAGCCGACATGAGCTCGGATATTTTCACACGCTATGTGGATGTGGCCCGCTACGACGCCATCTACGCCGGAGCGCAGAAAAACCTGGCCCCCGCCGGCGTCACGCTGGTGATTGTGAAAGACGAAGCCCTCGGCCGCGCCGAACGCCCCATACCCACCATGCTCGACTACCGCACGCACGTCAAAAAGGGTTCGATGTTCAACACTCCCCCCGTGCTGCCCATATACACCGCCCTCCAGACGCTGCGCTACTACAAGCAGATAGGCGGCATCAAGGAACTGATGAGCCGCGCGGCGCTCAAGTCGGCCAAGCTCTACGAAGCCATCGACAACAGCGCCATGTTCGAAGGCACAGCCCGCGAAACCGACCGCTCGCTCATGAACGTGACCTTCGTCATGGCACCCCCCTTCAAGAATCTCGAGAAAGATTTCATAGACTTCTGCGCCGGCCGCGGCATAGTGGGCATCAAGGGCCACCGCAGCGTGGGCGGATTCCGCGCCTCGCTCTACAACGCTCTGCCCATGGAAAGTGTCGACGCCCTGGTGGAAGCCATGTCCGACTTCGAGTCCACACATCGCTGATTCCAAAGCCCGCACTGCCATGAAAGTACTTGTAGCTACAGAAAAACCCTTCGCGAAAGTGGCCGTCGACGGCATACGCGAAGTGCTCGAAAGCGCCGGCCACGAGCTGGTGCTGCTCGAAAAATATCCCGACCGCGCCACCCTCGCCGAGGCCGTTCGCTCGGCCGACGCCCTGATAGTGCGCTCCGACAAGGTGGACGCCGAACTGCTGGCCGCAGCTCCCGCGCTCAGAATAGTGGTGCGCGCCGGCGCCGGCTACGACAATATCGACCTGGACGCCGCCACGGCCCGGGGCATAGTGGTGGAAAACACTCCCGGCCAGAACTCCAACGCCGTGGCCGAACTCGTGTTCGGCATGGCGCTCGCCGCCGTGCGAAACCATTTCGACGGCAGCTCCGGCACCGAACTGCGCGGCAAGCGCCTCGGCCTCCATGCCTTCGGCGCCGTGGGCCGCTGCGTGGCGCGCATAGCCGAAGGCTTCGGCATGGCCGTCAGCGCCTTCGACCCCTTCTGCCCGCCCGAAGTCATGCGCGAGGCAGGAGTCACGCCGGTCGACACCGTGGAGCAGCTCTACGCCGGCAGCGACTTTGTGAGCATACACATACCTGCCACACCGCAGACTCGCGGCAGCATAGGCGCTGCGCTGCTCGGCCTCATGCCCAAGGGAGGAGTGGTCATCAACACCGCGCGCAAGGAGGTGATGGACGAAGCAGGCCTCGCGGCCGTGCTCGCCGACCGTCCCGACCTGCGCTACCTCGCCGACGTGCGCCCCGACTGCGCCGACGACCTTATGGAGCGCTTCGGCAAGCGCGTGGTGTGTACGCCCAAGAAAATGGGCGCGCAGACCGCCGAGGCCAACATCAACGCCGGCATAGCCGCCGCGCGGCAGATCGACGCCTATTTCCGCACCGGCGACACCCGCTGTCAGGTCAACCGATAGCGCCGCTTGCCGCTCAGCAATAAAATCAGGGCACGCCGCCATGGCGTGCCCTGATTGCGTATGTCCTATTCCTTACACGGCGGAAGCCCGGGGTCAGTAGGCCGACACGGCGAGCTTGCGCGAGGCGGTGCGGTGGGTGGTGCCGTCGACGGTGATGGTGGCGCTGTAGACGTAGATGCCGCGCTCCACGCGTCGGCCGGAGCCGTCGCGCAGGTCCCAGGTGACGGGTGTCGACGTGAACATGTCGCTGCGGCCGCGTTCGGTGCGTGTCCACACGGGCTGTCCGAGCAGGTTGTAGACCGTCACGGTCACCGTGGCCATGGCCTCGGGAGCGTCGTGCGTGATGTAGAAATTGGCGGCCGTGCGCGCGGGGTTGGCGTCGGTGTATAGCTCGAAAATCTGCGGCGCCACGTCGGTGTCGGCGAAGAATTCGAGAGTCTGCTCGGCGGCGTTGCCGGAGGTGTCCCACACGCGCAGGCGCAGGATGTGCAGCCCGCGCTCCATGTCGGGCAGCGGATAGGCTATGGTGCCGCCCGGGGTGCCGTCGGGGTGCGGTGTGTAGTACTGCGCCACGTTGCTGTAGGTGGTGGCGCTGTCGAGCGTGAGAGTGAGCTGATGGCCCACTCCGGCCGAGGATATGTTGATGCCCACGTTGTCGCTCAGGGATGCGAGCACCATGGGCGAGCGTGTGCTCACGCGGTCGCCGGAGCGGAAGCCGGAGTGGTTGATGAGGTAGCTGTCGATGGCGGGTGCCTCGGTGTCGGGCGCGGCGCTGTCGTCGATGCCGTAGACGTAGATGTCGCGGCACACGCCTATGGCCTCGTCGGTGCCGGCGGTGGCGCCGGCATACACGTTGAGCGTGGCGGGACGGAAATTGTCGCTTATGTCGGCGGGCATGGCCACGCGGGCGCTGAAGCGTCCGCCGCTGACGGGCGCCGACACCGACAGCAGTTTGTTGCCGTGTACCTCGAAGGGTTCTTCGTCGTCGCTCTTGTGGGCCAGAGTGGTCATGGAGTGCTCGGCGTCGAAGAGCTCTATGGTGGCTGTGCCGTCGAATCCTGCCATGAGCGTGCCGTCGGGGGCCTCTATGTGGCCGCTTATCACGGCCTGCTGCAGGGCGGCGAGTGTGGGCTGCTCTTCGGGGCGGAAGGGCACGCCGTCGATGCTGTCGATGCGCACCACATTGCTCGGTGTGGCCAGCCGCAGGGCGGGGTCGCCTCCGAGGCTGTAGCGCAGGCGGTTGGTGTTGTAGACTATGTTGCCGTCGCCGTCAATCTGGTTGTTTTTGGCGTGGCGGTAGATGTCGCCCACGCGCATGTAGCGTCCGTCGGCGCCGCGCATTGCCAGCGCGTGGCCCATGGCGCGCGTGAGGTTGCCGTTGTCCGAGATGTAGGCCGGACGCGTGGCGCTGATGATGCCTATGCATCCGCCGTTTCGCTCGGCCAGCAGTATCTCGCCGCCGCTGGCGGTGTTGCTGTCCCAGCGCAGGAAGTCGCACGTGGCGGCGTATATGAAGGGCACGTTGCGCAGCAGCAGGTTGTTGATGTCGGTGTAGGTGAGCATTTTTTCGCCTGTCCAACTGTGTGTGGTGGCGTGCCCCACGTAGTTCCACCACACTGCTCCGTCCTGCAGGCGGCGGAACATGTCGTCGCGGGCCTGCTGGTAGCCGCCGCTTACGAGCGGGTAGGCCTCGGTGTAGATTTTGTCGACCACGTGCTGCTGTCCCGGGGCAGCCATCAGGGCTTCCACGAAGTCTTCGGTCTGCAGCATGTGCACGTTGTTGTCGTCGTCGTCGGCGAGTGCCACCACGATATTTTTCCACGGCGTGCGCGCCGATTTGTGCATGTACTGCTCTATTTTGTCGACGAAGCTCGAGGCTTCGTCGGCCGACGCGGCGGGTATGCGTCCCACGGCTATGTCGAGGTTGTCGCGGCTCATGTCGGCGCCGCTGCCGTCGGCGAGCATGGCTATGAAATCGTCGGTGGTGAAGCCGCTGTTGTCGTTGAGCGACGCGGCGTCGGCGCGTGTGATCCATGCCGGGGCCACGGGCCATGCGGCGCGCTTCATCTCGGCGGTGAGGCGGCGGTGGTCGTAGGTGGGGCGTCCCATCAGCAGCGCGTAGGCGGGTGCGTGGCCGGCCTCGGTGCCGCGGTCGTAGAGCATCTTGAGGTACTTGCGTATGGCCGACACATCGGCCGCGCCGCTGCCGAACTCGTCGTAGACGCGCTCGAGGTCGGCCACCACCACCTGCATGTTGTCGGGCTCGGCGCGGTGCAGGGCGGCGAGGCGCTCGGCGGCGGCGCGCAGCTCCGGCGGCGTGAGTATCACCATGTCGGTGCCGGCGGGCGTGGCGTGCAGGTCGGTGTTGGGCACGGTGTGCACCAGCGCGGGCGAGGGCAGCGATGCCGCGGGCGTGAAGGCGACATAGCGCCGCAGGCCGGTGTAGTCGTTGGTCCAGACGGCGCCGGAGGCGTCGTGGCCGGCGCGCATGCGCTTGATGTCGAGCGGGTCGGTCACGTCGAGTATCTCCGTGTCGGCCGTGGCGCCGCGCAGGCGCAGGCGCGAGTTGTAGCTCTGAAATGCGAGGGCGCCGGCGGCGGGCAGCTCGAGGCGCCGCGTGTAGCACACGGTCAGGTAGTTGAGCCACGCGTTGTACACGGCGCTCGACGGCGACGAGTGGCTCAGCTCCACGCTGATGCGGGTGCCGTCGGGCGCTTTGAAGCTGTGGTCGGTCACGGTCATCATGGCGTGCTGGTAGTTCGAGCCGGGCATGGCGTCGATGCGGTCGGCGGTCACGCGGGGCAGGCTTTCGCCGTTGACGGCGAAATTGACGTAGCTCGACGCCGAGGGGGTCACTGCCACGAAGCTGCACTGCAGCCACGCGGGGGCGCCGGCTATGCACCCGGGGGCGTCGAAGGCGAAGGTGCGCCGCGGCGTGAGCCGGAACTCCTCGCCCACGAGCATGGCGCCTATTTCGGCGGGAGCTGTGGCGTCGAGCTCGTGGTGCAGCACCTGCGTGAAGCTTTCGGCGGGTTCATCGGCCTCGGGGACGCCGGCGTAGGGGATGTCGCGCGCGGGCGCGCCGGTTTCGCTCAGGTAGTAGTAGCCTTCGGTGGCATAGGGGCTGCGGGTCACGGTGAACCAGTCGCCGGAGGCCACCGTTTCGTCGGCTCCTACGGCGTAGAACACCAGTCCGCGCGATGTGGCCACGGTCTGCACCTGAGGCAGGTCGTCGATGCAGGTGGAGGCTTCGAGGCGGTCGGGCATGCGGCGTGAGCCGTAGCCGTGCACGCGCACGTTTTCAGGCCCCGAGAAGCCCCACGAACGCAGCTGGGCGGGTGTGATGCAGTAGAGGCCGCTTTCGGGCACCGACACTTTCACCCAGTGGCCTTCGGCCAGCACGGAGTGCTGCGCGAAGTGGCCGGCGGGCAGTGCGGCGGCTGTGGCGGCGAGCAGTATGGCGGATATGAGTGTGAAAAATCGGATCATTCAGAGAGATTTGGGAGAAACGGGCTCTTATTATAACGTGCGCGCGCTGTGATTATTGTGCGCGCTGCGTCAGCGCGGAAATCCCGGGCTCTGCACCGTGCGGAAGGTGTCGGTGCCGGCGGGCAGCACCAGCAGCAGGTGTGTGTGTGGCAGCGCCGCGGCCATGCGCATGGCGCTGTCGGGGTGCATGGCCATGGCTGCGGTGGCCAGCGCGTCGGCCGTCATGCACGATGGCGCCACCACCGTGGCGGCCAGTGCCTCGGCTTCGGCCGGGCGCCCCGTGCGCGGGCTGATGATGTGGCCGGCGCGTGTGCCGTCGGCGCGCACGCGGTAGTTGCGGTAGTTGCCGGATGTGGCCACGCATGCGCCTCCGGGCAGGCTCACCACGCGCAGCCGCTCGTGGGCGGCGCCCGTGGGGTCGTCGGCCACGGGGGCGTCAATCTGTATGCGCCACATGCCGCCACGCGGGCTTTGGCCGCCCAGGGCCACCTCGCCGCCTATCTCCACCATATAGTCGGTGGCGCCGTTGCGGCGGAGCATGGCCGCCACGGCGTCGACGCCCATGCCTTTGGCTATGGCGGAGAAATCGAGGCGCGTGCCCTCCGACGGCCGCACGAGGCGCCTGCCGGGCAGCAGGCGGCATCGGTCTATGCCCACGGTGGCCAGCGCGCTGTCTATCTGCTGCTGTGTGGGCTCGGCCGTGCGTCCAGCGGGACCGAAGCCCCAGAGGTCCACCACGGGCAGCACCGTGGGGTCGAACGCGCCGCCGCTCAGGCGCCACACCTGCTGCGATGCCTCGACGAGCTGCGCCAGAGTGGCGTCGAGTGTGTCGGTGCGGCCGGCGTTGACGGCGCAAATGCGGCTTGCGGGCTCGAACGGCGACACGCTCAGCTCGACGGCGCGCATGGTGGCGCGCACGCTGTCGTGAAGCTCACGCGGCGCGCGGTAGGTGATATGGTAGAGTGTGCCCCAGGCGGCGCCTTCGTCGGTGTGCCAGCCGGAGCTGCCGGTGCACGCGGCGAGTGCTGCGAGCAGCATGGCGGCCACGGCGGCGCGCAGCGCGTGTGTCATGCCTCGAGGGTGGCCAGTATGGCGCGCAGTTCGGTGTCGGTGGCGGTCAGGCGCGCGCGGCACGACGCCAGCAGCTCGGCGGCGCGGCGTGTCATGGCCGTGAGGGCGTCCACATCGCAGTTGTCGCCGCGCAGTTTCGCCACGATGGCTTCGAGTTCGGCCACGGCTTCGTTGTAGGTGAGTTCGTCTACAGGCTTCATGGGCATGTCGGGTGTGATGGTGGTTTAAGATTTTGAGGCGGAGCGCTCGAGGATTATGCTTCCGCCGGCCAGTGTGGCCTCCACGGCGGCTCCGTCGGGTATCTGCTGCGGCGATGTGACGGCGCGTCCGTCGACGCGCAGCACGCTGTAGCCGCGCCGCATGGTGGCTTCGGGCGACAGCGCCTGAAGCAGCTCGCCCAGGGCGTGAAGCCTCTGAGCGCGCGTGTGCAGCGCTCCCTGCGCCAGCAGCGGCAGCTGTGCGGCCATATTGTCGAGGCGCGCGCGGTGCCGCTGCGGCTGGTTGAGGGCGAGTTGCGGCAGCTGGCCGGCTATGTAGTCGAGGCGGCGCATGCCGGCGCTCACGTGGGCCGAGCTGAGGCGCACGGTGTCGGATGCGAGGCGCACGAGCAGGTCGAGCTCGGCTTTGCCGCGGGCTATGAGCCATTCGGCCGCGGCTGTGGGAGTCTTCACGCTCAGCCAGGCCACGTAGTCGAGCACGGTGACGTCGCGCTCGTGGCCCACGCCCACTATCACGGGCAGCGGAAACTGCGCCACGTTGGCGGCGAGGTCGTAGTTGTCGAGTGTGGCGAGGTCGCTGGTGGCTCCGCCTCCGCGTATGATGGCCACGACGTCGAAGCTGTCGGCCTCGGCGGCCACCCTTCCGAGCGCGTCGATGATGCTCTGCGGCGCGCGCTCGCCCTGCATCACGGCTTCGAACAGCCGCAGGCTGAAGCGCAACCGCGAGTCGTTGGCGGCTATCTGGTGCATGAAGTCGCCGAGTCCGGCGGCTCCGCGGGCGCTCACTATGGCCACACGCAGCACGGGCCGCGGCGCCGGCAGCGCGCGGTTCATTCCGGCCACGCCCTCTGCCGCCAGCCGCTGCAGAATCTCGCGGCGGCGGCGCAGCAGGTCGCCGAGCGTATAGTCGGGGTTGATGCCGGTGATTACGGCGCGCAGCCCGTACACGGCGTGAAACGTGGCCGACACGCACACCATGATTTTCATGCCCGAGCCTATGTTGGCGCCGGTGGCGGCGGCAAACATGCCGTTGAGCCGCGAGAGGTTCGATGCCCAGATGCTTGCTCCGATGCGGGCCACGGTGGCGCCGGCGGCATCTTTTTCGATGAGCTCCATGTACATGTGGCCGTTGCTCACGCGCACGTCGGCGGTTTCGGCGGTCACCCACACGGAGCGCAGCCCCGGCGCGGCGAGCGCGGCCCCCAGGCGGCGGTTGAATTCGCTTAGCGTAACGGCTTGCAGGTCCATGCGGCTATTCGTCGAGAGAGTAGTTCAGGAAGTCGATCAGCGGGCGCAGGGGCTGCAGCATGTCGGCCGCGGCCTCGGGCCAGTCGGGGCGCGAGTAGAACTCGGGCGTGAGCTCGCAGTACTTGCCGTAGCTCTTGAGCCGCAGCAGGTCGGCGTCGGGATGGTCTTTGGGCCATCCGTTGGGCACGGTTTTCAGCGCCGGTCCCACCCATGCGTCGCCGTAGAGGCGCCGCAGCTCTGGTTCGGCCAGTATGTCGCGCAGTTCGTCTATGTTGTCCGCGATGGCGTGGCGCATCTTGCGCAGCTGCGCCGAGTCGAGGCAGTATATGCCTCCGTAGAGGCCTCCCTGGCCGGGGCGTTCGTCCATCTGCAGGTAGTAGCCGGCGCGCTCGTCGCGGCGTCCCTGCACGGGAAACGCCGCCGAGAAATACGTCTTGTAGGGTGTCTTGTCGGGGCTGAAACGCGTGTCGCGGTATATCCTGTAGGCGGCGTGGCGTGCGTCAGTGCGCGCGGCGCGCGGGTCGTGGCATGCGAGGCGGGCTATGAGGCGGTCCACCTCCTCGAGCCACTGCGCGCGCACGTCGTCGTACTCGGCGCGGTGTGCGGCGAACCACACGCGGTCGTTGTTTTCCGCCAGGCGGCGCAGAAATGCCAGTGCCGGATGGAGAGATGCTTTGCTCATGTGTGAGTGGTGTTTGGCTGCTGTGTCAGTTGTTTTTGCCGGTGATGTCCTCCCAGTCGGCGTCCTCAATCTGTTCCGCGGGCGCTTCGGTGGCGGCGGGTGCTTCGTCGATGTCGTCGGATGCGTACACGCGCATCTCCTCGAACTGCACGTATTCGCCCACGTCGGGGTCTATTTTTTTCTTGCGCGCGGCGGGCTGCTGCGGCTCGTGCGCGGAGTCCGAGGCTCCGGCGGCACGCCGGAAGCGGTCCTCGAATTCCTGCGCGCGGCGCATGTGGTCGCGCAGCAGCCTGTACTGGCGCCATGCCGCCCAGGCTATGCGTGCCAGCGGCAGCAGCACGAAGAAGAAAAGCAGAAGAAAGAGAATTGTACCCATGTAGCGTATGTGTCAGGCAGCGCCGCGGTGCGGCTGCGGGGTTTGTGCGGGCTGCGAGCCCGCGGTTTTTGTAGTGTGGACAGGTGGAAAAACGGCTTCGTTCAGTCGGCCCTGCGGCGTGTGAGCGCCGACAGCAGTATGTAGAGCACGATGGTCCAGGCCAGGCCGCTTATGCCGTAGAACACCACGAACGATACAGCGGCGAGAACAATCACGTAGCGCAGAAAGTTTTCGCGCAGGTCGAGATTCTTGAATTTCAGCGAGAACATGCGCATGTCGCACACCATGGCCAGCGAAACGAGCGCTATGAGCACCACGAGTATGGCGGTGCCGGGATAGCCGTAGCGCTCTATCCATCCGCTGATGCCTATCCAGAATATGGCGTTGGCCGGGATGGGAAGGCCGCGGAAGCTGGATGTCTGTCGCGTGTCGAGGTTGAATTTGGCCAGGCGCAGGGCTCCCATGGCGGGTATGAACAGGGCGGCGAAGCATAGCCACGGGTGGTGCGACTGCGCCAGCATCACGTTGAGCATCAGCATGGCCGGCGCCACACCGAAGCTCACGAGGTCGCTCAGCGAGTCGAGCTCCTTGCCCAGGGCCGAATACGCCCGCAGGGCGCGTGCGCTCGCTCCGTCGCAGAAGTCGAACACGGCTGCGGCGCCTATCATCACGTAGGCCCACTCGAGGCCCGTGAGAGCGCCGAAACTCTGTGTGTGCGCGAACGAGAAATATATGGCCATGCATCCGCTCAGCAGGTTGCAGAGCGTGATGGTGTTGGGGATGCAGGATATGATTTTTCTGATCATTGTACGGTGGGAGGGTTAAGACGCGCCACCTGTGTCACGCCGCCGGTGGTGTGCTCGCCCAGCTTCACGAGTATGTCGGAGCCGGGGGGCAGGAAGATGTCGACACGCGATCCGAATTTTATGAAGCCCATGTGGTCTTCAATCGACGCCTCGATGCCGGGCTGCGCGTAGGTGACTATGCGGCGTGCCACGGCGCCGGCTATCTGGCGCACCACCACCACCTGGCCGTCGGGGGTGCGGATGGCCGTGGTGGAGCGTTCGTTGTCGGTGCTGCTCTTGGGCAGCCATGCGGCCTGGAAGCGGCCCTTGTGGTGCTTGGTGTAGATTACCTCGCCGTCCACGGGAAACCAGTTGGCGTGCACGTTGAAAATGGTCATGAACACGCTGATCTGTATGGCCGGGCCGTGCAGCACCTCGTCTTCGAAAGTGGGCTCGAGGGCCACCACCTTGCCGTCGGCGCTCGACACTACCGCGCGGTCGGGATTGCCGCGGAACACGCGGCGCGGGGAGCGGAAGAAGTTGACGGCCGTGATGTAGAGGGCGCCGCTCACCGCCGAGCACACCGTGGCGGCCACGGGGTGCTTGCCCCACAGCCATAGGCATGCGTTGATGGCGAGCAATGCTATCAGCATTACTATCAGTATGTTGACGCCTTCATGGTGCAGTTTTACTCTCATCGGCTCTGTTCTTTGCGTTGCGCGCTCGCGCATGTTTCAAATGCAAAGGTAGCGTATTTTTCCGTAGCCACCAATTTTTTTAGAATTATTGTGAGGCCGCGCCGCCCGCGGCGGCGCAGAGCGGCGCGGCGGAGCGGGGTCAGATGGCGGCCGTTTTTTCGGCGAGCCATGCGGCGGCCTCGGCGTCGAGCGCCGGGGTGAGTTCCTCGCGCACGTGTTCGTTGTAGGCGTTGACCCACGTGAGCTCGGCCTCGGTCATCATCTCGGTGGCAAACAGGCGTGTGTCGAACGGAAACAGCGTGAGCGTGCGGAACTTGTAGAAGCGGCCGAATTCGGTGTCGAAGGCCGGTACCGTGAGCACGAGGTTTTCGCAGCGTATGCCGTGCACGCCCTCGCGGTAGAGGCCGGGCTCGTTGCTGGTGATCATGCCGGGGGTGAGCGGCGCGGGCACATAGTTGAGGCGGATGCTCTGCGGGCCTTCGTGCACGTTGAGGAAGTGGCCCACGCCGTGGCCTGTGCCGTGCAGGTAGCTGAGCCCGTGGCGCCAGAGATACTGGCGCGCGAGGGCGTCGAGCTGCGTGCCGGCGGTGCCTTCGGGGAAGATGGCGGTGGCGAGCGCTATGTGGCCTTTCATCACCAGTGTGAAGTCCGAGCGCTCCTGCTGCGTGGGCTCGCCCAGGCATATGGTGCGTGTGATGTCGGTGGTGCCGTCGAGATACTGCGCGCCGCTGTCTATGAGCAGCAGTCCCTCGCGGCGCAGGGTGGCGTTGGAGGCTTCGTCGGCCTCGTAGTGCACGATGGCTCCGTGCGGGCCATAGCCGGCTATGGTGCCGAAGCTCTCGTCGAAAAACAAGGGCTGCTCCGAGCGCTTGCGGCGCAGGATTTCGGCCACATCCATCTCCGTGACATCCTCGCCGGCGGCCAGGCGCTTCTCAAGCTCCATGAGCGAGTGCACCAGGGCCACGCCGTCGCGTTTCATGGCCTCGCACACGCCGGCTATCTGCACGTCGTTCTTGCAGGCTTTGGGCATGGCTATGGGCGAGGGGGCCTCGACGGCGCGGTCGCCGAAGGCCTCGAGTATGCCGTAGGCCGTCGACGCGGGGTCGAGCAGCACGCGGCGCAGTGTGCTGAGCTCCATGGCGAAGGCGCGCACGGAGGTGTAGGGGCGGGTGGTCACTCCCTGTGCCGTCAGGTAAGCTCTGACGTCGTCGGTGAGCTTGTCGGAGTCGACAAAGAGGATGTTGCCTTCCGGGCCCAGGTAGACGAACGCCGTGGCCACGGGGTTGTAGCGCACGTCGCGGCTGCGTATGTTGAGCAGCCACGCCACCTGGTCGAGCGCCGACACGAACACGGCGTCGGCGCCGTGCATGCGCGCGCCTTCGAGGGCTTCGGCCATCTTCTGGGCGGCGGCGCGGCCGGCGTATTTCTCGTCGTGCACGAATATCTCGCACTTGGGCAGCGCGGGGCGGTCGGGCCATATGGCGCGCAGGGGGTCGAAGGCGGTTTCGATGCGTATGTCGTGGGCCTTGAGCGTGGCGCGCAGTGCGCGCAGCGCGCCCACGCTCATGAGCATGGCGTCGACGCCCACGGTGGTGCCGGCGGGCAGTGTCTGCGTGAGCCATGCCTCGATGGACGGCGTGCCGGGCAGGCCTTCTTTCATCAGTTCTATCTCCGTGCCGGCCAGCTGCTCGGCTGCCTGCAGGAAGTAGCGCGAGTCGGTCCACAGGCGCGCGGGGCCCTGTGCCGGAACCACCAGTGTGCCGGCCGAGCCGTTGAAGCCGCTCAGGAAGCGGCGTGCCTGCCAGTGCGAGGCAAGGTATTCACTCATGTGCGGATCGGCCTGGGGAATGATGGCCGCATCCACGCCCGCGCGTTTCATTTCGGCGCGCAGGGCTGCAAGGCGTTGTGCTGTTTCTTTCATATGCGTGTGGCGGGTTATGGCCCGCGGTGTTTTCAGATGTTGATCAGCGGCGGCGGAAAAGCGTCCTCCACGTGCTCTGTGTGCAGGCCGCCTGGGGTGGCCGTGACGGCCACGATGTCGAACTGCAGCTCATGCGGCAGGCGGCGCTGCTCCACATAGGCCTGCGCGGCGCGCGCCATGCGCAGCTGCTTGCGGCGGTCGACGGCCTCTACCGGGTCGGCGAAATCGGCGCTCGTGCGTGTTTTCACCTCCACGATGGCCAGCCGCATGCCGCGCTGCGCCACTATGTCGATTTCCATGCGTCCGCAGCGCCAGTTGCGCTCGACTATGCTGTAGCCTTTGGCCACAAGCATGTCGACGGCTGCCTGTTCGCCGGCCTGTCCGAGTTCGTTGTGGCGTGCCATCAGCGCGTGTCGGGCAGAACGGTGAGTGTGGCCGGCTCCGACTCCACGAATATGCGGCGTGCGGTGTCGGCGAGTGATTCGAGTGTGACGGCGCGCCGGCGCGTGAGGTCGGCGTCGGGGTCCTCGCCGCGCATTTCGGCTTCGGCCAGGCGCCGCGCGGTGTTGACGATCGACAGCTCGTCGGCGGCGCGTCGGGCCTCGTAGCGGTTGACGGCCCGCTCGAGCTCGTGGCGGGTGATGTCGCCGGGCTGGGCCATGGCCTGCGCTTCGGCCAGCAGCAGCGCGCGGCATCGGTCGGGAGCGTCGGGGTGGCCGGAGGTGACGCGGCAGTCCATAAGCAGCATGCCTTCGTGCTCGCTGCCTATGATGGATGCTTCGGCGTCGGTGAGCAGTTCGGGATGCTGCGCCATGAGGCGCTGGCGCATGCGCGCCGAGCGTCCGGCGGCGAGTATGTCGGTCAGTACGTCGGCTTCGGTGTAGCCCGGCTGTCCGTAGGCGGCCATGGGGAAGGCCATCGCCACCAGCGGCGCGGGCACGCGGTCGGTGGTCACGCGCCGGCGCTCGCCGCCGTTGCGCCACACCTGCGCCGGGAGGGTGCGCGGCGGGGTGCCGCGGCGCGGGATGTCGCCGAACCATTTTTCCACCAGTGCGCGGAGCCGGTCGGGGCCGACGTTGCCCACCACGGCCAGCACGGCGTTGTCGGGCGCGTAGTGTGCGTAAAACCACCGTCGCACGTCGTCCTGCGTGGTGCGCGTTATGTGGGCCGGCTCTTTGCCTATCACGGGCCACGAGTAGGGGTGGCGCGGGTCGTAGAGCATGGAGCGCAGCTCGTGCATCACGCGGCCGTAGGGGCGGTTGAGCACCGTTTCGCGGAACTCCTCCACCACCACCGAGCGCTGCACCTGCAGGGTGTGGTCGCTGAAGGCCAGCGCCAGCATGCGGTCGCTCTCGGCGCGCAGCGCCGCCTCTACGTTCTGCGCCGGCACCACGTCGAGGAAGTTGGTGAAGTCGGTGCTCGTCCAGGCGTTGTTGATGCCTCCGGCGCGCTCTATGGCGCCGTCGAAGTCGGGCTCGTTGGCCGAGCCGCCGAACATCAGGTGCTCAAACAGGTGGGCCATGCCCGTGTGGGCGGGGTCCTCGTCGCGCGAGCCCACGTCGTAGAGCACGTCGACCACGGCCATGGCCGTGCGCGTGTCGTGGCGGTGCACCACACGCAGTCCGTTGTCGAGCACAAAGCGGTGTGTCATGTCGGGGTGGCCGGTAGCGTCAGGGGTTGTCAGCCGTTGACTATTTTCATGGAGATGATGCGCACGTCCTCGCGCGGGCGGTCGCCGGCGCCGGTGGGCACTTTCTCAATCTTGTCTATCACGTCCATGCCGCTCACTACTTCGCCGAACACAGTGTACTGTCCGTCGAGGTGCGGCGTGCCGCCCTCGGTGGTGTAGGCCGCGCGCTGCTCGGGAGTGAGGCGTGCGGGGCTGGCGGCTGCTTCGCTGTCGGTTTCGGCTATCAGGCGCTGCTGCAGGGCCTTCAGGCCGTCGTGGTCGGCCGTCTGCTGCATCTGCATGATTTCGGCGCGGTGTTCCTGCACCTTGCCGTTGAATATCTCCTGGCGGCGTGCCTGCTGCATGTATTGCTCCATGCCTGCTATCTCGCCTTCGCCCAGCTTTTTGCCTGTGACCACATAGAACTGCGAACCGCTGCTCTGGCGTGCGGGGTTCACCTGGTCGCCCTGTCGGGCGGCGGCCAGCGCGCCGCGCTTGTGGAAATGCTTCGGATATACTATCTCGGCGTCGATTTTATAGTCTGGGCCTCCGGCGCCGAGCTGCTGGCCGGGCTTGGCGGTGCGCGAGTCGGGGTCGCCGGCCTGCACCATGAATTCGTTGATCACGCGGTGAAACAGCGTGCCGTTGTAGTAGCCCTCGCGCACGAGCTTGAGGAAGTTGTCGCGGTGGCGCGGCGTGTCGCCGTAGAGCAGCACCGTGAAGGTGCCGAGGGTGGTTTCCACCTCCACTTTTGCGGCGGCGGTGTCGGTAGCTTGTGTCATGTTGTCTGTCTGTTTGGCTTCGCTGGCTGCCGCGGATTCGCCGGCGGCGTCGGCTGCGGCCGACATGCCGCACGACGCCATGCCCATGGCGAGTGCGAGCGGTAAGAAAAAGTGTTTCATTGCTGTCTGTGGGGGCTGCGGCGCGCTTGCGGACGCCGCGTCGGGGGTTGCTAAAGAGTGTCGGTGCGCGGATACAGGCGCTGGTACAGGCGCCTGAAGTTGCGGTCGGTGGCGCAGCGTTCGGCTGCTCCTTCGGCGAAATTGTCGCCGTAGATGCCGCGCATCAGCGCCGGCAGATAGGCATGCTCGCGGTCTTTGTCGATGGCCGCGCCCACGAGCCGCTCCACGGCGGCGGCGTAGCGTGCGGGGTCGATGGCGTGCAGATAGCGCGCCGCGCTTGCCAGAAACTGGCCTGTGCGGTCCACCGCCGTCATGTTGTCGACGATGGCGTCGAGGTCGGCGTCGCAGTGGTCAATGTTGTTGGCCAGATACTCGTATGTCACCAGCCCGTCGGAGTCCTGCCGCAGCAGTTTCATGTCCTGTTCTGTCATATCGTAGTGAATATATTAACACACAAAAATACAAAAAAAGCTCGAAACGCGCGCGTTTTATTCCAGCCTCATGCGCAGATAGGCGGCCACGAGGTCGGCGGCACGCTCCATGGGCAGCGCCGACGAGTCGATGGTGAGGTCGTAGCTGCGGGCGTCGCCCCACACCTTGTCGGTGTAGAAATTGTAGAAGGCGGCGCGCAGCTTGTTGGCGCGGCGGGCCAGGGTGCGCGCCTCGTCGGGCGTCAGCGCGTCGTGGCGCTCGAGTATGCGGCTCACGCAGGCTGCTTCGGGTGCGTGCACGAAGATGTTGACCACGTTGGGCGCGTCGCGCAGCACATAGTCGGCCGTGCGGCCCACTATCACGCAGCTCTCTCGCGCGGCCACCTCGCGGATGTAGTCGCACTGCGCCTTGTATATGGCGTCGGAGCTGATGCTTGTGGGGTCGGAATACCAGGCCATGGGGTTGTAGCCGTGGGCGAAGGAGAACACTCCCGAAATGAAACGCGGCATGCGCTCGTCGTTGCGCTCGAAGAGTTCCGGCGCCAGGCCCGCCTGGCGGGCGGCCTCCAGCAGCAGGCGTTTGTCGTAGAAGCCTATACCCAGCCGCTCGGCCAGCATGCGCCCCAGCACCCGGCCTCCGCTGCCGAAGGTGCGTCCCACCGTTATCACGAATCTTTTGTCTTTCATAGCATAGGTGTGTATGCAGCCGTCGGGCCCGTGAGCGGGCTACGGCTCCATGTTTTCGTCGTATTTCTGATACAGAAAATCGTTGTAGGGGAAACGCGACAGATGCACCTCGCGGGCGCGGTCGTAGATTTTCTGCTTGAGTTCGTCTATGTTGACGCCTTTTTTGGCCGATATGAACACGCAGTCGTCGCCGCCGGTGCGTGCCATCCACGATGCCTTGAGCTCGTCGAGCGAGATGTTCTCGCGTGTGGCGGGCGTGAGGTCGTCGGCGTCCTTGGGCACGTAGCTGAAGGCGTCGACCTTGTTGAACACCATTATCATGGGCTTCTCGGCGCCGTCGCACAGCTCGCGCAGGGTCTTGTTGACCACCTCTATCTGCTCCTCGAAATTGGGATGCGAGATGTCTACCACGTGCACGAGCACGTCGGCGTCGCGCACCTCGTCGAGGGTGCTTTTGAACGATTCCACCAGGTGCGTGGGCAGCTTGCGTATGAAGCCCACGGTGTCGGTGAGCAGAAACGGCAGGTTTTCGATGGTCACCTTGCGCACGGTGGTGTCGAGCGTGGCGAAGAGCTTGTTTTCGGCGAACACTTCGCTTTTGCTGAGCACGTTCATCAGCGTGCTCTTGCCCACGTTGGTATAGCCCACCAGGGCCACGCGCGTGAGTTTGCCGCGGTTTTTGCGCTGTATGCTTTTCTGCTTGTCGATGGCCGCGAGTTCGTCCTTGAGGCGGCTTATCTTGTCGAGGATTATGCGTCGGTCGGTTTCTATCTGAGTTTCGCCGGGGCCGCGCATGCCTATGCCGCCGCGCTGGCGCTCGAGGTGTGTCCACA
>CAMWTJ010000027.1 GCA_947177185.1 uncultured Porphyromonadaceae bacterium | reverse complement strand
TACTGCTATGGGAACCGAAAAATTTCAAAACGACCTGATGAAACTTCAAGGCAATCTGCTCAACTTTGCCTACATGCTCACCAGCAATCGCGACGATGCCTACGACTTGCTGCAGGACACCACCCTCAAGGCCCTCGACAATGAGGAAAAATACGCCGACAACACCAACTTCAAGGGATGGGTGTTCACCATCATGCGCAACATCTTCATAAACAACTACCGCCGTGGAGCGCGCGCAGCCGTGGTGGCCGACACCACCGACAACCTCTTCCACCTGAACCTCTCGCAGGACAGCGGCCTCGAAACTCCCGAAGGCTCATACACCGCCGCCGAAATCACCGACGCCATCAACGCCTTCAGCGACGACTACCGCATACCCTTCTCCATGCACGTGGCCGGATACAAGTACAACGAGATAGCCGAAAAAATGAACCTCCCGCTCGGCACCGTCAAAAGCCGCATCTTCTTCGCGCGCAAACGCCTCCAGGAGCGCTTCGCCGACTATCGCTGACACACCGCCACACACATTCTCCTCTCTCCAGGAAATTTTCATCCCATAAGGAAAAGACCACCACGGCGGTCTTTTCTGTTTTTACGGCCGGCGCGCCATTTTCAGCAGCGTGTGCCACAGCGATTACCGGCCGCATTTGCAACTAATAATTAATAATGTGGCACGGGCTGTTAAATAGCTCCAAAAAGCCGCTCCGTTACAGAACTTTTTATTATATTTGCACTGCAAACGCGGCAACAGCCGCCGGCGCAAAAGCGGAAGAACACTTGAATGACACAGTAGCTTTTTTATCACATGTTTCTGCCGCACCACACACACTCTTGAAAGTCAGCATCATACAACATGACGCCGACTGCTTATTTATATCTTTAAACTGATATGGCAAAACACCGCAAATATAAGACAACACACGCATACACACAGGTCACACCACACCGCGGCACTGACGCATAGCACTTTCCGCATATGTGGCCTTTCTCACACCGACAATCACTCGCTGACCTTGACGCATTGCGCGGCATGGCCGACCGCCATTCCCACATCCTGCCGGGAGTGGACGACGGCATGCGCACCATTGCCGACTCGCTTGAGGCGCTGCATGCCTACGAACGCATGGGAGTGGCCGACCTATGGCTCACTCCCCACATAATGGAAGACTATCCCAACACCACCGCCGACCTGCGCGCACGCTTCGACGAGCTTTGCGAGGCATACCATGCCGAAGCCGGAGAGCAGCCTGTGCGGCTGCATCTCGCCGCCGAATACATGCTCGACACACTCTTTGCGCGACGCCTCGCCGCAGCCGACCTGCTCACACTTGATGCAGACAGGCATCTGCTGGTTGAAACGAGCTATTTCAACCCGCCGGCCGACCTCGACTCCATGCTGTCCGACATAGCGTCGGCAGGCTACAGGCCGGTGCTCGCACATCCCGAGCGCTACATGTACATGGACAGCGCCGACTACGACCGGCTGCACAATGCAGGCGTGCGTTTTCAGCTCAACATTGTGTCGGCCGCCGGCGCCTACGGCCCCGAGGTGGCCAAAAGAGCCTCAATGCTGCTGCGCCGGGGATATTACCACATGGCCGGCACCGACATACACAGCCTGCGCTCGACACAAGCCTGCCTGAACCGGCCCATAAAAGCCTCGACAGCGAAGGCTGTGCACCAACTGATTAATCAACAAAAACACCATAAATGACACAGAACATCTTAAGCCGGGCAGCTTCGCGTCTGCTTCTGACTCTCGGCATCGCCGCCATGCTATCTCTCGCGGCATGCAATTCGTCGCAAAAAGTAATATATATCGAAGACATACAGCCCAACCAGCTCATAGCCCTTCAGGAAGAAAAACCTATCCGACTGAAGCCGGGCGACAAACTCAGCATCGTGGTGCACAGCCGCGACAAGCAAATAGTGGAGATGTTCAACCTCGACGCAGGAGGCTCCGACGCACACGGCCACTACACCGTTTCGCCCGAAGGCACTATCGACATGCCGGTGCTGGGCCCTATCAACGTCGAAGGACTCACACGCATGGAGGTGTCGAACCTCATAAAATACAAGCTCCTGAGCAGCAAACTCGTACGCGACCCGACCGTAAGTGTAGACTATGCCGACATGGGCTACTACATGCTCGGCGAGGTGGGCAGCCCGGGCCGCAAACTCATATCACGCGACAAAGTCAACCTGCTTGAAGCCATCGCGGAAGCCGGCGACCTGACCATAAACGGACTGCGCGAAAACGTGCTCGTGCTGCGCACCGTCAACGGCCAGCAGATACCATACCGCGTGGACCTCACCAACGTGGAAAGCCTCTACGGCTCGCCGGCATACTACCTGCAGCAGGACGACTACATCTACGTGCTGCCCAACCAGAAACGCCGCAACGAAAACGACTGGAACGCCAACGCCACACGCTCGCCCGCGTTCTGGATGTCGGCTATTTCTATGATTACCACCATCGCATTAATATTCGTAAAATAACACCTGCTGACATGGAACGTGTACCATCCGACATACAAGACACCCGTAGCGACGAACAGTCCCGGCGGACGCGCACGTCGGTACAGGCGCTGCAGTCCATACGTCTGCGCGACATAAGCTATCTGCTGCTGTCAAACTGGAAGTGGTTTCTGCTTTCACTGGCGGTGTGCGTGGGCTACGCTTTTCTTAAAGTCAAGACCACAGTGCCCATCTACGAGCGCTCGGCAAGCCTGCTCATCAAAGGCAAGGACTCCTACAAGGGCGAAGCGGAAGGCATAATTCAGGAACTCGGAGCAGTGGGCTCGTCGAACCTCAACAACGAGCTCATGGCGTTTCGCACGCTGGCCACAGCCGAGGAGCTGGTGCGCCGCCTCGACCTCAACGTGGACTATAACCGCGACGGCACCTTCCACAAGGAAGTGGTCTACGGCATACAGCTGCCCGTAAAAGTGCGTTTCGACAGCGTGCGCGACGACGCCACCGCATCGTTCGTAATGGACATCAGACCCGACAGCTCGATAGTGCTTTCCGACATGGTGTTCAACGGCACACCCGTCAACGGCACGCTTAAAGCACGCCTCGGAGCGGCAGCCAACACACCCATAGGCAAACTGCGCTTCGAAGCCACTCCCGCCTACATGCACGGCTCCACTGCCGACCGCCTTGAGGTATCGCGCACCTCGCTCGCAGGAGCCGCCGGCAGCGTGCGCGGCCGCATCAAGGCTTCGAGCCGTAACGGCGCGAGCATAATCGACCTCAAATACACCGACAGCGCCCCGGCAAGAGCCGAGGATGTGCTCAACACTCTCATTTCTGTCTACAACGAAAACTGGGTAAAAGACCGCAACCAGCGCACCATCAGCACCAACGAGTTCATTAAAGACCGCCTCGCTGTGATCGAGCAGGAGCTCGGCAATGTGGAGCAGCACATCTCCGACTACAAGTCGGACCATCTGATGACGTCAGTCGACGCCGTGGGCTCCATAGCCATGGGACGCGTGACAAGCGCCGAAGACCAGAACACACAGCTCGACAATCAGCTGTACATGGTGCGCTACGTGCGCGACTTTCTCACGCAGGGCATGCACGACAACGAGCTGCTGCCCTCGAACACAGGCATAAGCAACGGCACGATCGAAGGGCAGATAGCACGCTATAACGAGGTGATGATGCGACGCAACAGCCACCTTGCCAACTCGTCGCTGCAGAACCCGCTCGTGATGGACCTCGACAACGACCTCGCAGTGCTGCGCGGCACCATACTCAAAAGCCTCGACAACGAGCTCTTCAAGCTCAACCAGCTCAAGAAAAGCGTTCAGAGCACTTACGGAGCGGCTGTGGCCAAAGTGGCCGCCAACCCCAATCAGGCCAAATACCTGCTGAGCGTGGAGCGCCAGCAGAAAGTAAAGGAGTCGCTCTACCTGTATCTGCTGCAAAAACGCGAGGAAAACGAGCTCAGCCAGGCGTTCACAGCCTACAACAACCAGCTTATAGAGCCTCCGCACGGAAGTTCCACGCCGATATATCCTGTGGCCAACGGCACCCTCGTCATTGCCTTTATAATCGGTCTTGCCATACCGGCCGCGATAATATTCGGCAAAGAATTCACCAACACGGCCATCCGCGGGCGCAAAGACCTCGAGAACCTGAACGTGCCCTTCCTCGGAGAGCTCCCGCAGCACGGAAAGCCCACCAAAAAACCAACTCCAGAACGGCCGGGACGCAAACGCAAGCCGGGCCCCAAGCCCGAAATACTGGTCAAACACGGCTCGCGCGACATCATCAACGAAGCATTCCGCGTGATGCGCACCAACCTGGAGCTCGTGCTCGGATTCGGCGATACGCACCACACGCTGATGCTGACATCCATGAACCCCGGAAGCGGCAAGACCTTCATATCGGCCAACCTCGCCACCATCATGAGCACATTGGGCAAACGCGTCATAGCCATTGACCTTGACCTGCGCAAAGGTTCGCTGTCGCGCTACGTCGACAGCCCGCGCGAGGGCCTGAGCAGCTATCTGTCCGGCCGCACCGACGACTATAAGTCGCTGATACGCAAACTCGGCGATGTAGATTTCATGCCGTGCGGCAAGCTGCCGCCCAACCCGTCGGAACTGCTGCTGAGCGAACGTTTCAAAAGCATGATGGAAGAGGTGAAGCGTGATTACGACTACGTATTCCTCGACTGCCCGCCGGTAGAGATTGTGGCCGACGCCACCATAATCAGCCGCTACGCCGACCGCACGCTCTTCGTGGTGCGCGCAGGACTGCTCGACCGCGACGCACTGCCCGACATAGAAAAGTGGTACGACGAACGGCGCTATCCCGGACTGACGATAATCCTCAACGGCACCGGCGACGGATTCAGCCACTACGGCTACCACCGCTACGGCAGCCGCTACGGCTATCACTACGGGCACTACGGCTATGGCTACGGCCATGAAAGCGACCCCGACGACAAAAAAACCGACTGACGCATCCCTCCCCCTATGCCCGACATCACGCCGAACACCTTGTCTAGAAGACGTATCGCCGGAAACGCCACATTTCTGGTGACACGCACGGTGCTGTCCACACTGATCGGACTGTTCACCTCGCGCGTCGTGCTTCAGGTGCTCGGCGTCGATGATTTCGGCATCAACGCTCTGGCCGGCGTGGTCACAGGCTTCATGGGCTATTTCACGAGCTCCCTGGCCGGCGCGGGTTCGCGCTTCATAGCCTACGAGATAGGCCGCGGCGATGTCGCCGGCGTGCGGCGCATGTTCGCCGCCGTGCTGTTCATACACATTGCTCTGGCAGTTGTGATAATCGTCGCAGGCGAAACCATAGGGCTGTGGTTTCTGGAATCGCGGCTCAACATACCGCCCGAGCGGCTTCATGCGGCGCGATGGGTCTACCATCTGTCCATCATATCGGCCGCGGCAGGCATCACGCAGACACCGTATTCGGCCATAATCATGAGCCACGAGCGCATGCGCGCCTATGCCGCTTTCGACATAGCCGGCATGGTGCTGCGCCTGCTGATAGTGTATCTGCTGACCGTAATTGGCGGCGACAAGCTCATAGTCTACGCCACGCTCGGTTTTGCAGTGTCGGTGGTGATGCTTCTTGCCAACCGTCTGTACTGCATGCGCATGTTTGCCGAGTGCCGCCTGCGTCCGCGCTACGACGGCGGCGCCACACGGCGCATATTCTCGTATTCCGCCTTCACTGGATGCAGCACCATATGCGTGGGACTGTGTCTGAGCGGCACCACATTTCTCATCAACATGTTTTTCGGTGTGGCGGCTAATACCGCGGTGGCGCTCGCAGCCACCGTGCACGGCATCACCATGCTTTTCGCCGCCAACATCCAGGCTGCCTTCCGCCCGCAGATCATGAAACAGTATGCCGCCGGCAATGCCTCCAACGTGTGGATGCTCGCGTGCATGTCGGGCAAGTTCACCATACTCATAATGGCGCCTTTCGTAGTGCCGGCCATAATCGAAGCGCCCGTGATACTGCAGCTGTGGCTCGGACAGGTGCCTCCCATGTCGGTGGCCTTCCTGCGCTGCATGCTGGCCGTAGGCTGGATGGGATGCCTGTGCAATCAGTTCGACACCGTGGTGTACAGCACCGAGCGCATAGGCCGGCAGACAGTGTGGAAATGCGCATGCTTCCTGCTCAACCTCGCAGCCATATACCTGCTGTTTGCATGCGGGTCGGCCGCATGGTCGGCCTATCTCGCCAACGGCGTGATGTACGTGGTGCTTATATCCGGCAACATGGTCATAGCCTGCCGTCTGCTCGATGGCATACGCCCGCTTGAATTCGCGGGCAACGTGGCGCGAGGACTTGCCGTTTCGGCCCTCGGCCTCGCGGTGCCGGCCGTAGTGTGCTCGCTCATGGAGCAGTCGACGGCGCGCCTTTTCGTGGTATGCGCGCTCTACAGCGCCGCAGTGCTCCCTCTCGCATGGCGCTTCGTGCTGTCGGTCGAAGAACGCCGCGGCATAACCGCCCTGGCGCGTGACAAATTCGGACGTTTAATCTCCATAACCCGAAATGCCGATGAAAGCGCGTAAGCAACAGATATTGATAGTCGTCGACTCGCTCGGCTGCGGAGGTGCGGAAAAAAGCCTTGCCGCTCTGCTCGCACGCCTCGACTACGAACGCATGGACGTGGACCTGTTCGTGCGCACCCGCGGCGGCATCAACGAAGCGCATATTCCTGCCGGCGTGGTCATGGCCGACTACTCGCCACGCGGAATCATAAGCCTGGCGGCACGCATACGCTACTCCTCGGCCCTGCGCATGCGGCGCACGCACGCGCACCCTGCCGAAACCGAGTGGAAGTCCACCGCTTTCGCCTACTCCGTGCCGCGCAAGACTTACGACACCGCCATAGCCTACCATCAGGGCGTGCCCACCCTGTTTGTGGCCCACAAAGTGAAGGCTCGCCGCAAAATAGCATGGATAAACGCCGACCTGCCCAACGTGGGCTACAGCCGGGCCTACCTGCACGGCGTCTACGACAAGTTCCACCGCGTAGTGGCCGTGTCGGCCGCGCTCGCGCACATAATCAGCGCCTATGGCTTCGTGCGGCCCGACAGACTGCGCGTGGTGTACGACATCGTGGAGCCGGATGCGGTGCGCGCCCTCGCAGAGCACTCCTGCCCGCAAATCAAGCCACTGCCCGAGGGCACGCTGCGCATAGTCACCGTGGGCAGGCTCGTAGCGCCCAAGAACTATTTGCTGGCAGTGGAGGCCGCGGCGCTGTTGCGCGAGCGCGGGCTGCGGTTCGTATGGCACTTTGTGGGCGACGGCGACCGGCGCCGGGACATTGCGGATGCAATCGCGCGCCATAAACTCGAAACGCACATACGCCTCGAAGGCATACGCCCCAACCCATACCCCTATTTCGCCGCCGCCGATATCTATGTGCAGACATCGCGTTTCGAGGGCTTCGGACTCACTCTCACCGAGGCGCGACTGCTCGGCAGGCCGGTGGTGTGCACGGATTTCGATGTGGCGCGCGACCAGATACGCGACGGTATCAACGGGCTGCTCGCAGCCATGACGCCGGCCGACGTGGCCGACAAAATAATGCTGCTGGCATCCGACAAGGCTCTGCGCGAGGCCATAGCCGCCGAAGCCGCCGCCGAAGTGAACGACACTGCCTCCACCGAGAGCGCTAAAGTAAACAGCATGATACTCGAGCCATGATAGTACGCACCATCACATGCAGCAATTCCGACAACTACGGAGCGCGCCTGCAGGCGCTGGCCCTCGCCACCTGCCTGCGTGAGGCCGGCCACGACGCGCAGGTGCTCGACTACAGGCCAGCGTATCTGCGCGCGCGCCGCTCGGTGTGGCCCGCGCGGCTTTCGCTGCGCGAATACGCGTCGGCGCTGCGCCACTATCGCCTCTTTCGCGACGGCGTGCGCAGGCATGCCATGTTTGAGGCGTTTTCGCAGCGCCACATGCCCCTCACCGCGCGCACATATAATAATATAAGCGAACTGCGCACGCACGTGACCGAAGCCGACGCGCTCATAGCCGGGAGCGACCAGATCTGGAATCCCACCATGCTCAACGGCTCCGACGCTTCCTTCTACCTCGATTTCGGTCCTGAAAGCGCAAAAAGGATAAGCTATGCAGCGAGCTTCGGCGTAGCCGAATTGTCTGAAGACGACATGCACGCGCTCCGAAAACGTCTGCAGCGTTTCGACGCTGTCAGCGTGCGCGAGCCTTCGGGAGCAGCCGTAGTGGAAAAAGCGTCGGGAAAGCCGGCGTTCGTGGCCGTCGACCCCGTGTTTCTTCAGGGAAGGGACTACTGGGACCGGCTCGCGCGCCCTGCCGACGAAAAGCCCGGCTACGTGCTGGTGTACGACTTTCTCGACAGCCGCAACGTGCGTACGGCTGCCCTGACTGCCGCGCGCGCGCTCGGCTGCCGCGTTGCCGGCGTGGGACCGCGCAGACTCCGCTATGCCCACAGCAACCATCTAATGGCCTCGCCCGAGCAGTTCGTCGGTCTGATACGTGGCGCCCGCTGCGTGGTGAGCAACAGTTTTCACGCCACAGCGTTCGCCATGATTTTCGAGCGCGACTTCATCGTGGCCGACCGCGAGGACGGACTGAACGAGCGCATGCACGCGCTCCTCGCGCGCTACGGTCTTGAGCGGCGCATCGCCGGCCGATGCGCCGATGTGACTGCCGAACCCATCGACTACTCGGCCGTGCGCCCCTTGCTGGAGGCCGATATACAGGCTTCGCGCCGCTTTCTAACCCAAGCACTTGACACATGAAAGCGCGCATACTCATAGCCATGCATTACCTCGAAATCGGAGGCGCCGAGTCGGCCCTGATCGGGCTGCTGCACGCTTTCGACCCGTCGCGCGCGGATGTAGACCTGTTTCTATACGCCCGCCGCGGCGAACTGCTGCGGCATGTGCCGTCGTGGGTGCGTGTGCTGCCTGAAATCCCCGCCTATGCCGCCATCGAGATACCTATGGCGCAGGCAGTGCGCCGCGGCCATGTGCCCGTGGCTGCGGCCCGCTGGGCCGCCAGGCGGCAGTTCATGCGCTATGTGCGTCGCAACCGTCCGCCCGAATGGTCGGCCCACTTCGGCTACATCGGCCGCTGCCTGACGCCGGTGCTTCCGTCGCTGCGGCGCTTCGGCCGCTACGACCTGGCCATATCGTTCATGGCCCCGCACAACTATGTGCTGCGCCACGTCGACGCCGCAAGGCGGGCATGCTGGATACACACCGACTATTCGCGCATCGACGTGAACGCGGCTCTCGAGCTGCCGGTGTGGGAGGGATACGACCATATCGTATCCATCTCCACGGCCGTCACAGAGGCGTTTTGCAAGCGTTTTCCGTCGCTGCGCGCGAAAATCACGGAAATAGCCAACATCGCGCCGGAGGCACTGATACGTGCAGGTGCGGCCATGCCGGTCGCGGATGTAACACCGACGCCCGGACGCGTCAGGCTGCTCACCATAGGGCGATACTGCTACGCCAAGAAACTTGAGGACATACCGGCCATTGCGCGGCGTCTGAAGGACGCCGGAACAGACGTGGACTGGAACATAATAGGCTACGGCGGCAGCGACGACTACATACGCCGCGCCATCGAAAAGCACGACGTGGCCGATCGCGTGCACCTGCTCGGAAAACGCGACAACCCCTACCCCTACATCGCCGCCGCCGACTGGTATGTGCAGCCGTCGCGTTTCGAGGGCCGGAGCGTGGTCGTGGACGAGGCGCGCATACTCGGCGTGCCCGTGATACTCACCGACTATCCGACTGCGCGCGCACAAGTGCGCGACGGCGTGGATGGCGTAGTAGTGCCTATGCCGGTGGAGCAATGCGCCGAAGCCATGGCCGCCGCCATCTCACATCCCACCCTGCGCGGCCGCATAGCAGCGAATCTCTCGGAGAATGATTTCACCAACGCATCAGAAATAGAAAAAATATACCGACTCACAGGATTATGATACCGCACACCATACACTACTGCTGGTTCGGGGGCGCGCCGCTGCCTCCCGGCGCCGAGCGTTGCGTGGCCTCGTGGCGCAGGCATTTCCCGGGCTGGGAAATACGCCGGTGGGACGAGAGCGTCTACGACGTGCGCGCCGTGCGCTACACCGCCGACGCCTACGCCGCCGGCAAATATGCCTTCGTGAGCGACTACGCGCGGTTCGACATCCTTCACCGGCACGGCGGCGTCTATTTCGACACCGACGTGGAGGTGATACGCCCTATGGACGACATCGTGGAGCGGGGCGCGTTCATGGGCATGGAGGACACGCTCGTGGCCCCGGGGCTCGGCATGGGCGCCGAGGCCGGACATCCGTTTTTCCGGCGCATGCTCGACTATTACGCCACGCTGGACTATGCCGACGCACACGGCAACAGGCTGCCCGGCACAGTGGTGGCCCACACCACCGAGTTGCTGCGCCGCGAAGGATTCGTGTGCGACGGCCGCAGACAGACAGTGGCCGGCATCACCATCTACGAAAACGACGTATTTCATCCGTTCGACGACATCACCGGCCGCCTGCGCGTGACCCCCGCCACACGCAGCATACACCACTACGCGAAAAGCTGGTGCGACGACGCAGGCCGCTTCCGCACCCGTATAGCGCGCCTGGCCCACCGCCTCATAGGCCTAAAGGCATCGGCCTTCGCCAAACGTATCTTCAGACTATGACACATCCCTCACGGCATATATGAACGCAGCGAGTTATTTTCCTACTTTTCTCGGCATAGTGGCCTTTATGAGCGCCATTATGGCCTGGCGCTTCTATATGTCGCCCACATCGGCGCTGTCCGACCGCGGCTCGCGGGGCAGCATATACCTGTGCATCCCGCTCAGCCTTGTGCTCGCGCTGTGGATAGGCATGCGACCTCTCGACCCGATGGCTTTCGGCGACACGTTCTCCTACGCCCACTCATATATGAACGTGCCCATACACCTGGTGTTCAACAACATGGGCAAAGGCGAGTGGCTGTTTGCCTGGATAGGTGTGGCGTGCAAGCTGCTCGGGCTGGACGTGCACGGATATTTCACGGTGATAGCCGTTATCTACGTGATGTCGGGCACATGGGCCATACAGCGCTTCGTGCCCAAGAATCCGCTTCTGGGCCTTACGTTCCTGTGCGGCTCGCTGATGTATTTCACCTTTGCCACCAACGGCATCCGCAACGGCATGGCCTGCCACATGCTGCTGCTCGGCATGTCGTTTTTCCTGCAGTCGCGGTACATCATAGCCGCAATCATCGGCATAGCCGCCTTCGGCACGCACAACAGCGTGGTCCTGCCCATCGCGTCGATGCTCGCGGCAAGGTGGGTAATCACGCGGCCGCGGCATGCCATATACATCTGGCTCGGCTCCATAGTGCTGTCGCTGATCGGAGGCAACGCGTTCATAGGCCTGTTTTCGTCGCTCGGTTTCGACGAGCGCATGGAGTCGTACGGCAATCTCAACACGCAGGGCCTCGGATTTTCAGGCACCGGCTTCCGCTGGGACTTTCTGCTGTACAGCGCCATGCCCGTGGTCATGGGCTACGTGGTGCTGGTGCGGCGCGGCATGCGCGAGAACTGGTATCGCGTGCTCTTCTGCACATATTGCATGGCCAACGCTTTCTGGGTGCTTGTGATACGCGCGGCGTTCACAAACCGCTTCGCCTACCTGTCGTGGTTCATGTATCCTGTGATTATCGCCTACCCTCTGATCATGATGCGTGTGTGGCCCGACCAGGACCGCCGCACAGCCCAGATACTCCTTGCCTACGTAGGCTTCACCATAATAATGAACACACTTTACTGGTAACACCATGCCCGCACTTACCGTATTCACTCCGACCTACAACCGCGCACACACACTCGAACGCACCTACCGCAGTCTGTGTGCGCAGACCTCGCGCGACTTCGAGTGGCTCGTAGTGGACGACGGCAGCACCGACGGCACCCGCGGGCTCGTGGACTCGTTCCGGGCCGAAGGAATCATACCCGTGCGTTACATATACAAGGACAACGGCGGCCTCTACACCGGCTACAACACGGCATACGCCAACATCGACTCCGAGCTCTGCTGCTGCGTGGACAGCGACGATTTCATGCCCGAACGCGCCGTCGAAATCATACTCGACACGTGGCGCCGACGCGGCTCCGACCGCTATGCCGGCGTGATAGGACTCGATTTCGACCTGCACACGGGGCTCCCGCTCGGAGGCTTGTTTCCGGCAGGCATGAGCGAGTGCTACTTCCTCGACCTTTACACACGCGGCATACACCGCGCCGACACCAAGACCGCGTTGCGCACGGAGCTGATGCGCGCCGTGGCTCCGCAGACGGGCTTTCCGGGCGAAAAAAGTTTCAACCCCGTGTATATGCAGCTGCAGGTGTGCGACGAGCGCCCGCTGCTCGTCGTGAACGAAAACCTCTGCTGGGTAGACTATCAGACCGGCGCCGACAGCATGTCGGCCGGCATATGGCGCCAGTATGCCACATCGCCGCGCAGCTTCGCCAAGCAGCGGCGGCTCGAAATGACGCTGCGCCGAAGCACACCGAAGCACCGCGCCCGATGTGCGGTGCACTACGTGGCGTCGTGCATCCTGGCGCGCGACCGCCGCTGGCTGGCCGACTCTCCGCGCCGGCTGCTCACACTGCTCGCCGCCCCGGCCGGCGCGGCGCTCGCACTGCTCATCAGACACAAATCCCGAAACTGACACACTTTTCCTATCCTTTCTCATTACTCACACTATCATGAACATTGCGTATTTCATAAACAGTCTGTCGAACGCGGCCGGCATGGAACGCATCATCACCGACAAGGCCAATGCGCTCAGCCGGCGTCCGGGCGTCAAGGTATTCATCGTATGCATGATGGCTTCCGAAAAAGACACGCCGGCCTACGAGCTGGCGCCGGAAATCACACTGATATCGCTCGGGCTCACCTTCGACCCCGGCACCACGGACATACGCAGGAATCCTATACGCTTCGTGAGCAAATGGTTGGGCTGGCGCCGCAGGGTGCGCAGCTCGGTCGACCACATCATAGACTCCAACAGCATCGACATAGCCATATTGAGCACCTACGACGCCGCGCTGCCGTCGGGCTCGCGCCGGTGCCCCCACATACTCGAATCGCACGCGTTCCGCAACCGCACCATACAGATGTCGGCCATGCCGATAATGAGAAAATACCTTACCAGCCGCCACGTGCGCAAGGCTGATGTGCTCGTGGCGCTTACCGAGGCCGACGCCGCGCTGTGGCCCGAGGCAAGGCGAGTGGAGGTGATAGGCAATTTCACCAACATACGTCCGGCTGCACCGTACGATCCCGACACGAAGCGCATCATGGCCGCCGGGCGCCTCGACCCGCAGAAGGGCTTCGACATACTGGTGGACGCATGGCGCACTGTGGCGCGCAGGCACCCCGACTGGACTCTCGACATATACGGCCCCTCCGACACCACCGGCCGCATACACGCCGACCTGCAGTCGCGCATCAACGAGGCCGGACTCAGCCACAGCATCACTCTGTGCGGGGTGTGCCGCGACATGGCACGCGCATACTCCGAGCACTCGGCTTTTGTGCTCAGCTCGCGCTTCGAAGGCTTCGGGCTGGTGCTGCTCGAGGCCATGGCATGCGGAGTGCCGTGCGTGAGCTTCGACTGCCCCCACGGCCCTTCGGAAATCATCACCGACGGCAGCGACGGGCTGCTCGTGCCATTCCGCGGGCTCAGCGACAGCAAGCGCGCCGAGGCTCTCGCCGAAAGCCTGTGCCGCATGATTGAAAGCCGCGACATGCGACTCGCCATGTCAGACGCCGCCGTAAAAAAAGCCGCCACTTTCGGCCGCGATGCCATAATTGACCGATGGATCGAACTTTTCCGCTCGATTATTGACAAAAATGCATAACTTTGCGTAGAAATGAGGATAGCATACACATGTCAGGACATAAGCGTGCACGGCGGCCTTGAGCGCATCATAGCCGACAAGGCGTCGGCTATGGCCGCACGCGGCCACGACGTGTGCCTCATTGTCAACTGTCCGCCCGGCAGCACCTGTGCCTATGCCCTGCACCCGCGTGTCGGCGTATTCGACATTTCGCTGCCGGGGCCCCACGGGCTACTGTCGACACTCCGCTTCAAGTGGCGGCAGAACATGCGCATCCTCAAGGCCCTGCACCGGTTTCGCCCGGACATCACCGTGGCGGTGCCCACCTGGCTCACCCTGGGCATGTTTATGGCGCCCGGGCGCCTGGTGCTTGAGTCGCACGATTACCGTCCGCTGACGTTCGTTTCCGAGAAGTCCTCCCGCTACAAACGCTTTAAAGCGGCTGTCGCGGAGCGCCTGGCATCAGCAGTGGTGACACTCACCCTTGAAGACAAAGCCTTATGGCCCGCTGCCGGACGCGTGGAGCTGATACCGAATTTCAGCAACATCTCGCATCCGGCACAAAGCACCGGCCGCCGCGAAGGCGACGCCGTGGCCATGGTGCGCCTGGCACCGCAGAAACAGATTGACCTGCTAATCGACGCCTGGTCTGAGGTGATACGCCGGCATCCGCATGCCACTCTGGACATATATGGCGACGGACCGCAACGCGAGTGGCTGCAGCGGCGCATCGAGGCACTCGCACTCGACGGCTGCGTACGTCTGCGCGGATGCACCTCCGACGCCACTGCCGAATATGCTTCGCACGGCTTTCTGGTGCTCAGTTCCATGCATGAAGGCTTCGGGCTCGTGCTCATAGAAGCCATGGCCTGCGGATGCCCCTGCGTGGCGGTGGACTGCCCGGCAGGCCCGAGAGAAATCATAGACCACGGCCGCGACGGGCTGCTGGTGCCGTACCGCGGCCTCACGCGGGAGCAGCAGATGCGGAATCTGGCCGACGCCATATGCCGCATGCTCAACAATCCCGAGCGCACAGCCGAGATGGGTCGCCGCGCGCGCACGAGTGTGGCGAGATTCGACAAAGACGCCATCATGTCCCGATGGGAAAAACTATTCAAAGACCTTTGCAGAAAATGAAAATAGTCTACACCTTCCAGCAGTTTTCCTACAAAGGCGGAATAGAACGCATATTCTGCGACAAGGCCAACGCCCTGGCGGCGGCAGGGCATGAGGTGCACCTCGTGTACAGTCTGGCCGAGGATGCCCCCCCGGCCTACGCCACCGACCCGCGCGTCAGGACACACAACCTCGGTGTAGTGCTCAGGAGCGGCAGCCGGGCCGGGCTTCCGTTCAACTGGCTGCGATACCGCATAAACCTCAACAGGGCCATGCAGCGGACGCTGCGTCGCATCGGCCCCGACATCGTGGTCATAACACCCATCATGGCCCTCAAAGGCTGTTTCAGCAAGAGATGGAAAGTGGTGATGGAGTCGCATCTCAACAGGGCCGACACCATGAAGGCATCGGCCTTTGTGCGCGCACGCATCCGCCGGGCCGAGCGCCGGGCCGACGCCATCGTGGCTCTTACGGCTGAGGACGCGGCGGCATGGGCCCGCACCGGCAAGACGCTGCAGATAGCGAATTTCACTGACATACGGCCGGCGGAACGCCCCGCGGCGGCAGCCCACAGCGTGTGCGCCGTCGGGCGCCTGCACGAGCAGAAGCAGTTCGATCTGCTGGTCGACGCCTGGGCCGAAACCGTCCGCCGACACCCCGGCTGGCGCCTCGACATCTATGGCTACGGCGACGAGCGCGAAGCGCTGCAACGCCACATCAGCGAGCTGGGACTGACCGACAGCGTGTGCCTGCGCGGGGCGGCCGACGATATGGCCGCCGTGTACGCATCACACGACTTTCTCGCGCTGAGTTCGCGACGCGAAGGCTTCGGGCTCGTGCTCATAGAAGCCATGGCCTGCGGATGCCCGTGCGTGGCTGTGGACTGTCCGGCAGGACCGCGGGAAATCATAAGCGACGGTCGCGACGGGCTGCTGGTGCCGTACCGAGGCCTCGCGCGCGAGCAGCAAGTGCGGAACCTGGCCGGCGCCATGTGCCGCATGATTGAGTCGCCGGAGATGCGCGCACGCATGGGACGCGAAGCGCGCCTCAGCTCGCTGCGCTACGACAAGCGGGCCATCATGGACCAATGGGAAAAACTGTTTGAAGAGCTGGCCGGATGAAGATAGTGTATTGTATCAACAGCATAAGCCATCTCGGCGGCATAGCGAGAGTGGTGGTGGCCAAGGCCAACGCTTTGGCCGCCATCGACGGCAACGAGGTGTGGATAGCCTACACCGACATCGACCCCGAGCACCCGGAGCCGGCCCTGCCTCTCGACCCGAGAGTGCGCCTCATAGACCTGGGCATAAGGTACTATGCCGACGACACACGCGGGCTGTACTACCGCCTGCGCAGCGACTCGCTGCTGCGCCGACGCCACCGCGCGGCGCTCGAGCGCGAGCTTGCAGCGCTGGCGCCCGACGTGGTCATTTCGGTAGGGCAGTCGGAGAAATATTTTCTGCCGTCGCTGCGTCTGCCCAAGCGCCCGGCCTATGTGCGCGAGTTCCACTACCACCGCAACTATCGGCGCGACATCGCCAGGTCCCTGCCGGCAAAGTTCCTGGCACGGCTTACCAACGCCTACGACTATGGCTGCCGTATCGGACGCTACGACGCCATAGCAGTGCTCACGCAGGAAGACTACAACACCTACTGGGCGCGCTCGCGGCACGCGCATAAAGTGCGCGTGATTCCCAATCCGCTCACCTGCATCAGCGAAGGGCGGTCGGACCTGACGTCGCGCACGGTGGTGACGGTGGGGCGTATATCGTATGAGAAAAACCACGAGTCGCTGCTGCGCGCATGGCAGACGGTGGCCCGCCGACATCCCGACTGGAAGCTGTGCATCTACGGCAGCGGGTCGCTCGAGGAGCAGCTGCACAGGCAGATACGCGAACTCGGCCTCGAGGGATGCGTATCGGCGCCCGGCGCCATACGCGACGTGCCCGAGCGCCTGAAGGCGGCATCGGTGTTCGTGCTTACATCGCGCTTCGAAGGCTTCGGCCTCGTGCTGCTCGAAGCGGCCGGCGCAGGCCTGCCGCTTGTGAGCTACGCGTGTCCGTGCGGACCGCGCGACATACTGGCCGGCGGACGCAACGGCATACTTGTGCCCGCCGGCGACGAAGCGGCGCTGGCCGACGCCATATGCCGCCTCATTGAGAACTCCGCGCTGCGCCGGCAGATGGCAGATGCGGCACTGGCCACTGTCGGCAACTACTCGCCCGAAGCAATAGCCGCACGCTGGCAGACTCTTTTTTCAGAAATAGCACCACCGACCGCGCCATGACCTACTCCATTGCCATACGCACACTCGGCACCGGCGGCGACAACTACCGCCGGCAGCTGCGGAGCATCGCCGCGCAGACGGTGCAGCCGGAGCGTGTCGTGGTGTATATAGCCGAGGGCTACGCGCGCCCGCCCTTCACCATAGGGCGCGAGCAATACGTGCATGTGCCCAAGGGCATGGCAGCCCAGCGCGCGCTCCCATACAGCGAAATAGCCTCGGACTGCCTGCTGCTGCTCGACGACGACGTGGAGCTCGCCCCCGACACCGCCGCGCGCATGCTCGCGGCCATGGAGGCACACGGAGCCGACTGCGTGGCCGCCGACACCTTCTGCAACCACCGCATGCCCGCGGCCGCCAAGCTGAAAGCCGCCGCGGCCGGATGGGTGCTTCCGTCGCGCCGCACGGACAAGGCTTTCCGCATGCGCCGCAGCGGAGCGTTCAGCTACATCGCCGCACCCGCCGCGGGAGGATGCTATCCGTCCGACACCGCCGCCGGTCCGGCCGCCATGTGGCGGCGCGAAGCGTGGCTCGGCATACGCTTCGCCGACGAGCTGTGGGTGGAGCAGGACGGCTTTGCCTATGGCGAGGACATGGTGCAGTTCCACAAGCTGGTGGTCAACGGCGGCCGCCTGTTCGTGCTGTTCGACTCCGGGGCTGTGCACCTCGACAGCGGCAACTCTTCTGCCGCCTTCCGCCGCGGCGGACAGCGCATGTACGTGCGCACGAAAAACACGCTCGCCATCTGGTGGCGGTGCGTCTACGAGCCCGCGCCCTCGCCGCTGACGGCTCTTGCCTTCGCCGGGCGCGCCCTGTGGGGCCTCGGCGTGGCCATGGCCGCCGCAGCCGGCATGCGCAGGGCCTCGATGCTCACACAATACGTGGCCGGCCTTCGCGACGGCTGGAGATTCGTCCGTTCCGACGCCTACGCGTCCATACCCAAATACCGCCTGCCATGAAGATACTGCATTTCATAACATCGCTTCGCACGGGCGGCGCCGAGCGCCTGCTGACCGGTCTGCTGCCGCGGCTGCGCGACCGCGGCCACAGCGTGGAGCTGCTGGTGATGGACGGCACGCGCACCCATTTCACCGAAGCCCTCGAAGCATCCGGCATAGCCGTGCATGCCCTGGCCGAGGGAGCGGCGGCCATGCACAACCCGCTGCTGGCACCGCGCCTGCGCCGCTTCATGGCGCGCGGCGGCTACGACATCACACACACGCACAACACCCCCGCCCAGGCGCTGTGCGCGCTCGTGACGCCGCGCGCGTGCAAGCTCGTCACCACCGAGCACAACACCACCAACCGACGCCGCGGCAGCCGTCTGTGGCTGCCGGCCGACCGCCTGCTCTACGCGCGCTACCGCGCCATAGTGGCCTGCGGCGACGAAACAGCCTCAAGCCTGCTCGCCTATATGCCCGCGCTCGCGCCCAAGCTGCACACTGTGGCCAACGGCATCGACCTCGACGCCTTTGCCGGCGCGGCTCCGGCGGCCGACATTGCCGCGCGCTTCGCCGGACGCCGCATCATAGTGATGGCTGCGGCTTTCCGCCCGCAGAAAGACCAGCCCACGCTGCTGAAAGCCATGGCGCTGCTGCCCGACGACTACGCGCTCGTGCTGGCGGGCGAAGGCGACACCGCCGAGGCCTGCCGCGCACTGGCCCTGCAGCTCGGCATCGGCCACCGCGTGCATTTCGCCGGCGTGCGCACCGACATACCGGCACTCTATGCCGCCGCCGACGCCATTGTGCTCTCCACGCACCACGAGGGGCTGAGCCTCTCGGCCATCGAGGCCATGGCCTCGGGGACGCCGCTGGTGGCGTCCGACGTAGACGGCGTGCGCCTGTCGGCGGCGGAAGGCGCCATACTTTTTCCGCCCGGCGACGCCGAAGCGCTCGCCGCCACGCTGCACGCACTCTGCACCAACCCCTCGCTGCGCGAACGCGCCGCCGACGCCGGCCGCCGCCGGGCGGCGCTGTTCGACATAGACCGCACCGCCGAGGGCTACGACCGCATATATAATAACCTATCATAAACACACACAATGCAACACCTATTCCGTTTAGTCATCGCCGCCATTGTGGCGCTCACAGGCTTCAGCGCCTACGCACAGCACAACAACGACAAACCCGCATGGGCATCGCGCGGGGCTGCCTCCATCAACCGCGAACGCTCCAACGACAGCTATGAGATGGTAGTGCTCAACTCGCACGACGTAGACCGTCAGAAAGTACTCGCCGAGCGCCTCGAGCCGCTGAAGATGCACGTGCGCACCAACTGCAACGCCAGGCCCGAAGGCCTGAGCGTGGACAGCACGGCCGCCGGCGGCACCGTGGTCTACACCGTGCAGTACTACGACAAGGACAACGGCGCGCGCCACACCATGCAGGCCGTGCTCGTCGACGACTACTGCGCCTACGAGGACTACGAAAGCAACGACTACGCCTGGGAGCTGTATCAGCTCTACGCCGTGGGTCGCCCCGACACGGCGCCGCAGTTCGACGGCTTCGAGCTCACACGCGCCTACAACGCCAAGGCCACAGCCATGTCGATAATACCCGGCTGGGGCCAGATCTACAAGGGCCAGACCACCAAAGGCTGCGTGATCATAGGCCTTGAGGCTGTGTCGGTGGCCGGCATCATAGTGGGCGAGCACAAGCGCAGCCGCATGATGGACGACGCCGCGGCGCATCCCGAGGTCTACGACAGCTGGAAGGGCAAGGCCAACAGCTGGCGCAACGTGCGCAACGTGTGCATAGGCGTGGCCGCAGCCACCTATGTCTACAACCTTATCGACGCAGCCACCTCGCGCGGCGCCCGCCGCGTAAAGGTCAACCGCCGCGCCGGCGAGGGCATCGCCATAGTGCCCGCTCTGTGCCCCGACGCGTCGGGCAGCGGCTTCGGCGCAGGCATGGCTCTGACCTACACCTTCTGATGCGTCCGAAGCTGAAAATAGTGCGCGCCGCCACGGTGCCGTCGTCGCTCGACGTGTTCTGCCGCGGCCTGCTGGCCGAACTGAGCGCCGGGGGCTACGAAGTCGTGGCCCTGTCGTCGCCGGGTCCCGAGCTCGAAAAGCTCGGGAAGCGCGAGGGCGTGCGCACCGTGAGCGTGGCCATGCGCCGCGAGATATCGCCGGCGGCCGACCTCGTGGCACTCGTGCGCCTGGTGCGCGCTCTGCGCCGCGAGCGGCCGCACATGGTGCACAGCATGACTCCGAAAGCCGGGCTGCTGTGCATGCTGGCGGCATGGATGGCGCGCGTGCCGGTGCGCGTGCACACCTTCACCGGGCTGCTGTTTCCCACAGCCACAGGCCTGCGGCGCCGCTTGCTCGCCGCCTGCGACCGCCTGATATGCGCCTGCGCCACCCACGTGGTGCCCGAGGGCGAAGGCGTGCGCGACGACCTGCTGAGCGCACACATCACCCGCAAGCCCATGCGCGTGCTCGGCCACGGCAATGTGCGCGGCGTCGACCCCGACCATTACTTCCGCAGCCCTGAGCTGCAGGCGCGCGGCGCTGAGCTGCGCCGCACGCTCGGCATACCCGACGGAGCGCCCGTGTTCGTGTTTGTAGGGCGCCTCGTGACCGACAAGGGCATCGGCGAGCTGGCCGAGGCCTTCGCCATGCTCGACGGCAGCGGAGCGCACCTGCTGCTCGCCGGCGACGAGGAGCCCGCACGCGACCCGCTGCCCGCGGCCGCCCGCGCCCTGCTCGACGCCCGCCCCGCCACCGTGCACCGCCTCGGCTGGCAGGACGACGTGCGGCCCGCGCTGGCCGCGGCCACGGCTCTTGTGCTGCCGAGCTATCGCGAAGGCTTCCCCAACGTGGTGCTCGAGGCCGGCGCCATGGAGCTGCCGTGCGTGGTGACCGACATCAACGGCTCGCGCGAGATTATAGCCGACGGACGCAACGGCTTAGTGGTGCCGCCCCGCGACGCCGCCGCGCTGTGCCGCGCCATGCGGCGCATTGCCGACGCCCCCGAAGCCGCAGCCGCCATGGGCACGCTGGCGCGCCCCATGGTGACGGAGCGCTTCAGCCAAAGCTACGTGCGGCGCTGTCTGAAAGATTTTTACGCCGAGATTCTGCCCCATGAACATCTATAGCCTCTACATCAAGCGGCCGTTCGACCTGGTGGCCGCGTCGCTCGGACTGCTGTGCGCCGCCCCGCTGCTCGCCGCCACCGCCTTGTGGCTGCGCGTGGCCAACGGCGGCGCGGGCGTGCTCTTCACGCAGGAGCGCCCCGGACGCGGCGGCCGCATATTCCGGCTCTACAAATTCAAGACCATGACCGACAGGCGCGACGCCGCCGGGCGCCTGCTGCCCGACGAGCAGCGCCTCACGCGCGCCGGACGCGTGGTGCGCTCGCTGTCGCTCGACGAGTTGCCGCAGCTCTGGAACGTGGTGCGCGGCGACATGTCGCTCATAGGTCCGCGGCCGCTGCTGCCCTCGTATCTGCCGCTATACAGCCCCGAGCAGGCGCGACGCCACGACGTGCGTCCGGGCATCACCGGCTGGGCGCAGTGCCACGGCCGCAACGCCCTCTCGTGGAGCGAAAAATTCCGCCTCGACGTGTGGTACGTCGACCACATTTCGGCCGCCACCGACCTGCGCATACTCGCACTCACCGTGCGCGGCGTGCTGCGCCGCGAAGGCATCTCCACCGCCGCCGGCACCACCCCTCCGCCCTTCGACGGCACAAACTGACGCCGACACTCGATTTTTTTCGGCTTAATGCTCTGTTATAAGCATTTTTTTGCTATATTTGCAGTGTTTTACCGAAAACACAGCCAAAGGCACACACACCGACACACGCCTTACGCTCCTTATTCCTCTGAATACTACACACACATGCACAAGCGTTTAATCAACTGGTACCTTTCACGCGACAGCATACCCTACTGGTATGTGCTGCTGGCCGACTGCCTCATAGTGCTCGTCAGCGGCATCGCCGCCTATGCGTTCAACCACGGCGCGGCCTACACCGTGGGCAACCTCGGACCCCTCGCGCAAGCGCTGTGCGTCTATCTGCTGTGCGACATCATCGGCTTTCGCGTGCTGCACACCTACAGCGGCATCATACGCAACACCAGCATGGCCGACCTGCTGCGCGTCACCGCCGCCCTCGCCATCGGAGCCGGCATCATAATGGTGCTGCGCGTGATACTGCACACCGACGAATACCTGCTGCCGGTGCGCCTGCGCGACCTCGCCGTGCAGACCGTGCTCGCCGCCACAGGCATGTGCGGCCTGCGCGTGATAGCCAAAGAATTCTACGACCTGTACCTGCGCAACTACTCGCCCGGCGGAGCCTACGGCCTGAGCGACGGCAGCCTGCTCGACATGGAGCTCTCCGACCTCCTGCCGCGCAACCCCATACACGTCGACATCTCGGCCATCTCAGGCGCCATGGCGGGCCGCCGCATCATGGTCACCGGCGCCGGCGGCAGCATCGGCAGCGAGCTCAGCGTCATGCTCGCCGGCTACCGGCCCGCCGAGCTCCTGCTCATCGACCAGGCCGAAACCCCGCTCCACGACCTGCTGCTGACCCTGCGCCGCGACTATCCCGATGTCAACTTCCGCTGCATCGTCACCAGCGTGTGCCACTCCCACCGCATGGACCACGTGATGGCCGCCCACCGTCCCGAAATCATTTTCCACGCCGCGGCCTACAAGCACGTGCCCATGATGGAGGACAACCCCGTGGAGAGCGTGCTCAACAACATCGACGGCACATGCAAGCTCGCCCGTCTGGCCGTGCGCCACGGCGTCAGCAAGTTCATCATGATATCCACCGACAAGGCCGTCAACCCCACCAACGTCATGGGATGCAGCAAGCGCATATGCGAGATTTTCTGCCAGAGCATCAGCGAGAGCCTGCCCGGAAGCTCCACCCGCTTCATCACCACCCGCTTCGGCAACGTGCTGGGCAGCAACGGCTCCGTCATACCCATCTTCCGCGACCAGATACGCCGCGGAGGTCCCGTGCGGGTCACCCACCCCGACGTCATACGCTACTTCATGCTCATCCCCGAGGCCTGCCGCCTGGTGCTGGAGGCCGCCGTGCTGGGCCGCGGAGGCGAGATATTCTGCTTCGACATGGGCCAGCCCGTGCGCATCGCCGACCTGGCGCAGCGCATGATATCCCTGAGCGGACGCCGCGGCATACGCATCGAATTCACAGGCCTGCGCCCCGGCGAGAAGCTCTACGAAGAACTGCTCACCGCCGACGAAACCGTGCTCCCCACACGCCATCCCAAAATCAAGATAGCGCGCGTGCGCCCCGTGCCGTTCAGCCACTACGGGCCGCGCATCGAGCAGCTGATAGCCACCGCCCGCACCTACGACAACGAAGCCACACTCCGCCTGATGCGCGAGATAGTGCCCGAATACGCCGCCCCGCAGTCCGAAACCGCATGCTGCGAGGCCGCACCGCAAGAAGAAAATAATATCCAACATATCACAGATTCCACACACACATGCTTCTCACCAAGTTTCTGAAGACAGGACTCCTGGCCATAGCGGCAGTAGCGGCCGCCGCGAGTGCGCCCGTGCAGGCGCACGCCCAGTCCTACAACACCATCGAAGAGGCCGAAGCCGACAGCACCTACACCGAGGTGTATCGCGGCACACACCAGTACATAGCGCCCACCGTCACAGAGGTGCTGCGCGACAGCGTGTTCGACCCCACACGCGTGGTCACCAACTCATTCGGCAAAAACTGGTTTGTATTCGCCACAGGAGGCGTGCACTCCTTCCTCGGCGACTACAGCGGTTGCGGCAAACTCTCCGGCACGCTGTCGCCCGACTGGAGTGTCGGCGTCGGCAAATGGTTCACACCCGGTGTGGGTCTTAAAGCCGAATTCATCCACTCCAACTCGCGCGGATACACCGAGTACCTCACCGGCCACTACGGCTACGGCGACATCATGTTCCGCGCCGACGGCACACCCTACCGACGCATGAAAACACGCTGGTGGGACGTGAGCCTCGACGTGATACTCAACCTCACGCGCCTCTACTACGGCTACGAGGGCTACGACAGCCGCCGGGCCATGAACCAGTTCATGCTCAACCTCGGCCTGGGCGGTGTGCACCACCTCGGATTCGAGCACGGCCACGGCTCCGACAACGAGCTCAGCTTCCACGCCGAGTTCCAGTACAGCCGCTTCTTCACACGCTCCAAACGCGTCAGCCTCGACCTCAAGGTGCGCGCGCTCTTCTATCAGACCAACTTCGACCTCGAATACGGCCAGGCCAACCACGCCGCGTCGAAATTCGACGCCAACGTGGGCGTGAACCTCGGATTCACCGTCTACCTCGGCAAAAAACGCGCCAACGGATGGGGACACGGCGCCACGAAGGTATACCAGCGCGACTACCGCGAAGAAAAGACCGTGGTAGTGCGCCAGAAGGACGCCGAAGCAAAGCCCGTGCAGTACCGCACGCTGTCGTTCTACGTGTTCTACCCCAACAACTACTCCGGCCGCAACGACGCCCCGCAGATAGCAGGCGCCGACGTCAACGCCCTCGACTACCTGGCCGGCGGTATCGGCACGCAGAAACGCTTCCGCTCGAGCGCCGACGCCGACGGACGCATCGGCGCAGGCATCAGCACCAACTCGCTGCCCTTCGTCGACGTGCGCACCACCAACGTGGGCGGCGACTTCACCTCCGACTATGTGCCCCGCGGCTACGAAATGCGCACCGACATACCTCTGAGCATCAGCACCAACCCCGACTCGCTCAAGGCCTTCGCGCTCAAAAACGGCTACTACCCCGCACCCATCTGGGACGGCAAGCACCAGTGGCACTACCGCATCGACGACGCCACACGCGGACAGGTGCTCCTCTCCGACGCCAACTACAAGGAAACCAACACCTACGGCCTCAACGCCCACGCCGGACTGCCCATTGTGCTCGAACGCATGGAGAAGAAAGACGGACGCCAGGTCAACAACGACGAGATAGTCAGCTTCGCCGACGTCTACGCCGCACTCAACGGCGAGAGCCCCTACCTCGCCGAATTCACCGACTCGGCCACCGTGGCACACATACGCAACGTGTTCAACAACGGCACCATAGCCCTCATACAGTTTGAAGGCCTCGCCACCAGCCAGGACAACTACACCGGCCAGAACGCCCGTCAGGTGGGCATCGACCGCAACAACGCCCTGTCGGAAAACCGTGCCCGCACCGTGCTCGTATGGCTGCAGCAGCATCCCAACATGAAGGATGTACACCACCTCACCTCCGACAATCCCTTCTTCGCCAACGGCATCAAGCCCGTCAACGACCCCTCGACACGCGGACTCGACGCCAAACTCGGCCGCTCCGTGAAGGTGAAGATACACTACCTCATCCCCGAGAAGAAATAACGCGGCATCCTGCCGTCCGCCAACCGCGCGCCCCCGCCCACCACAGCGGGGGCGCGCCTCATATATATAATATATACGCCCGCGCAGCGTGGCGGGGCCAAGAGGAGAGGCGCAGATGTGCAGAGGGGTGCGGCATCGCAGAGCAGATAGGACGCACAGAGGCCGAGGCAGGTGGGCGCTGCAGCGCCTACGCCGAGAGCCACAGAGAGCTGAGGTGGGCACGTCCGAGAGGACGACGAGAGGAGAGGCGGAAGGGTGTCCGCAGGACACCGATCTCTCATAACCGTGTACATCGAGCGGGGAGCCCGACAGGGCGAGCGCGAGATGTGCACGGATAGGCGTCCCACCCGCGGGGTGTCCGAGAGGACACCGATTTCTTATGGCGACAGAGCCCACACTACAGGCGAGGCAGAATACGGGCGATTTTAACGGTGCAACTCTTGCATAGCTCAAACATAAACCGTAACTTTGCAGCATGATTCAGCAGCAGCATATATCATATAAGCGCAGAGCCATCGGTTCCGCTTCCGTTGCGCTGATTTCTACCCCCCCCCATTTTCTCATAACAGACTCTATTCCAAATCCTTGCGAGCACAGCTCGTGTCGGATTCACCATCATGCGCTCCGCGTGTGCACCTCAGCACCGACGGAGCGCATGCCTTTTTTGCATGCTTATGAGAAATAACGGCCTACACGATTTCGACTTCTACCGCGACAGGCTGCGCCGCGCTATCGAGCACCACGACGCGCGCCCGAAAAGCATCTTGAGCAGCGATATTGATATCGCACCCGAATGGTGCGATATCTACGGCCGCCTCCCCCAAAGCGACTACGAGATAGCCCTGGCCTTTGCCGACTATCTTTGCGAGCACAGACACCTCGACAGGCGCGAAGCCATAGCCTTGGCCGCAAAAACTACGGAAATCATACAGAAGTGCCTCGCCGTAGACCACAAGAAAAGCTCGATATGCTGCTTTATTCAGAACTTCGCGCTGGCCAATGTAGACCCGCGTGTTATAGCTGAATTCCTCTTTGCCGCCATACAGCTCGGGCTGCAGCTGAGGCAGGTGCAGAAACAAATCGACAACCCGGCGGAAACGGCCGATGTCCTTGCCGATTTCCTCGCCAACCTGACCACAATACTATCATTATTGTAAAACACCACACCAAAGCACACACAACCAAACCAACCAATATCACAATTTCTTATGAAAAAACTCTTACTTACTCTCCTGCTGCTCTTCAGCTTCGGCTTCGCAGCCACGGCCCAGGAACAAGAGCTCGAACTGTTTGACGTGACCCCGGCTAACTCGTTCAGTAAAACCGGCACTGCAACTACAACACCCACAACGCTTACAATCAATGGATACGATTTCACTGTATGCAACGTGTGGTGGCAAAAAAGCACCAGTAATTCCTACATGGCGTTCAAAAAGAACGGCACCCCGGCGGGATATATGATTCTGCCCAAGCTTGAAGGCAAAAAGATTACAAAGATAAGCCTGAGCCTGCCCAGCAGTGGTGTTTCTGCAAAAAACGCTAAATTTGACATCTATGCCAACGAAACAAAGATTGGCAACACCGTAACGTTTACAAATGCCAATGAATACGTTGCATTTGAGGTACCTGAAGCCAATCAAGACGAGAACACCGAATTCAAGATTGTCAGCGCCAACACCGCCAATCAGATAGGATTTGGAAAACTCAAAGTTCACTATGTGGATGCCTCTGCCGCCGGCAAACCCTCCGTGGCTTACACCACGAGCCCCAAGGAATATGTGCTCAACGAAGGCGCTACAGCCGACAACGAAGTGGACTTTGGCACCAAAGTGACCTTCACCGCCAAGAATTTCGACGGCACTCCCGCCATCGAGGTATTCCATGACGACGCCGCAGCGTTCGACGCCGAAGGCAACTGCACCGTCACCATCGAGGAGAAAACCTACGTTGAAATCAAAGACGGCGAAACCGTAATCGCACACTACAACTTCACCCCCGTAGCAGCAAAAGCTGAAATCACCGCCAGCTTCGACGGCGAAAACCACGCCGCAGGCACCTACACAGTGAAAGGCGGCACCAAGGTGACTTTCACCGTGACCGGCTTCAAAGAAATCACCGCTATGGATGGTAACGCCGACGAAATCACCTTCGGCGCCGACGGCACATACACCACCACCATCACCGACGACTGCGAATTCCACATCGAAGCTACCAACATGACGGGCGAGCGCACCGAAGCCGTGTACATCTTCACGGCCGAATATCCCACAGCCGCTCCTGCAGCCAAAATCAGCCTCACGACCGAACAGACCGAGGTTTACCCCGGCTACGTGGTGACCGTCGACGCCAACGGCGCCGAACGCCTCGCATGGACCGTGAACGGCACAGCCATTGAAGGCACATCCTACACCATCGCCGAAGAAATCGGCACCGAGCTCAAATTCGTTGTCTACACCTACGTGACCGGCAAGGAAGGCGAAATCGAAAACAGCATCACCCGCACCGTCACCGTGGCCGAAAAGCGTGAAGCCACATTCCAGTTCTCCGGCGAAAACGGCAGCAGCTACGGTCTGACTCCCCAGACAAACAGCAACCTGTTTGAGGTAGACGTAGAGAACCCCGTGAGCGAACTCACTGAAGGTATCGTAAAAATCAACCTCGCTGGCGAAAAGTACCGCTACTGGAATAACGACAAAACTCTGCGCGTACAGACCACCAGCAGCCTCACCATCTCCGTGCCCGAAACCCACTACATCACTGAAATCATATTTGAAGGCACAAACACCACCCTGTCTTCCAATGTTGGCCCCAACTGCGGCACATTCGCAAACGGCAAATGGTCGGCCGGCGACCTGACGGTATCCAGCGTCAAGTTTGAGCCCGCCAAAACCATGCAAATCAAGAGCATCACCATCAAATACGCCGAGCGTCCCGTGCCTGCCACCGAGATAGTGGGTCTGTCCTACAAGCTCACCGGCAAGAGCAAGG
>CAMWTJ010000026.1 GCA_947177185.1 uncultured Porphyromonadaceae bacterium | reverse complement strand
CCGAAAAGCGAGTGCAAAGTTACACCCTTTCCGGCAAACCACCAAATATTTTCGCCACTATTTTTCAAGAAAATTTCACCCGAAAACACAAAACACTGCTAACCACGCCCTTGCGCCACACACCCGAAAACCACCCCAAACCCACCCCAAAAACACCTCCCGAAACAAACATCTATATATGTACGCGCGCGAGAATGAATTTTGCCGAATTGTGGATTTTTCGTAATTTTGCATCCGCATGAACAACACGCAAGCCATATATGCAGAGTCGCGCGGCTGGTTGCCCGAGCCCACCCTGCGCCGCTTGCCGTGGTATCTGGCCTATGTGGTGATGCTGCGGCGCGACGACGTGGAGTATGTGTCGTCGCGCGGTATAGCCGACGCCATAGGCGTGGACGCCTCGCAGATAGCGAAAGATTTGTCGCATCTGGGCGTGCGTGGCAAGACAAGGATAGGCTACGAGGTGGCCGCCCTCGAGCGGGAGCTGAGAGATTTTCTCGGATTCTCGTCGGGCCACAACGCCGTGATAGCCGGCGTGGGCAGCCTCGGAGGCGCCCTGATTCAAGACCGCGGCCTGCAGCGTTATGGCCTGAACATAGTGGCAGGCATAGACACAAATCCCAACCTGGTGGGCACGCGCGCAGGCGGAATAGTGATTTTCGGCTACGAATCGCTGCGCGAGCTCATTGATGAGCACGACATCACCATAGGCATAGTGGCAGTGCCCGCATCGCAGGCTCAGGAAACGGCCGACAGGCTCATAGACGCCGGCATACGCGCCATATGGAATTTCACGCCTTTCCGCATACGCGTGCCGGAAGGAATAGTGATCACAAACACATCTATTTATTCACACCTGGCAGTGATGTACAACCGCCTCGACTCGCAATCGCGCACAAAAGAATGAAGACACTGCTCGCCACAGCCGGACTCCGCGGAGCGCAGTCCATACGCCAGGTGCCTGACTCAGCGCTGCTGCTGGGCGGCCGGCCGCTGTTTCTGGAAGAAGACGAGCAGCAGGCACACATGCTGCTGATGCCGGCCGTGCGCATATCGCGGCTCGGGCTGGCCATAGGCGAACGCTTCGCCGCGCGATATTTCGACGCCGCCACCGTGGTGGCGCTGCGCACACGCGGCGGCAGAATCCAACCCGACGAAACCGACCTGATAGCCGACGCGGCCCTCGCCGTGGACATATGGCAAGCGCTGCCCGACAACGGCATATGGGAGGTGGGCATGCCCGACGGCAGCCGCATTGAGTGGAACACCGCGGGCGTGTTTGAGCGCATGCTTTCGGGAATAAGCGCGCGCACCACCTTCAAGACGGGCGACATACTCGTGGCGACATCCCTGCACACCGAAGCCACGCTTGCTCCCGGCGGCAAATCGGAGATACTGCTGAACGGAACTCCGACCCTGCGGCTTAAAATAAGATAAACCACGACACACACACGCACTGCATGAACCTCCGACTCCTCCTCCTCTCCCTCCTCACCCTCCACGGCAGCATGCTGCCCGGCACGGCCGCCGAATACGCCGCGCAGTCGCGCCTGGCCGACGGCCACTGGGTGAAGATACGGGTGAGCGGCGAAGGCATACACCAGATATCGGCCGAACAGCTGCGCGAGTGGGGATTCGACGAGCCCGAACGCGTGCGCGTGTACGGCTATGGCGGAACCGCCCTCGCCCTGGAGCGCATAGGCGCCGGCACCGACGACATACAGCCCACGCTGAGCACCATAGCCTCCGACGGCAGACTGCTGTTTTACGCCGACGCCGACATGCGCTTCGACCTGCGCACCACATCGGCCACCGAAAGCACTACGAGCGAAAACGGCACGCACTGGCGCCGAAACATCTACAGCAGCCACGGCTGCTACTTTCTGGGCTACGACGACGGCACGCCCGCGCCGGAAGCCGTGGTGGCACCCGACGCGCCCGAAGAAGACGCAACCGTATACACCGGCCACATGCACGTCGACGCCACCGACCGCGACAACATGTCGCCCATCAGCATGGGCGCGCTGTTCTGCGACCGCGATTTCACCGCCGCCGACCCCTATGTGATAGACATAGCCTTCCCCGACCTCACGGCCTCGGAAACAAACACCGGCGCCACGCGCCAGCCGCTGCTGACATACAGCTGCTACGCCGCCCAGGGAGCCGGCGACATAGACTCGCGCCAGACCACCCACACCATGCGCGGCGCCCTCGCACAGCTTCAGGGCCTGCGCCACAGCTGCGCGTCGCCCTCGCGCTACAACGCCGACGACTACATAAGCATGAGCGGCAGCATCACCTTCCCGGCCAACACCGACCCCGCGGACATGGAAGGCAGCGTGGCCATCGGCAAGCCCGCGGCAGCAGCCAGATTCACCTATCTGATGGACCGCTACGCGCTGGTGTATCCGCGCCTCAACCGCCTGCGCGACGGCGAGTCGCAGCTCATCATGCAGTATGCCACGAGCGTGGCCGGACGCGCCGTGCGCATTGCCGACGCCACCCCGGCGCAGCAGCTCTGGGACGTAAGCGACCCCGCCGCCGTGCGCCCGCTCGAAATGGCCCTGCAGCCCGACGGCACGGCACTGGCCACGATGCCCGAGAGCTACGCCCGCGCCACACCGGGACGCTTCATACTGTTTGACACCGCGATGCAGCATCCCGTGCCCGAATACGCCGGCACGGTGGCGTCGCAGAACATCCACGCCGCTCCCACACCCGAACTGGCCATAATCACCACCGCCGCGCTCGAGCCCTACGCGCGCATGCTCGCCGAGGCCCACGAACGCGTCGACGGCATAAGCACCGGCATATTCCTGAACGAGCAGGTGCTCAACGAATTCTCGTCGGGCGTGAACACGCCTATGGCCTACCGCCGCCTGGCCAGGATGCTGCACGACCGCGACCCGCAGACACTGCGCCACATACTGCTGCTGGGCCCGGCGCGATGGGACCACCGCGGCATCACCGGCGCCGCGGCCACCGAAACCATAGCCATCTACGAGTGTGCGGTGCCCGCGGGACGCGCCTCTACCACCACGGCCTATGCGTCGGACGTGTTTGTGGGCTGCCTGGACGATTTCAGCTTTCTCGACAACCACGGCGCGCAAATGACGGTGAGCGTGGGACGCATACCCGCCGAAACCGAGGCGCAGGCCGAGTCGATGGTGGCGCACATCATGGACTATATCGAAAACCCGCCCGACGCGGGCTCCTTCGCGCAGACGCTGATAGCGAGCGGCTCCGGCGACGCCTACGAGCACTATCTCTATGCCGAAGAACTGGCCGAAGACCTTGAGAACGCCGGCCGGGGATTCGTCGTGAAACGTCTGCCCCAGATAGCCTACGCCTCTACCAACGGCAAGCCCGTGGAGGCCTACAACCGCCTGGTGGAGAATCTGGCCGAAGGGCGTGGCCTGTTCACCTACTACGGCCATTCCGTAGGCGGACTCAACATAGGCGGCATATACACCACGGCCATAGCCTCCAGCCTCAACTACAATGTGGCTCCGCTCGCCATACTGGGCACATGCCAGGCCTTCTGCGTCGACCTGCCCTACACCACCCTCGCCGAAACGATGCTCGCCAAGCGCGGCGGCGGCGCCATAGCCACCGTAGCCGCGTGCCGGCTGGTGTACTCCAACCTCAACCACCAGCTCACGCAGTGTCTTGTGAAACGCTACGCCGCGGCCACCCCCGGCACCACCATAGGCGACATATTCCGCGACGGCATGAACGACATGCTCAAGGAAAATCCCGGCTCGCAGGCGCGGCTCAACACCAAATGCTACAACCTGTGCGGCGACCCGGCAGTGCGCCTCAGCATACCCGACGCCGGCGTGCGCCTCACGGCCATCGACGGCAAAGAGCCCGGCCTCGTGCCCGTGCAGAGCCGGCGGACACTGCGCCTCGAAGGCATCGTGGACGGCGGCGACGGCACACCTGACGCCACTTTCGACGGCACCGCGCGCATCACCGTGCACGACACGAGCACCGACGGCACAATCCTGAACGTGTCGGCCAACGCGAAAGAGCATCCCGAAATAGTGTTCACAAACCGCACCATGGCCGCCGCCACCGCCACCGTAAGTGGCGGAAAGTGGGCCGCCGAGTTCTTCATCCCCGAATTCACCAACGGCGGACGCGATTTCTCCATATGCGTCGACGCCGACGAATCAGGCGAGGGCGCGCGCCGCGCCGCCCACGGCTATTTCGCCCAGCTGCCCACGGCCGCACTGCCGGCCGACCTGTCAGGCACCGACACCTCCGCTCCCGAAATAGAGCGGATGTACATCGACACGCCCGACTTCACCGACGGCGACATCGTGGCCTCCGACTTCACCCTCTACGCCACAATACACGAACCGCCCACGGGCATCAACGTGAACACGGCGCCGCTACGCAGCTCGTCGCGCGTGAGCCTCGACGGCGTCACGTCGGCCTCCAACATCGAAGGCTACATCACACGCTCGCCCGACGGCACCGTGGAATTCGCCATGCCGTTCGGCGGCCTGGCGGAAGGCCGCCACACCGTCACACTCGAGGCGAGCAACAATGTAGGCGAAACGACCGAACGCACACTCGCCTTCACCGTGTGCGCCGACACGCCGGCCGCCTACATCGACGCGGAAGAAAGCACCGCGCGCACACAGGCCACACTCGTCGTGGACCACAACCTCGGCGACAGCGCCGACACGCGCATCATGGTGGAAGACGCCACCGGGCACACCGTGCGGCAGCTGCGCGGCAGCTGCGTGTGGGAGCTCGACGACGCCGACGGCCATCCCGTACCCGACGGCATTTACCGCGCCTACGCGCTCATACGCGCAGGCCTGCGCCACTGCCACACCGCAGCGGTGGAGATAGTGGTGGTGCGCGCTCCGCAGGACGCGGCGCAATAAATTGGCCGGAACGCCGTTAGTAATATGTTATGAAGCATACCCTAATACGCAGTTTCTGCATCGCCGCGGTCGCCATGGCAGCCGCGAGCACGGCAGCCACGGCACAGAAAAACGAATTCAACCCCGTGCAGACGGGCGTTGTGGCCCTCAACATCGCTCCCGACGCCCGCGGCGCCGGCATGGGCGACCTCGGCGCCGCCACCGAGCCCGACGCGTACTCGCAATACTGGAATCCGTCGAAATACGCCTTCGCCTACAGCTCGGCGTCGGTATCGCTCAGCTACACCCCGTGGCTGCGCAAGCTCGTAAACGACATTTTCCTGGCCGACGTGGCCGGCTACTGGAAGCTCGGATCCGGCGACAACCAGGCGCTCAGCGCCTCGCTGCGATACTTTTCGCTCGGTGAGGTGGTGAGCAACGAGGCCATAGGTGGCGCCGCGCAGAGCATGAACCCCTACGAAATGGCCTTCGACATAGGCTACTCGCGCAAACTCAGCGAAAAATTCTCGATGGGCGTGGTGTTCCGCTACAGCTACACCGACCTGGGATTCAGCGACAGTTATGCCGGCGACAACAGCACCGGCGCATCGGCGTTCTCGGCCGACATCTCCGGCTACTACACCACCTACCCCATCATCGGGCGCAACGAGTGCCAGTGGTCGTGGGGATGGAACATAAGCAACATAGGCTCCAAAGTGAATCTGCAGGACGGTGCCAACCCGGCATTTCTGCCCACCAACCTCAAACTCGGCACGAGCTTCACCTTCCCGCTGGCCGACTACCACAACCTGATGCTCGGACTCGACCTCAACAAACTGCTCGTGCCCACACGCCCGCGCGAAAGCGACTACGACATAGGCACCCCCGACGGACAGCAGGCCTACAATGACGCCCTGCAAGACTGGCGCGACATGTCGAGCATAAAGGGCATCTTCAAGAGCTTCAGCGACGCTCCCGGCGGCTTCAAGGAAGAGCTGCGCGAAATCAGCTTCAGCCTCGGCGCCGAGTACAGCTACAACAACCAGTTCTTCGCCCGCGCAGGCTACTACTACGAGAACGAGTTCAAAGGCGGACGCAGCTACTTCTCCGTGGGCGCAGGCTTCGCGCTCAACATCCTGCGCCTTGACGCGTCGTATATGCTCGCCACCGCGCAGAACTCGCCGCTCGACCAGACGCTGCGCTTCTCCCTGTCGTTCGACATGGAAGGCCTGAAGGATATTTTCGGAAAACGATAAGCCCGCACTGACAATGGACATACGCCTTGGCAACGGTTTCGACGTACACCGCCTCACCGAGGGGCGCAAATGCATAATCTGCGGCGTCGACATACCCCACTCCTGCGGCCTGCTCGGCCACAGCGACGCCGACGTGGCGCTGCACGCGCTCGCCGACGCCATACTCGGCGCCCTGGCCCTGCGCGACATCGGCTACCACTTTCCCGACACCGACCCGCAATGGAAAGGCGCCGATTCGCGCCGTCTGCTGCGCGCCGTAGTGGCCATGGCCGCCGAACGCGGCTACGCCGTGAGCAACGCCGACATCACCATCATGGCCCAGGAACCCCGTATGCTGCCCCACATAGAGGCCATGCGGGCCAATGTGGCGGCCGACCTCGGCATCGCGACAGACCGCGTGTCGGTAAAAGCCACCACCACCGAACGCCTCGGCTTCACCGGGCGCGGCGAGGGCATAGCCGCACTCGCCACAGCGCTGCTGACACATCCCTGAGTCCGCGGCCACGCACACGCAAGGCCCCGCCGGTACTGACTGCCGGCGGGGCCTTGTGCATATTTCGGAAAGAGCGCCGCTACCTGCGGCGGGAGAGTATGTCGGCCAGCACGGGGCGCAGATGGTCGGCGTAATGCCTGAAGCCAAGGTCGGTGAGGTGTATGCCGTCCACGGTTCCGTCGTCCTCGGGGCCGTCGAGCCCTGCCGACTCCACGTAGTATATGCCCTCGGGGCGCTCGGACGCCAGCCGCTCGAAGCCGCGACGGAAAGCGGCGTTCTTGCGGGCCAGGTAGGCACCGAAGCCGGTGTCGTAGCGCGTGTAGGGGTAAATCGGGCCCTCAAGCATCACCAGCGGCACGTCGGGACGCGCGTCGCGCAGTATGCGCACGAAGCCGTAGGTGAGCGTGTCGCACATCATTTCGGTGCAGTTAGGCACGGGGTCTATCAGATACAGGTCCACATCGGCTATCTCGGCCATGGCGCGCGCCATGCATGCGTCCATCTTGCCCTCGCCGCTGATGCCTATGTTGACCACCTCGGCGTTGAGCTCGCGCGACAGGATGTTGGTGGCCGCCATGCCCGGCCGCGATGCGCATCCGCCCTGCAGGATGCTGGTGCCGTAGGCCACAATCTTTCGCCTGCTGTCGATGAGGTCGGGGCGCCCGGGCGTGATGACGGCTCCGCTGTCGACAGCCACCCACAGCTGCTCCACGCCGTCGTAGAGCGGCAGGTATATCATGTATTCGTGCATGGCGCCGTCGAGGTGCTCCACATAGGTGGCCTCGCACATCTTCTCCTCCTTGTTGTTGACGCGCGGACGGTTGGTGTTGACGTGCCGCCACACCGAGTCGCCCTCGAAAATGTAGAGGTCGGTGCCCTTCAGGCCGGTATCGGCCATGTGCAGCATGTGGCCGTCCCACAGCAGGCGGTACCTTACGCCCACGCTCTTGGAATCGGTGGCGAAACGCACGGCGATGCCCGCCGAGCATTGCGAGCGTTCCCACAGCTCGGGCCGCACGCTGTCGGCCAGATAGGCCGGTATGCGGGTATAAGGACGGAGGGTGTTGTCCCAGCCTTTGTTTATCACTCGCAGGTCCTGCGCGTCGACGTAGCGACGTGGCGCATCGCCGTCGGCGGCGTGTGCGGCCACACAGAAAAGCGCGGCCAGGGCCGCGGAAAGCAGTTTTTTCATGGCAGTGTGAGTTGGTAATTCAGCCCCGCCCGCAGCATTGCGGGCGAGGCCGGAAATAGTTTTTACAGGTCTTCCTCGATTGAGAAATCGTCGGGCAGAGTGCTGTCGAACAGGTCGGCATCGTCGGCGGAAGCCGCGGGTGCGGCAGCGGGCGCGGCGGCCTCGGGCGCCTTGTCCTTGGCGGCTGCGCGGCGTGCCTGCGCCGCCGGGCTCTTGTCGGCCTCGGCTATCGCGGCCACGATTTTAGCCTCCAGTTCGTCGGCCAGTTCGGGATTGTCGCGCACGGTGCGTATGGCGGCGTCGCGTCCCTGCGCGAGCTTGGCGCCGTCGTAGCTGAACCACGAGCCGCTTTTCTTGATTATATCGTACTCTACGCCGAGGTCAATGATTTCGCTGGAGCGCGAAATGCCCTCGCCGAACATGATGTCGAACTCGGCACGCTTGAAGGGAGGCGCCACCTTGTTCTTGACGATTTTCACCTTGGTGTGGCGTCCGAACACCTCGTCGCCGTCCTTGATGGTATTGCTCGAGCGTATGTCGATGCGCACCGACGAGTAGAATTTCAGAGCATTGCCGCCGGTGGTGGTTTCCGACGGGCCGAACATCACGCCTATCTTCTCGCGCAGCTGGTTGATGAAAATGCACGTGGTGTTGGTGCGCGCTATGGCTCCCGTGAGCTTGCGCATGGCCTGCGACATCAGTCGTGCCTGCAGACCCACGTTGCGGTCGCCCATCTCGCCCTCGATTTCGTTTTTCGGCGTGAGCGCGGCCACGGAGTCGACCACCAGTATGTCGAGTGCCGACGAGCGTATCAGCTGCTCGGCTATCTCAAGAGCCTGCTCGCCATTGTCGGGCTGCGATATGAGCAGGTTGTTGACGTCGACGCCGAGCTGCTGGGCGTAAAAGCGGTCGAAAGCGTGTTCGGCGTCTATGATGGCCGCGATGCCGCCCTTCTTCTGCGCCTCGGCTATGGCGTGGATGGCCAGTGTGGTTTTGCCGGACGATTCCGGGCCGAATATCTCGATGATGCGGCCGCGGGGGTAGCCGCCCACACCGAGCGCATAGTTGAGGCTTATGGAGCCGGTGGGTATTACCTCGATGTCCTCTATGGCATCGTCGCCGAGCTTCATGACGGCACCGCGGCCATAGCTTTTCTCAATCTGGCCGAGTGCGGCCGCAAGAGCGTCGAGGCGTGCGTCGCCGGTGCTTTTGGAGTCGGCGGCTTTTGATTTTGCCGCCTTGGAGGTTTTTTCGGTCTTTGCCATGGTGGATATATTCGTTATTGGTTAATTTTCTGATTATGTTGCAAATTTACGGTCCGACGTGTGCCAAAGCGCCGCACACATGAGTTAACATGCGTTAAACGGAAATATTTTAATCCGCCCTGCCGAACCAAACGCGCCGAAGCGTGTTCTAATAGTACAAAGCAAGATTACTTTTTCCATTGCAAGAAATGTGATAATGATTGGTTTATTATCGAATGCGGAGATGCCGGGAGGCAACTCCGCATTTGGCGTTCAGGCCCCTGCCCTATCGGGCGGGGCGTTTGGTGCCGGGGATAATCACGCCCTGTATGCGCAGCGTTTCGCGCTTGCTGCCCACATTGGTGCGCACTCGTATGGTTTTGCTGAACTCGCCCAGCGGCTGCCCTGAGGGCAGATACGTGACCGTGATGCGCCCTTTCTTGCCCGGACGCACAGGTTCGGTGGTGTACTCGGGGCGCGTGCATCCGCAGCTGGCCGTGGCCGACACCACTATCAGCGGCGCCGTGCCCGTGTTTGTGAATTCGAACGTATGGCTCACGCTGCCGCCTTCGGCGCCTATTTCGCCGAAATCGTGGGCGCGCTCCTCAAACTTTATGGCAGGCTCGCCGTCCTTGCGGCCCGCGGCGGCGGCCGCCCACACTATTCCGAGCGAGAGCACGGCCGCGATGAGTATTCTAAGGTGTTTCATTACGCTACATGTTTTGATGTCACGATACGGTGGGCGCACTGCCTGCGCGCAGGGAGGCGAAATAGTAGTCGAGCACCTCGCGCGCGGCGGTGAATGAGCTGCGGCGGTCGGCCATCACGTCGGCCTCCAGCTGCGAGAGCAGGCGCTCCACGCCGGCATCGTTGTAGAAACTGCCGCGCAGGGCCTCGTCGATGCTCTCGCGCATCCACCACCGTGCCTGCTCGCGGCGCTTGTGCAGGAAATATCCGTTGCTTTCCACGAAGGCGAAATAGCGGTCTATCATGTCCCACACCTCGGCTATGCCGAGTTCGTAGTAGCCGCTGTAGGTGAGCACCTCGGGCTTCCATCCGCTCTCGGTGGCCGGAAACAGGTGCAGCGCGCTGCGGAACTGAGCCTGCGCCAGCTGTGCGGGGCCTATGTTGTCACCGTCGGCCTTGTTTATCACTATGCCGTCGGCCATCTCCATGATGCCGCGCTTGATGCCCTGGAGCTCGTCGCCGGTGCCGGCGAGCTGTATGAGCAAAAAGAAATCGACCATGGAGTGCACGGCGGTTTCGCTCTGTCCCACGCCCACGGTTTCGACGAAGATATTGTCGTAGCCGGCGGCCTCGCACAGCACTATGGTTTCGCGAGTCTTGCGCGCCACGCCGCCCAGGCTGCCCGCCGAGGGGCTGGGGCGTATGAAGGCTCCGTGGTGCTGCGAGAGCTTTTCCATGCGGGTCTTGTCGCCGAGTATCGAGCCTTTGGTGCGCTCGCTCGAGGGATCGATGGCGAGCACGGCGAGCTTGCCGCCGCGCTGCAGCACGTGCAGCCCGAACACATCGATGCTGGTGCTTTTTCCCGCTCCGGGCACGCCGGTGATGCCTATGCGCCGCGAGCGTCCGCTGTGCGGCAGGCATTTTTCTATCACCTCCTGCGCCACGGCCTGGTGGGCCGGCGAGAGGCTCTCCACGAGCGTGACAGCCCGGCTGAGCATGGTCACATCGCCGCGCAGTATGCCCTCCACGAGCTCGCCGGCCGACGGCAGCGGCTTGCGCTTGCGGCGCAGCTGCGCGTAGGGATTGACGCTCGGAGGCTGCGCCACACCGCTGTTGACGGTGAGGCCCGTGTACTGCTCGTCGTTTTCGGGGTGTATGTGGTGCGTGTCTTGCATATGCTGATGGTTTGATTCTCAAAGTTACCACATTATCGCCAAACGCGCGCGCTCCGAAGGCGATTTTTTGCATCATTTAATGAAAAATCGGCGACCCCGGGTGGAGTCGCCGATTTTCTATCGTAGGGAAACGGGTTCTTACTTCGCGGTGATGTCGACAGCGGTAAAGCGTATCTGACCCTTGGCCGATTCGCCGTCGGTGCCCATAGTGGCCTGCGCACCCACGGTGAAGGTGACTTCCGATGCGTCGCCCACCCATGTGATGCTCGTGTCGCCGGCGGCCTGTGCGGGCTCGATAGTGCCGGTGCTGGGCGTAAAGGTGGTGTAGCGGAAACGGGCGTCGCTGGCCAGCGTAATCACAATCTTGGTCATTTCGGCACCCTTGACGGTGAGCGTGCCGCCGTTGTAGAGGCGGATGGCGCCGGTGCCGGCATGGTACATAGGATTGGTGGTGCCGGTGGATTTATCGAGGGTGAGGGTGTAGGCGCCTTCTGTGGCGGTGCCGGTGGAACCGCTGATGGTGAAGTCAGAGGCCTGCACCGTGACATCGCTGCCGGGCGTGGGATCCGGATCGGGAGTGGGGTCGGGATCGGGGTCAGGCGTGGGGTCGGGGGTCACAGTGCCGCCTATGACCGCGCTGCCTTCGCCTTTGATGGCAAAGTCCTGCAGCTCCCATGCGCGGCTGGTAGCGCCGTCGTTGATGTAGCGGAAAGCCACGCGGATGGTCTTGCCTGCGTAGGCGTTGAAGTCGAAGGTGTTTTCAGCGAAGGAGCTCGACCAGTTGCCGGTGCCCTTTGTGGGGTAGTTGGTGAGGGTGAGGGGAGTCCACTCGCCGCCTTCCACCTGTACCAGCACGGTGAAATACTCGTCCTGCGCGGTGGGGAAATAGAAGCCGAAGCCCTGCTTCACGCTCATGCTGATATTGCTGCAGCCCTGCAGGCCGATAGTGGGCGATATGAGCCAGCTTTCGGCGGCAACGTTGCTGCCGTTGGTGTAGCTGTTGGCCATGGCGCAGTAGGGAGTGCTGTTGGTCTTGGCGTACCAGCCGCTCCAGGCGCTTTCGATTTTGTTTTCCACGGTGAACTTGCCGAGCGAGCCGTCCTGCCATGTTTCGCTGTAGAGAGTGGCGGTCACGGGGTCGGGGTCGGGAGTCACGACGCCTTCGAGCACGTAGTTGGTCACGTTTTTCACGCCGGGGCCTCCGCAGTACTTCATCACGTCGCCGAGCACGCTGACAGCCTTGCCGAGGTTGGCGGGGTTGTCCATGAGGTTGAGTTTGGCGCGGATGTCGTTGTTGGGAAGCTGTATGCCGATGCACTTGGAAGCGTCGGTGCAGTCGGCCGTGGGAGCGAGAACGATGTTGGTTTTAAGCTCGGCTGCGGCTCCGAAGATGGTCTTGTCGATGTAGGTGCCGTCGGCAGGCATGGAGCCCACGATGTAGCCCTTGACCCATACGGAGGAGTAGCCTTCGGGAGCGGAGGATGTGCTGGTGGGGTTGGCGGCTATCACCTGAGCGGGGTTGAAGGGCGTGGCCTGCTGGCCGTCGCCGGCGGGTATGCCGGAGCCTATCTCCACGCCTTCGAGCTTGAACTCGGCGGAGGTGCCGGTGTTGCCGGTGATGCCGAAGGTGCCCATGTAGGTTTCAAGGCGTCCGCGCACGGCGAGCTCCTTGCCCACGTTTTCGGGATGCGCCTGGATGTTGACGTATTCGCGCATCACGCTGCCTGCGGGCAGAGCGAGCACGAGAGCGTCGGCGATGTCCTTGCCCTGGGGGTCGGAGGATATTACCACGGTGTTGGCCAGCACGGGATCGCTGCCCCACTCGATGTCGTCGTTGCTTTCCACGTTTTCCACCTCGGGAGCCACGGTGCCCACGATGTAGCCTTTCACCCATACCAGGCCTGCGGGGGCTGTGCCTGCAGCTTCAGCGGCCACTGCCTCGGCCACGCTGTAGGGGTTGGATTCGGTGCCGGGCTGTGTGGTGGGATTGCCGAAATTCATGCTGCTGGCGCCGTCGATGAGGGTGAGCTGCCATGCCGAGCCGTAGTAGCCGAGTATGCACACCACGTCGCCGCGGCCCGTGGGCAGCGTCTGGTTCCAGAAATTGGAGTAGCCGCTGGTGCGTGCGGCGAGAGTCTGACCGTTGACGTCGACTATGTTCTGGCTCACGCCGCTGCTGTGGTAGGTGGAGTAGGTTTCCACTCCGCCGTTCTGCCACTCTACGTTGTTGAAGCGCACGAGGCGGCCCTGGTAGGTCTGCAGGCCGGCGGGTGTGGCGGGCAGCTGGTCGAAGCTGTTGATCTGCAGCGTGTCCACCTTGTCCACCTCGGGCAGACCGTTGAGTTCGGCGCCGCGGGTGAATGTTTCAGGAGCCATGAACGATACTTCCCAGGCGTTGCCGGCCTCGTAGAAGTCCTTCATGCCCACCTGCATGTAGCCGTTGTACTTGCCTATGTCCATGCCGGTGAGGTCCACCACTATTTCCTGTCCGGGACGGTAGTCGAGGTAGAGGTTGTAGCGGTTGATGCTGAAGGGGAGCGCGGCGGTGCCGTCGGAGATTATGAGGCTCTTGAACACGTTGCCGGCTTCGTCGGAGCTGACCACGCGTCCTTTCACTATGATGTGGCTGCCGGCCTCGAGGCGGGGCAGTGTGGTGTTGACGGCCGCTGCGGAGTCGACCTTATGGTCCTGCAGTTCGCCCCACTCGCCCACGGTCTGGGCGTAGTTGGCATCATCCTGCCAGTAGAGTGCCTTGACCTGGGCCAGTGTGTAGTTGGCCTCCATGGTAGCCACGGGCACAGGCACGTTCACGTCGCCGAAATCGTCCTGACAGGCCGAGAAGCCCAGTGCTGCGACAGCCGCGAGAGCAGTGCCCTTTATGTATGATTTTATGTTGTTCATATATGGTGTGATTGGGACTGTTTTTTTACGTGTTTACTTGGAGGCGGTGACTACGAGGTCCTGCAGCTCCCAGGCTATGCTCTGGCTGCCGTCGTTCTTGTAGCAGAAGGCCACCTGTATGTTCTTGCCGTCGAAGGCGGAGAGGTCGAACGTGTTGGTGGCGAAAGAGGTCCAGTTGCCGGAGCCTTTTTCGGGGAACACGGTGAGGTGCAGCTCGGTCCAGTCGCCCTGTCCTTCGCGCACGTACACGCCGTAGTAGTCTTCTTCCTTGACGGGTATATACCATCCGAAGCCCACCTTCACGCTCATGGCGGCGCCGGTGTAGCCTGTCAGGTCGATGGCGGGCGAGATGAGCCAGCTTTCGGCCGGAAGGTTCTGTCCGTCGGTGTAGGAGTTGGCCATGGCGCATGCGGGCGATGAGGTCTTGGCGTACCAGCCGCTGTAGGCGTTGGCGATTTTGTTCTCTACGGTAAACTGTCCGAGGTTGCCGTTCTGGAACGTTTCGCCGAACACGGTTTCGCCCTGGGGCGTGGGAGTGGGGTCTTCGCCGCCGGAGGTCTGTCCGTTGTAGCTGATGAGCTTGTTGCCCTGCTTCATTTCGGGGGTGTTGCCCATGTAGTTTTCAAGCACGCCGCACACCACCACTTCGGCACCCACGGCCAGCTGGTCTTCGGAGGTGAAGCGTTCGCCGTTGAAATAGTAGCCGCGGAACACCTTGAGGGTGGAGCCGCCGGCCACGTCGGCGATGTCGTAGGTGGCGTTGCCGTAGTTGACGTCGATGCTCACGGTGGCGATGGTGCCTTTGACGTAGACCTCGGTGGAAGCGGGGCCTGCGGCTATGGCAGCCAGGGCGGCCGTCACGTTGTAGGGCGAAGCCTTGGTGCCGTCGCCTTCGGGGTCGACATCGGGTGTGGGAACGGGTGCGGTGGCGGGGTCGAAGCCTATGCAGCCTGCGGCGTCGAGCATCATCACCTGCCAGTCGTTGTTGAAATAGCTGAGTATGCCCACCACGGAGCCCGAGCCCGAGGGTATGATGTCGTTGTGCCAGGTGGCGCGGTTGTTGCAGCGCACGTTGATGCGGGCGCCGGAGGCGTCGGTCACGTAGCGGTTTTCAGTGGCGGTGGCGGCGAAGGGCTGGCCGGCGTTCTGGAAGGTCACGCCGTCGATGCGCACGAGCAGGCTCATGTAGCGCTGCAGCTCGGCCTCGTTGCTTTTGGCGGCTGTGAGAGTGGCCAGGTCGACGGTGAGGGTGTCGACCTTCGAGGGGTAGCCGATGCTGTTGGCCTGCAGGTGCTCTGTGAGCACGTCGTTGCTGAGGAAGGTGATTTCGGTGCCGCTGGGCGCTCCCACCTGGAAAAGGCCTGCGTAGCGGCCTACGCTGAGGCCGGAGAGGTTGAGGTAGACCTCGGCTCCGTAGGGATACTGGTCGGCGAGCTTTTTGCTGCTGCTGGCCGAGCGGGCGGCGATGGTCATGGCGTAGCCGTCTTCGCCGAGCACCACCAGGTTGTTGTAGAGGTTGCCGGTGGCGTCGGAACTTATCACGCGTCCTTTCACTATCACCTCTACGCCTGCGTCGGGGTCGTCGGATGTGAGGTTGACGGGAGTGTTGTAGTTGTTGGACGACTGCCAGTACTGTTCTTTGATCTGCCGGACGGTGGTGTTCTCCTGTCCTACCCACTGCGATTCGGGTTCGGCGATGGGGGGGAGAGCCATGTCGTCGTCGCAAGCGCCGAGGGCTGTGGCGCCGAGAGCGGCCGCTGCGATATATAAGAGCGTTTTTTTCATTGCTTATATTATATATGTGTGAGAGGGGACAGGATTAGAAGCGCACGCCCACATTGAGGAACAGACGGATGCCCTGCGCATACTGGTAGCGGTTGGGGTAGGCATTGCGGTCGTAGTTCTTCGTGTCGACGCGTCCCTGCTGGTAGGCGTAGGTGACCACGTCGCGGTTGTTGAGCACGTTGTTTACGTTGAGGTTGAAATTGAGGCTCGGACCGTTGCGGAAATAGATGGCTTTGCCGATGCTCAGGTTGAGCGTGAAATGCGGGTCGAGTTTGTCCTGATGTGCGAGTTCCTTGATTTTGGCCAGGATTTCGCTTTCGGTGGGATACATGGTGGCCAGACCGGGCATTGCCTCGTGGTAGGCCGGCGAGAGGTTCACGTAGGCGTCGCCCTGCCATGTGCCGTTGACGCCGAAGAACCAGTTTTTGGGAGCGGCGTAGTCGAGGCCCACGTTGAACTGGCTCTGCGGGGTGGAGCCCAGGTAGTAGTTCTTGAGGTAAACGCGGTTTTGCGCGTCGGGGTGCAGGCCGTTTTCAAACGAGCGTGTGCCCATGGGGTTGTTCTTGTACTGGAAGCGCGCGTAGGTGCCGGCGAAGGAGGCCGTGATGCTGGGCGTGATCTTGTAGGCCATGCCGAGCTCGACGCCTGTATACTGGCGGCGTACGCCTTCGAGAGCGAAGATGGCGTAGGTGTTGTAGGTTTCGTCGTAGAAGCCGGTGCGCTCAACGGCGTTGTCCATCAGCGTGTAGAAGGCCGAGATGGTGCCGCGGAAGCGACGGTAGTTCCATACGTAGGCGAGGTCGGCGCTGAAATCGCGCTGTGCCTCGGGGTTCTGTATGGTGGTGTTTTTCACGCGCGGTGCGATGAACACGTTGTCGGCCAGAGGTGCGCGGGTGCCGTATTCGGCCTGCAGCATGAACTGGTTGCGTCCGTTGAGTTTGTAGGTGAAGCCCACCTTGGCGGCGCCGGTGAGGAAGTCGAGGGTTTTGCTCTTGCCTTTGGAGCCGTATTCGCCCACTTCGGGAGCGCGTCCGTTGCGCATGAAGCCTTCGCGGTAGAAGGTGGTGTAGTTGACCTTGGCGCCTACGTTGATGTCCCACTTGGGCAGGTCAATCACGGCCTGAGCCCAGAGGCCCGTCTGCACGAGGTTGAAGTCGTAGTCGTAGCCGAAGCGGTCGCCTTTGGTCACGCGGCGATTGGGGTTGTCGAGGTCGTTCTGCAGGTTGTCGGGAGCGAGTGTGATGTCGCGGTCGGAGAAGGGGTCTACGTCGAGCCAGAACTCACCGCCGAGCAGGTCGCGGATGGTCTTGTAGTTGCTCTGCTTCGTGTAGTTGAAGTCCACGCCGCCCTGCACCGACACGGCGTCGTCGATGCGCGTGTTGAGGTAGCTGTTGAAGAGCGCCTGGAACTGTGTGTTGGTGCGGTTTTCGAGTATGTAGCTCGAGCCCTTCTGGTTTTCGTAGGATGCATTTTCGTTCTGAATGTTGTTCAGACGGTTGATGCTGTAGAGGTTGTCCCAGTTGATCTGACGGAAGCTGTCGTCGTTCTGCCAGAGCCAGGTGTAGTACTCGCTCTGCTCGGTGGGCTGGTCGTTGTCGTCCAGATAGTACGAGGGCAGGTAGCGGTAGTAGGTGGGGTTGGGGTCGTTGGCCTTGAAATACTGCAGTGCGCTGCGTGTGTAGTGCGTCCATTTCACGGCGGCTGCGGTGTTGAGCGTCGTGTTGTTGTTCTTCCAGAGCCAGTTGAGAATCACGGTGGGGTCAAATGTTTCGGTGATTCGGCTGGAGCGTTTTTTGCCGTCCTGCCATCCCCAGAAGGGGTTGTAGAGGTTGTCGCCGGTGAGGTCGTACACCTCCTGGTAGGTGGCGCCGCCGGTGGCACGCTGCGTGGGACCTCCGAAGGCGGTGAGGGTGAGCGAGTTGTTGTCGTTGAGCAGTTTTTCCACGCTCAGGAACAGGCCTGCCGAGTTGTAGAAGGTGCCGGGCTGCACGCCTTCCTTGGAGTAGCGTCCGATGGCGCTCACGGTGTAGGCCCATCCGTGCTTGTTCATGCCGGAGGAGTATGTGGCCATGGCGCGCAGCATGTAGTTGCTGTTGGTGAAGGCCACGGAGCCGTTGAAGCCGGGGGCGTAGAGGTCGGTCACGGTGTTGTAGTTGGTGGAGCCGCCTATGTCGCCGAAGCCGTAGGTGCTGGCTGCGAGGCCCACGGTGTTGGTGCGGTTGCGGAACGCGCGCGAGCTCATGCCCAGCAGGGAGTTGAAGTTGAAACGTCCGCGGATGGGGTCGTTGAACTTGATGCCGTTGATGTAGACAGTCTGGTACTGGCTGTCGTAGCCGCGGTAGTTGAAATACATCGGGCCGAAGTTGTAGCTGGCCGTGCTGTAGTAGATATTGTCGTTGGAGCCTGTGAGCGACGACACACCCTGGCTTACGCCTTCTTCGTCGTCGAGCACAGCCTCGTCGAACATAAGGTCGTCGTTGCCGGCGAAGTATGCGTCGACGGCGTTGTCCACGGCGGGTGTGAGCTTGACGTTGCCGAGGTTGAGCTCGCCGCCGTTCACCTGCACGTCGATGCCGGTGCTTTCATAGCCGGGGGCCACTACCACGATGTACGCGGGGCCGGAGGCTATGCCTTCGAGAGTGAAATCGCCGTTGAATCCCGAGGCGATTGTTTTGCCGTTAAGCTGCACGGTGGCGCCTTGGACGGGCGCTCCCGAAGTGCTGTTCACCACTATGCCCGAGAGCTTTGTGGTCTGCGCGGTCAGCGACAGCGTAGATGCCAACAGCATGAGAAGAAACAGTTTTAGTTTCATACAGTTTGTTAGGGGGTTATGACTTTATTTGGTTTGTAAGTTTTTCTGTATAGGCGCAGTAGCGCAATTACGCTCCAAATATAGTTAAAAAATCCGAAACTGCTCCAATTTCACCCTGCATTTAACTCAAAAAGGTCAGAAAAACCGAAAAAAAGACGCGCCCTGCCGCAGCGGGGACGCGTCTTTTTTCTATCGTGCCTGAATCAGCACCGTTCCGGCTCGGCCGGAGCGGCTATCAGAGCTGGGGACCGGCGGCTACGAGGGCCTTGCCGGCTGCGTTGTTTTCGTATTTCTTGAAGTTGTTGATGAAGCGTTCGGCGAGGTCCTTGGCCTTGACGGTCCACTCTTCGGGGTTGGCGTAGGTGTCGCGGGGGTCGAGGATGGCGGGGTCAACGCCGGGCAGCTCGGTGGGAATCTCGAAATCGAAGATGGGGAGCTTCTTGGTGGGAGCGGAGAGGATGGCGCCGTCGAGGATAGCGTCGATGATGCCGCGGGTGTCGCGGATGGAGATACGCTTGCCGGTGCCGTTCCAGCCGGTGTTCACGAGGTAAGCCTTCGCACCGCTCTGTTCCATCTTCTTGACGAGTTCTTCAGCGTACTTGGTGGGGTGGAGTTCGAGGAACGCCTGGCCGAAGCAAGCGGAGAAGGTGGGAGTGGGCTCGGTGATGCCGCGTTCGGTGCCGGCGAGCTTGGCGGTGAAGCCGCTCAGGAAGTAGTACTTGGTCTGCTCGGGGGTGAGAATCGAAACGGGGGGCAGCACGCCGAAGGCGTCGGCGCTCAGGAAGATCACGTTCTTGGCGGCGGGACCTGCGCTGATGGGACGCACGATGTTGTTGATGTGGTCGATGGGGTAGCTTACGCGGGTGTTTTCGGTCACGCTCTTGTCGGCGAAGTCGATTTTGCCGTCGGCAGCCACGGTCACGTTCTCCAGCAGAGCGTCGCGACGGATGGCGTTGTAAATATCGGGCTCGCTTTCCTTGTCAAGGTTGATAACCTTGGCGTAGCAGCCGCCTTCGAAGTTGAACACGCCCTTGTCGTCCCAGCCGTGTTCGTCGTCGCCGATAAGCAGACGCTTGGGGTCGGTGGAAAGGGTGGTCTTGCCGGTGCCGCTGAGGCCGAAGAAGATGGCGGTGTTCTCGCCGTTCATGTCGGTGTTGGCCGAGCAGTGCATGGAAGCGATGCCCTTGAGGGGAAGGAAGTAGTTCATCATGGAGAACATGCCTTTCTTCATTTCGCCGCCGTACCAGGTGTTGATAATCACCTGCTCGCGCGATGTGATGTTGAACACCACTGCGGTTTCGCTGTTGAGGCCGAGTTCCTTGTAGTTGGTGAGTTTTGCCTTCGAAGCGTTGTAGACAATGAAGTCGGGCTTGAAGTCGGCGAGTTCTTCAGCGGTGGGGCGGATAAACATGTTGGTCACGAAGTGTGCCTGCCATGCCACCTCCATGATGAAGCGCACAGCCATGCGGGTGTCGGCGTTGGCACCGCAGAAGCCGTCCACTACATAGAGTTTCTTGCCGCTGAGCTCGTCGATAGCCAGAGTCTTCACCTCTTTCCAGGCCTCTTCGGAAGCGGGCTTGTTGTCGTTCTTATATTCGGGAGTGGTCCACCATACGGTGTCCTTGGAGTTTTCGTCGAGCACGATGAATTTGTCCTTGGGCGAGCGGCCGGTGTAAACGCCCGTCATTACGTTCACGGCGCCGAGTTCGGTTTCAACACCTTTTTCGAAACCTTCGAGGGTGGGAAGGGTTTCGTCCTTGAAGAGTTCGTCGTACGAGGGGTTGTAGACTACCTCGGTGGTGCCTTTGATGCCGTAGGCTTCGAGAGCCTTCTTGATTTCGGGCAGGCGAGCTGCCTTTACTTCTTCGATTTTGCTCATTTCAGTTGATTAATTATGGAGATATATTTGAATGTTCGGTTACGCAAGCGTCGGATGCTTGTTTATCGAGTGCAAAGTTACAAACTATTTTTCTATTAAAATGCAAATTGAGGAAAAATTTCTCTAATTTAATATAACCTGCCTCCGAACCGGCCTGCGGAGCCGGGCGCGACGTGCTCAGAATATGTACAGCGGCGACGCCTCGAAGCGCGGCAGGGCCGAAAGCAGCACCGTGGCGTCGCGGTCGGACGCCGAGAAGCCCACACGCGCGCCGGCGGCCTGCAGGCCCGTGCACGCCGATGCCAGCGCCAGCTCGGGCGTGTTGTTGTCGTGGCTCAGGTGGCAGAGAAACACGTGGTGCATCGACGGCTTCCACAGCTCCGTCAGGCGTGCGGCCGTGTCGGTGTTGTCCATATGCCCCTGCGCGCCGCGGATGCGCGCCTGCAGATACTGCGGGTAGCGGCCCGTGGCGAGCATGCGCGCGTCGTAGTTCGACTCTATCATCAGCGCCGTGGCCGAGGCCATGTAGTGCATGGCGCGCTCGGTGGCGTAGCCCATGTCGGTGGCCACCACGAACACCTCGGCGCCGTGGCGTATGCTGAAGCCCACGTTGTCGGTACCGTCGTGGCTGGTGTCAAAAGGCGTTATGGCCAGCGGCCCGGCCGAAAACTCGTGTTCCTTGTATATGGCGCGGTGATAGTCCTTGATGCGGCGCGATATGTTGTGGCGCCGCAGTATGCCCGACAGCGCCTTGGGCGTGGCCCACAGACACTTGTCGCTGCGCCGGCGCAGCAGCGTGTAGGCCGCGCGCACGTGGTCGCCGTGGTCGTGGGTGAGTATTATGCCGCGCACGTTGCGCTCGAAGTCTATACCGTTGGCGCGCAGGCGCTCCAGCACCGTGGGAGCGTCCACACCGGCGTCTATCAGCACGCCGGCCGTGCGTGTGCCTATATAAGCGCAGTTGCCGCTACTGCCGCTGCCGAAGCTCACAAACATCAGCCGTTCGCTGCGCGAGGCGGCCGAGGCGGGCATAGCCAAAGTGTCGTCGTCGGCATCGCGGGCTGCAGCGCGGATGCGTCCCACGGCCGCCGCCACTATCTCGCCGCCCACGCCGGAGGCGTCGGCGCCCTCCACGGCGTCGAACAGGCCGGGATGGCCGTCGGGGATGCGTATGGTGCGGCGCGAGCGTTTCATCGGCCTATGAGGTATATGGCGGGCACCTTGCCGGGCGCGCCGCCGCGTTTTTTCCACTCGCCGGCCGGGAGTGTGCATATGCGCTCGCCGGGGCCCGTGATATCAGAGGCCACGCATACCAGCGTGTCGGGTGCGAGCACGCGCGTCAGCTCCTCGAGCAGGCGGGCGTTGCGATAGGGCGTTTCTATAAATATATGTGTGCGGCCCGTGGCGCGCACGTCGCGCTCCAGCCGCTGCAGGGTGCGGCGGCGCTCCTCGCCCTCGATGGGCAGATAGCCGTGAAACTCGAAATTCTGACCGTTGAAACCGCTCGCCATAAGGCTCAGCAGGATGCTCGACGGCCCCACCAGGGGCACCACCTCCACACCGGCGCGGTGGGCGGCGGCCACCAGCTCGCTGCCGGGGTCGGCCACGGCCGGGCAGCCGGCCTCGCTCACCACACCCATGTCGGTGCCGGCCAGCGCCGGGGCGAGCATAGCCGCCACATCCGACGAGGGCGTGTGCTCGCTCAGCTCCGTGAAGCTGCACTCGTCGATAGGAAAATCAGGCACCGCACGGCGCAGAAAACGGCGCGCCGAGCGCACATTCTCGACCACAAAACAGCGGATGCCGCGCAGCAGCTCGATGTTGCGCGCGGGAAGCACCTCCGACGGGCTCACATCGCCCATCGGCACAGGAAACAGATACAAACGGCCTGCGGATTGACTCATAACTCTGCAAATTTACGAAAAATCTCCCGTATTGAAGCCCTCGCGCACGCGCTCTTTTTTGCGCGTCAGAGAAAAAAGTATTATTTTTGCTAAAAATTTGAGTTTACAACTATCATGAGCAGAAACAACGACGAACTGGCAGGATGCACCCTTCTGGGCAACCAGGGCACCAAATATCCCACCGACTACGCTCCCGAAGTGCTCGAAACTTTCCCCAACAAGCATCCCGAGAACGACTACCTCGTGACCTTCCGATGCCCCGAGTTCACATCGCTGTGCCCAAAGACCGGCCAGCCCGACTTTGCCGAAATCATCATCAGCTATATCCCCGGCCCGCGCATGGTCGAAAGCAAGAGCCTGAAGCTGTACCTGTTCAGCTTCCGCAACCACGGCGACTTCCATGAAGACTGCGTCAACATCATCATGAAAGACCTCGTGCGCCTCATGCAGCCGCGCTACCTCGAAGTCAAAGGACTCTTCACGCCGCGCGGTGGCATAAGCATATACCCCTTCGCCAGCTATGCCGACGAAGCCCACGGGCAGCTGCGCGCCGCGCGCATGCTCGCCGCCTTTCCCGACAAATAATACACACCGCACTACAGTATGAAAGACGCTATAATGGTGCTCAGCGGAGGCATGGACTCCACCACCATGCTGCACGAATACGCCGAACGCATAGCCCTGGCCGTGACCTTCGACTACGGCTCCAACCACAACGCACGCGAAATAGAGTGCGCACGCCACAACTGCCGCGCCCTGGGCATAGAGCTCGTGGAGGTGAAGATGGACTTCATAGGACGCCTCTTCCAAAGCTCGCTGCTGAGCGGCGCCGACGCCATACCCGAAGGCGACTACGACGACGACAACATGCGCTCCACCGTGGTGCCCTTCCGCAACGGCATCATGCTCGCCGCAGCAGCCGGACTCGCCGAAAGCCGGGGCCTGAAGACCGTGATGCTCGCCAACCACAGCGGCGACCACGCCATCTACCCCGACTGCCGCCCGGGCTTCGTCGACGCCATGAGCCGCGCCATCAGCGAAGGCACCTACGACCACGTGACCATCTTCGCACCCTACACCGCCCTCTCCAAGGCCGAAATAGCCGCACGCGGCGCTGCTTGCGGAGTGGATTTCGCACACACCTACAGCTGCTACTGCGGACGCGAGAAACACTGCGGACGCTGCGGCACATGCCGCGAACGCCGCGAGGCCCTGGCCCTCGCAGGCATACCCGACCCCACACCCTACGAAGCATGAACGCCGACACCATACACAGCTCCATGCGGGCCATACTCGACGCCGAAAGCGCAGCCGTGGCCGCCATCCCGGTGACCGACGACTACGTGCGCGCCGTAGAGCTAATCGTCGGGCACACACACTCGCTGCGGGGCAAGCTCGTAACCTCAGGCATGGGCAAAGCCGGACAGATAGCCATGAACATAGCCACCACGTTCTGCTCCACAGGCACACCCGCCGTGTATCTGCACCCCAGCGAGGCACAGCACGGCGACCTCGGCGTGCTCGCGCCCGACGACGTGCTGCTGCTCATCAGCAACTCCGGCAAGACACGCGAGATACTCGAACTCGTGGACCTCGCCGAAGGCCTCTACGCGGGCCTGCCCGTGATCGTAATCACCGGCGCGCCCGACAGCCCGCTCGCGCAGCGCGCCGACGCCGTGCTGCCCACAGGCGCGGCTCCCGAAGTGTGCACGCTCGGACTCACACCCACCACCAGCACCACCGTAATGACCGTGATAGGCGACGTGCTCGTGGTCAACGTAATGCGCGAGATAGGCTTCACGCGCCAGGAATACGCCAAGCGCCACCACGGAGGCTATCTCGGCACAGCCGCGCGAGGCGAGGTCTGACCACACATATATCCGCATCAATCATCCCACCCCTACTAACAATGGCAACAGCTCTCTCACACTCCGCCCCGCAGGGCGGCATACCCTCGGCCGAAGGCAAACGCGTGGCCATAGTCACCGCACAGTGGAACCGCCACATCACCGCCGCGCTGCGCGACGGCGCCGTGGCCACACTCCTGGCGGCAGGCGCCAAGGCCGACGACATCGACACCTACGACGTGCCCGGCGCCGTCGAGCTCACCTTCGCCGCATCGCAGCTCATCGAGGCCAGCATGTACGACGCCGTGATCGTGTTCGGATGCGTAATCCGCGGCGACACACCGCATTTCGACTACGTGTGCCAAAGCGTCACGCAAGGCGTCACAGCACTCAACGCCGACTGCGACACACCCGTGATTTTCGGCGTGCTCACCGTCGAGAACGAGCAGCAGGCACTCGACCGCGCAGGCGGCTGCCTCGGCAACAAAGGCAGCGAAGCCGCCGAAGCCGCGGTATGCATGATACACTTTGCCGACACCGTAAAGAATCTATGAAAACACTCCTGATGGCCTTGGCCGCGGCACTCACGCTCGCGGCCTGCGGAGGCGCGCCTGCCACACAGCGCATCGACGACGCCGAACTGAACCTCAGCAACGGACGCCTCGACGCCGCACGGCGCAGCGCCGACGGCATCGTGGCCGGCGCCGACACCGCCAGCCTGTCGGCCTCCGAGCTCTGCCGCCTGGCCATGGTGTACGCCGCCGTGGGCGACGACAGCATAGGCAACGAGGCCGACATAGCCATGGCCGCCCGGTGCATACGCCGCGCGCTGGCCAAGGATTCGGCGGCCGTGGACTCGTTCATTCACGCCATGCCCGTCGACAAGCGCCCGCTCATGGCACTCGCCATACAGCTGTGCCGCGGCACTCACGCCGGCGACGTGATAGACTACGAAGACGAATCAGCACTCGAACCCGACTCACTGCAACATCAACCATGAGCGACAACCGCCTCGAGGCCCTCGCAGCATTTCTGGCCTCCAACCCCGACCTTCCCCAGGGCAGCGACACGCCCGCACAGCCCGAGCCGGCAGAAAAACTGCCGGTGCTCACCATGAGCATCGAACGGAAGGGACGCGGCGGCAAGACCGCCACCATACTCACAGGCTTCGCCTCCGAAGCACAGGCCGCCGACACCGCGTCGAAACTGAAGAAACGCCTCGCCACGGGCGGCTCGGCCCGCGCATGCGAGGTGCTGGTGCAGGGCGACCGCCGCGCCGACCTGCGCGTGGCGCTGCGCGCACTCGGATTTCCCGCACCCAAAGGCTGACCTACGCCTCCCGCCCCGCCCCCGAGGGGTCGGGAAAGGCGGCGCGTATGGCCGCCCGCGCGGCCTGCGCGGGAGCCGATATGCCGCGCAGCATCGCCAGCACGGCGTCGGGCACCGCATTGCGGTCGGAGCGCCGCAGCCCGCAGTGCTCGGCCACGCGACACTGCTGCAGCATGCTCTTGTGGTTGAACACACGCAGTATGGCCTCATAGTCGCCGTCGCGCTGCATGTCGCGGAACTCGGAGCGCAGGCGGTTGTAGACCTCGCGCGGCGACGCAATGGAACGAAGGCGGTCGATGTGCCGCTCGAAATTGTCGATGCTGTCGCAGCGGCAGTCGACACGGTGCTCCACGATGCTTTTCACGCGGTGGCGCGTATGCTCGAGCGCCTGGGCGTCGATGTGCGCGCCCCACAGCCGCAGCATGTCGCGCCTCACCGCGGCCAGCGCCTTGTCGGGGTCGGCCTTGCCCTGCCATGCGGCCAGCGCGCGCACCACTTCGGGCAGCATGAACAGATTTTCCACCTCCGCCACCTCGGGCACCATCACCCCGCGGGCACGCAGGTATTCCACCTCGCGGGCGTCGCGACGGTCGCGGTCCACTATGCCGGCAGCGGCCATGTGGTGGAAATCGGCCAGGTCGTTGAAGCTCCTCACGGCCTCTATCACCCTGTTGCAGCTGCCCAGCGAGCGCACCGTATAGTCAGGAAACACAAGCGGATACAGCTTCGAGTCGATGCTGTGCATGCCGTCGCCCTCCACAAAAAGCACGGGCTTGCGGGCGCCTATGAGCGCCGCGTATATCTCCGGGCCGAAGCCGCTGTCGGGCGGCAGCACGTCGTAGCTCCAGCTCACGGCGGCGGGGTCGTAGCCGCGCACCCACACCACGTGGGCGTCGCCGCGCGACGCCGCGAAATCCAGGTCGTGCGTGGTGTACACCACCCTGCAGTCGGGGCGCAGCTGCTCGAGCCTGTTCCACAGCGCGGCCATCGACGCCGGGTGCATGAATATCTCGGGCGAGTCCACCATCACCACCGCCGCACGCGGCGCCAGCAGCAGGGCGCCTATGTAGTAGAGCACGGCGCGCTCGCCGTCGCTCAGCCTCGACGCCGCGTAAGCCCCGGGGCTGTCGCGACGCTCGGCCAGGAGCTTCGCTCCCTCGACGAGGATGCGGTTGTCGGGAAACAGTTCCTGCCACACGGCTATCGTGCGGTCGAGGCGCGTCGGGCGCGCTGCCGGGGCGTCGTCGGCGCCGCCGCCGTCGAACTTGCGCCTGAGCAGCGCCGTCATTTCCTCTCCCAGCAGCAGGGCTATGGTGCGCTCGAAGCCGCCGCTTATGTCGCTGCGCAGCATGTCGGCCGCGGCGCTGCGGCTTTCATAGAGCCGGTCTATGCCGTCGGGCGCGCCCGCGCCGCCATACAGGGCGTGAAGGGCCGAGAGGCAGAAGGCGCTCTCGCCCAGGTCGGCCGCCATGCGTGCGGCGAAACGCGTCTTACCGGCGCCGTTGGCGCCCACCACCACGAGGCGGCGCGCCTCGGGCGGAAATTCGGGTGTGGGAGCGCCGGTGCGCGGAGGCAGCGCTACAGGAGCTGACGGAACATACTTTTTCATGCCGCAATTTACCAAAAAATCCACATCCGCGCAAATCTGCCGCCACCAAATGCACAAGGCACGCCCGGCGATTTGATTATGTGGCGGAAAAGTGGTAAATTTGCAGCATGGGACGCCTGCTATCTATAGACTTCGGACGCAAGCGCTGCGGAGTGGCGGCGACCGACACTCTGCGCATTGTGGCCAACGGCCTGTGCACAGTCCCCACGGCCGGACTCACCGCGTGGGTCAAAGCCTACATGGAGCGCGAGCCGGTCGATGAGATAGTCGTGGGCCTGCCCGTCACGCTGCGCGGAGAGCCCAGCGAGAGCCAGCGCTGGCTGCTCCCGGCCATAGGGCGCCTGCAGAAAGAGGTGGCCCCGGTGCCGGTGGTGTTCTTCGACGAACGCTTCACCTCGGCCATGGCCCACCGGGCCATGCTCGACGGCGGCCTCGGACGCATGGCACGCCGCGACAAAGCGCTTGTGGACGAGATTTCAGCCACAATCATACTAAACGATTATCTACAAAGCAAAGCATACAACGACAGAAAATGAAACTACCCGTATATCTGTTCGGCCATCCCGTGCTGCGCAAGACGGCCGAGCCAGTGGCTCCCGGCCGCGAAGGCATGAAGGAACTGGTCGACAACATGTTTGAAACCATGTACGCCTCCGAAGGCGTAGGCCTCGCCGCTCCGCAGGTGGGCCTCAGCGAGCGCCTGGTGGTGATAGACGCCTCGGCCGTGGCCGAATCCTTCCCCGAGTGCGAAGGACGCAAGATGGTGCTCGTAAACCCCGAAATCGAAGTGCTCGACGGCGAGCGTACCGTAAGACCCGAAGGATGCCTCAGCGTGCCCGGACTCAGCGAGAACGTGGGCCGCACCGAGCACATACGCCTGCGCTGGCTCGACGAGAATTTCGAGCCGCACGAGGAGGTGATGCACGGATTCCTCGCGCGCATTGTGCAGCACGAGTGCGACCACCTCGAGGGCAAGCTCTACGTGGACCACATCTCGCCCATACGCAAACAGCTCATCAAAAACAAACTGAACAACATAGCCAACGCGAAGATAAGGGTCGACTACCCCGTGAGATTCGCCGCGCGCAAGAAATAATCCACACTATATGGCAGACGACAAGAAGATAATTTTTTCGATGGTGGGTGTGAGCAAAATCTACCCCCCGCAGAAGCAGGTGTTGAAAAACATCTATCTATCGTTTTTTTACGGCGCTAAAATAGGCATTATCGGTCTGAACGGTTCCGGTAAGTCGTCGCTGCTGAAGATTATAGCCGGCATCGACAAGGAATATCAGGGCGAGGTGGTGTTCGCGCCCGGCTACTCCGTGGGCTATCTCGAGCAGGACCCCAAGCTCGACCCGGACAAGACCGTCATCGACATCGTGCGCGAAGGCGTGCAGCCTATCATGGACATGCTCGCCGAGTTCGACAAAGTGAACGAAGCCTTCGCCGACCCCGACGCCGACTTCGACGCCCTGCTGGCACGCCAGGCCGAGCTGCAGGACAAGCTCGACGCCGCCGACGCGTGGAACATCGACAGCAAGCTCGAGCGCGCCATGGACGCACTCCAGTGTCCGCCCGACGACCAGCCCGTGGCCACCCTCAGCGGCGGCGAGCGCCGCCGTGTGGCCCTGTGCCGCCTGCTGCTCCAGCAGCCCGACGTGCTGCTGCTCGACGAGCCCACCAACCACCTCGACGCCGAGAGCATCGACTGGC
>CAMWTJ010000025.1 GCA_947177185.1 uncultured Porphyromonadaceae bacterium | reverse complement strand
CGTTGCCGTCCTCGTCATATTGGCGATAGTGGCTTACTTCGTCAATGAAGAAAAGAGAAAGGCATTTGATACCACGGCTGAAAAGTTCTTTTTCTTTGGTGAGGTGTGCTATGATGGTCTGTCGGATTTGGATGCGCTGCATCGTTTCTTCGTTGGTGTCGCCAACGACATCACCGCAATAAATCGTTGCGCCGTTAAGAAAAGTAACGTAGCCACGGCCCCGAGGATTTATTTCGGAGATAACATAGCCTTCATACTGTGCAAGCCCAGTAGCAGCATGGAGAGAGTCGCCCGTGGCAAACTTCTTCACTTCGCGACGAATAGAGCCGTCGGCGCGTTTGCGCTCCAGCTCGATGCGTACTTCAGGCGGTCGCTTGGGCGAAAGCACGATGCTGTCGATATACATATATCCGCTTGTGCCTTTGAGATTCCTGACCTCAATGCCCTGCACCTGAATACGTTTTACAAGTTGTTCGCGGTAAGCGTCGTAGGCGTCAAGTGCATATATCGTATCATGTTTGGTCTTGTGTGTCGCCGAGTAATTAAGCACGAACAGAGGTTGGAACTTGGCGAGAGCGGACTGAGTGGCAGCGCCCTCCATCTTCTGCGGCTCGTCCATTATGATTATAGGGCGGTTGGCGGCAATAACGTCAATCGGGCGGCGTGATCCGAAGTCATCGCTCTTTGAGTATATGATGCGGCTCTCCTTGGAGCGGCCACCCTCCTTGAGCGACGCGGCAAAAGCCTGGGTGTTGATAATCATTACCGATATGCCGCTGTCCTGCGAAAACTGGTCGAGCTGATTGAGATTCGAGCTGTTGTAGACGAAGCAACGTGCCTTCTTTCCGTAATGTTCCATAAAGTGGTCTTCGAGCATACGGAACGATTTTGCTACGCCTTCGCGGATGGCGATGCTCGGCACAACAATGATGAATTTACTCCAGCCGTACTGCTTGTTGAGTTCAAACATCGTCTTGATATAGACGTAGGTCTTACCCGTGCCGGTTTCCATCTCTATGTCGAGATTCACCACGCCGTGGCCGGAGGCAAGGGCGGTGCTCGGCACTATTTGGTTTCTGACCTGCGTTTCACGGATATTGGCGAGGAGTTGCTTCTTATCAAGTTCTACATCGGCATTGCGGTAGCCCGCTTCTTCGTCTTCCGGGAAAAGCGTTCCTTTTATATTCTTGCCAATATCGCGGCGGTAGTACTTAGAGCCCCATTTCGGCTGCCCCCGGAACACATTCACCGTATCTTCGACAGCCTCCGTCTGATACCTTTGTATCTTAAACTGAAACTTCACTATTTTGGCAAAATGTTTTTAGCCCATTCAGGGACCGATTCGACATACTGTTTGCCTAAATCTCCGTCGCGCAGTCTGAAAAGAGGCTGCGCCTTGACATCTTCGAGCCATTCGCTCGCAAGCACCTCCGAGGTTATGGTAGTCTTGCCTGAACCGTTGGGGCCAGCAATGACAATAAGCAGTGGTGCGTGTCCGTCCTTTCTCATTTGTTGTCGGATTGTGTTGCGCTACGCTTTTTAGCCTCGTCGCTTGCACGACGAAGTTCGGCGAAAAACTTTTCGTCAGACTCGCGGTTGGTTTCCCTTACCTTTTCAGCGGCATTTTCCATCAGCTGACCTAACTGTTCATCGCTCGGCTCATGGCGAGCGTCGAAGCGATATGATTGAAATTCTGCTTGTGTCATAGGGCTTAGAGGATATGGGTGGTGATTTTCTTCTCGTTCGAGTAGGATTCGATGATTTGGTCGAAGTTGTCGAGCACATTGTCGGTGGCGGCAGATGCGTCGCGAATCACAAGGTGCGTCGGCAGCAGCTTCGCCATTTCCTCGATGGTTGTTTCGTTAACGTCAGTGTCGAAACAAGCGAGCAGGTAATCATTATCGACAGAGAATACCTTCTTACCTGCGATTTTCTTACGTTCAATCTTGGCAGAGAGTTCGATGCCAAGGTCGAGCATAATCTGGAACAGCAGGTCTTCGCCTGATTGGTCCGCCTTGATGTTATTCTCAAGTCGGTCGAGCTTAGCCGGGTCAAACGTCTTGGGAGTATAGAACACGTCCTCCATGTTCGACGAGTCGAGTTTGAGTACACGGAAGCCGGTGTCTAAGCCGTCGGTGTCTTTGCCAGCTTCGGCCTTTACTTTCTTTCCTGCACGGCGTATGCGCTCCTTGCCGATTTCGCAGATGTTGGCATAGCCAGCCTTACGCGCTTCGCTCTTTTCGTCTGTCACTTCAGGAAGCTGCACCATAATGAACTTACGGCGGCCTCTATCCTTGGCATTGAGCTTCATCACAGCGTGTGCGGTGGTCGCGCTGCCACTGAAGAAATCAAGGATAATATCAGTTTTGGAAAATTCGGACAGTTTAATAAGTTCTGTTATTAATGCACAATTCTTGGGATTGTCAAATGGTAAATCAATTTCTTTGATAATTTGAGAAACTTCTATGTCTGTCCAGTTACTTGTGCGTAGAGTTGAGTCTGTAGGCGGAACCCAGTGGTATACACCTCCATTCTTGCCCTTGCCGTCCAAATCTCTTTTTATGAAGTCTGAAATTCCTGTCTTTGCAGAATACTCCTCTAAGGTCATATAAGAAGAAAACTCGTCTACGAATTTTTTGTAGTTCGCAACAGCGACATCAGCCTTTTCTTTTGAGCTGCGCCATTGCCCTGTCGCAGGGGTGAACCCCAAGACATCATAACGCATGGTTGGTCTATCAGCGTTACTCCAAAATCCTTGCCATTGTCCGTCGGTTTTTGCTACTGCTTTTTTTTGCCGAAGAGCTTTCATTACAAAAGACTTTGACTTTGCATAAACAAGAACGTATTCAAAACCTACATTTAGCGTTTGCAGACCATTGTCAGCAAATTGTGAATTAAGACTTTTAACCCGTCGGCGTGTTAAAATGGTATTCCTGAAATTGGAGGCTCCAAAAATTTCATTGCAAATTCGGCGAAGATTCTCAAGCTCGTTGTCGTCAATGGAGATAAAGATAACACCATCGTCAGAAAGCAAGTCGCGAGCGACTTTAAGGCGAGGATATATCATGTTGAGCCAATCGGTGTGAAATCGCCCGTTGGCTTCGGTGTTGCGCTGCATGGGGTCGATAGTTTGGTTGCCCTCTGCATCATACAGGCCGCTGTTTTGCTCGAAGTCCTCCTTGCCCTGAGCGAAATCGTCGTTATAGACGAAATCGTTGCCGGTGTTGTATGGAGGGTCGATGTAAATCATCTTTACACGACCGAGGTAAGTTTCGCGAAGTACTTTGAGGACATCGAGATTGTCGCCCTCAATATATAGATTTTCGGTTGTGTCGAAATTCACAGATTCCTCGCGGCAAGGGCGCAGAGTAAGAGTAGTCGGCTCGTTGGCAAGACGGGATGCAGCTCGCTTGTCGGGCCAGGTGAACTGATAGCGCTCCTCGCCGTCGCAGAGCACATCGTCCGACAGTTCCGCGCGGAGCTTGTCGAAGTCGATGGCAAGTCCGGGGTGGCCGTTCTCGTCTATCCGCTCGGCGACGCAGTGAGGAAACAACGCGGCTATCTTTTCCACATTGCCGCCCACCACATCACGGCTTGTCATTCTCAGTTTTTGAAATTTATAATTCATAATGCACGATGCACATTTTTTAGAAAATTGGTCTTACTCTGGCCGTAAGAATTCTTGAAAACGTCAGGCTGCCACGAATAATGCTTGCGAATTGAGCATCTCGTCTTTGAGCGTATTGTTTGCGTTACAGATAATTTCCATATATATATAAAGAAACTCCGGCGCAGCTATGCGAGGCCGCCCTTGTCGGGACTATGCCCGATTGCCGGAGCAAGAAGGCCTTTTAGCGAGTACGTTGGAGCTTACAATGCTTTGTTTGTGGCTTTCGCCGTTATGTAGTTGTGAGATTCCCGGCCATTTCGCATACCATTGCCTGATACGCAAAGTTATGATTTTTTTTGAGTTGACAATTGTCGGTGCTTAAAAAGTTTTTGATGCAAATGCACAAAATATCGGGAGTCGCTTCTCCGGCGGGCGGAGTCGCGACTCCCGATATGTAGGGTGTCGGGATGCGGAACGACGGTTTAGAATCCGCCCCAGCGGCATGCCACCTGCTGGAGATTGGAACATCCGATGGTGCGGAAGTCGACAATCATGTTGAAGCGGCAGTTGATGTAGGTAAGGCTGGAGTCGAAACTTACGTCGAGCGTGGTGAGCTCGTTGTTGTTGCAGAGCAGGCGCTGCAGGAAGGTCTGGTTGCTGAGGTTGAGGGTGGACAGGTCATTGTACGAGCAGTCCACGAACAGCAGCTGCGGGCAGCCTTCGATGCTGAGCGAGGTGAGGTCGTTGTAGGAGCACACGAGGTCGAGAAGCGCCTTGCAGTCGCGCATGGCCAGATTCTTCATGTTGTTGTCGGTGCAGAGGAAGGTGCTGAGCGAAGGCAGGTTGCTGACTATGAGGTTTGAAATCTCATTGTCGTCGACGTTGAGGTTGGCCAGTTTGCTGACACCGCTGAGTGTGAGGCTGGTGAGCTTGTTGTAGCCGGCGTAGAGGTTTTTCAGCTCTGTGCAGTTGGCCACGTTGAGCTGTTCGAGATGGTTGCCCAGCACATTGGCCGTCACGAGCGTTGCGGAATTGCTGAGGTCGAGGCTCACGAGATAGTTGTTGCTGAGATTGAGCGTCTTCAGCACCTGCAGCCCCGAGAGGTCGATGTCGGTAAGGCGGTTGTTGTTGACTGCGAGTTTGGTGAGCTGCGGGCAGGACTCCACGCTGAATTCCGTGAGTTTGTTGCGCGAGGCGTTGAGTTCGGTGAGTGCGCCGTCGCCTTTGGCGGTGAATCCTGTGAGGCGGTTGCGGCTCACGTCCACTTTGGCGAGGGCTTTGAAGCCGCTGAGGTCAAGTACGCCGGCGAGCTTCTTGTCTTTCCAGTCGATGGCTGTGATATGGCCGTTTTCCACGGTCACGCCCTCCCATGTGGCGGGGTTGTTTTTGTCGGTCACCTTCAGCGCGTCTGCATTGGTGGCGGCTTCTACGGCAGGCTGTGCGAGGAACGCCTTGAGCTGCTTGAGCTCGTTCTTATTTACGTTCTGAGCGAATAGCGAAACGCTGCTGATAGCTACAGCAAGCAATAATGCGATTTTTTTCATATCGAGAGATTATTGGGGGGTGAATAGTATATGCGTGTCTGTTTGTCTGTAGTCGCGACTTATGTCGTGTTGTATTATCCAAACAACGCGCACTTAAAAAAGGTTTTCACTCCCTTGGTGTTTTTTTCTCTCTCAATGTGTTTGAGGCGTGTCGATTACGGCCCGGAACGCGAAATGCGGGTCGGGCGGCGTAAGGTCGAACACGCCGCCGGCGAGGCGTCCGTAGCTGTCGGTCACGGCCGGTGCCGGCGGCGGTGTCGGCTCTGCTGTCACGGTAAGTCGCCCTTGTGCGCCCGGAGCCAGATAGCGCGCGAATCCGAGAGCCACGAAGCCCATGGTGCGCCGCAGATTCAGCTCCACGGCGGCGTCGATGGTGCCGTCGGAACACACGAGCATGTCGACGCCCAGCGGGCCGCGGTATGGCCCGATTATGGCCGGAAGCGCTCCGGCCACAGCCTCCGCCACGGCTTCAAAGCGCTCGCGGCCGGCGAGGGTGGCTACGCGCGCGGTGAGTGTGTCCTGGTCGGCGAGCACGTTGGCGCAGTATCCGCCGTGTGGCGTAGTGTCGAACACCGACACGCCGCGTCGCTCCACTTTGCCTTGTCCGTCGGCCTCAAACAGCAGGGCGAAATCAAGAGCCTTGTCCCACTCCTGCTCCAGCAGCACCGAGCCCTGGCGGCGGATTATGCCTTCGGCCTGCCGCAGAAACACATCCTCGGGCATATTGCGGCTGCGCACTATGCCTCGCCCACTGCTGCTCCAGGGCGCTTTCGCTATCACATGGCCGTGCATGGCCAGATAGTCGCGCACATGGTCTGTGTCTGCCGCTTCCGTGGCCGCTTCGGTCACGGCGAATGGCAGCGCCGCTGCCACTGCCTCGGCCAGGCGTATGGAGGTTCGGCGGTGCGAGAGCGCGCGCAGAAACTCCAGCGCGTCGTCGTCGGGCATGAGTTCCATTGGGTAGCCGGCGTCGGCCATGGCACGCCTCGAGGCCGCCGACCATCCCCACGGCGCTGCCTCAAGGTCGGTGGCGTGGTGGTCGTACACGTCCACATCCTCTATGCCGAAGGCTTCGAGAGTCTGTCCGAGCCACCGGGCGTTGATTCCCGAGCACACAAACCTGTCGCCGGGCCTGGCTTCCCATATGGGCAACGCCTCGCCGGCGCGATGCAGCCGCAAGGCCGCCGCGGGCGCGGTGTAGGATGGCGTGGCCGCCGCGAGCGCCAGGTCGTTTTCGGGAAAGTACATGTAGAGCTTCTTGTCCATAATGCGTGTGCAAAGCTAAACAAATAATTCGGCATGCGCAAGCCGGGGGCGCATACAGAGGCGGGGCGCGCAACCGCTTGCACATGCTTGCGTCGCGCGCCCCGCCGGTGCTGTAGTGCATGCCGAGGGTCAGTAGCTCACGGCGGGAGTGAGTTCGGCGGCCTGAGCTATCATTTTTTCGAGCTCGGCCAAGGACGGCACGCGGTTGCAGAGGTTGCGGGCCTCGTTTACTTCCACCAGTTTCGGCTGCAGGTTGGCGGCCACGCGGTGGCGGAATTCCTTGACGGTGTCGACGCCGGCGGCCTCGAGCAGTTCGGCGAACTGTCCGGCCACGCCTTTGATGCGCATTAGGTCGGCGTGGTTGGTCCATCGCAGGAGCAGTTTGGTGCTTATGCCGGTTTCTTCGGCGAGTTTCTTGCGTCCGGCAGGTGTGCCGCAGGCAGCGAGCAGCTGCTCTGTGGTCCGTATGCCGGCTTCTTCGAGGCGGGCGGCGTATGATTCGCCTACGCCCTCGATACGGTCTACTTTGTAGGTCATAGGTCGGGAGAGATTATGGTTGTTGAAAGTAAAACGCCCGAACGGCGCGTGCGGTTCGGGCTCTAAAATTCAGTTATTATTTCTTTTTCGCCGATTTTCACTAACTTTGCGTATGGTTGAGATAAATAAATATCATAAGCAGTTGCTCATTTTGTCGTTACTTGTAATCGTGGTAATGCTTAACGCGTGTAGTTACTCATCAAGGAAAATCGACTATCCTCTTGATTTCAAGTATGCTTCTATTTCAATAGAGTATGATGGCATAGCCGATTCACTTAAAACAGAGCTTGCTGATTCAATATATTCATGTATTGGAAAGACCGATTTCATCATTGTCAGTATTGACAGCCTAAATGAGGAACAACGTGACAGCCTATTGCTTGTAAAGGCAAACCTTTACCAATACGATGCGGAATTCGCAATCGGGTTGTCGTTCTATCCACATCGAGGAATCGAGTTTACTGAAATATATTTATCCAGTATAAAAAAGGAAGACCCGCTCGTTCATATTAACGCTGCGTCAAGTGTTCCATTCTCTGAAAATTACAATAGACGAAAAGCTTTTGAAATTTTAAACAATGGCTTTATTACCAAAGGCGGCGTTCAACATTTGTTCAATAATTAATAAGCGTCTATCACCCCCACATAACTAAAACCTTTTACGATCATGAAGAAACTCGCTGTATTACTACTGATATTATTTGCGTTTGCCCCATTGCAAGCCAAGATAAATTTCACAGACTTACCCGATACGTTGCAAGTTGATTCAGATACTAAATATGCCGTGCATTGGTCGGTTGCTTTTACTCCTGTAGTCAGTCAAGGTAGTGCGACTATGGAGTTATTAGAGCCTATGTGCAATGCCGTGCGTTTAATCAATGAATCCGAAAATTTTCAGTTAGCCAATGGTTCGTTGCTTTATGAACAAAGCAACTGCACGATGGAGCAGCTGGTAAAGGTCGGCAAATATATACACCGCACATCTCTACCAAGTCCATTTGGATGGCTTCTCGGATTACAAAACGATGATACCATTGTATTTGGCATTAAAGACACTTCCGATACATTCCAAGCCAATGTTGCCGAGGCATCCGTACGTATTGAACCTCTCTATGGAAATATCCCCGTTGTCAGTTTTCGGCTTGATAATGGCGAGCCTACGGAAATCACCCGGGCTTTCAAAGACTTCACCGCGCGGAATCTATTAAAGGCCATTGCCACCGAAATCAATGGAGATTTTATTATGGCACCCACATTAAACAATGTTATCGAAGGAGGTGCAATAGAGGTAACATCAATGTCAATTCCTCTAATAAACAAACTCTTTATTCGGGATATTGAGCCTGAAATAGTAGAAGAAGCGGTTATAATAGACGAATAAACGCGCATATTTCCGCTCGATTGAACACCGTCCCGCGTCTGTGTCGGAGTAGAACTATGTCAACAATAACCATAAACAATAGCGGCTATCACTGATAAAAAACAATGATAGTCGCTATTGAATGATTAAATGGCTCCTTTTCTTGGGCAAGGATGCGTGGCGTGAAGCTGCCGGGAATATTTAGGGGATGCTAAGGCAGCTGTCACTTTTCCACAGTGAAGGAGTCGATGTCCATCCAGCCTCGGTCAGTGCCGGCCGGAGCGTTGCTGTATAGGCCCACCTTGGCCCCGATCCACTTTCCGGCGCGCGCGGCGAATGGCTCGCCGGCGTTGTGCCAGCGGCGTCCGTCGGTGCTGTAGCTGAAGCGGCACATTGCGTTTTTGTCGACGCTCACGCGCAGCCATATGTCGCACTCGTAGTTGGGATGCAGACCCGCGGCATATGTGCGTGTGGGCGCTATGGTGGCTATGTCTTGTGTGACTTCAGATGTGCCGTCCTCGGCGTCGGTGCATGTGGCGCGCACAAGCACGAATCCGTCGGCTTCCTTGCGCAGTCCCAGCGTGGAGTAGTCGCGCCCCATGACCACGATACCGCTCACGGCGCCGTCGGCCGCAGCCTTGGCCGATATGCGCACGCGAGCAGTGGCTTTGAATTCAGGAGCGGGAAATTTCTGGAGCATGAGGTTGGGTATGCTCCACATGTTGCGGTAGCCTTCGGTCTGGCGGTAGCCGTAGAGGCGGTAAAAGCCCATGGCCGAGGGAAAACCGTAGTCCAGACCCGGATTGCCGCTCCACTCCCACTGCAGACCCGGCTGCGCCGAGTCGAAATGGTCGCTTGTGGCCGGTTGCGTGACGGCGCTCGCATGCGAGGCGGCGGGCTTGCGCCACGACAGCACGGGATTGCCGATGCCGTCGCCGTCAGGGTCGTCGCCTATCACAGGCCAGTCGTCGGCCCAGCGCATGGGCTGCAGATGCACCACGCGACCGTAGGGGCCTTTGTCCTGGAAATGCAGGAACCACGACTGCCCTTCGGCGTCGTCCACCCACGCGCCCTGGTGCGGGCCGTTGACGGGGCTGTCGCCCTGCTCCATGACGCGCCGTGTTTCATACGGCCCGTAGATATTGCGCGAGCGCATGGCCAGCTGCCATCCCTGCTCCACGCCGCCGGCCGGCGCGAATATATAGTACCAGCCGTTGCGCTTGTAGAGTTTGGGCCCTTCGATGGTGTGGTTTACGCCGTCGTTGCCGTCGACCACCAGCACCGGCTCCGATATGGGGCGTGTGCCGTCGGCGCTGAGCTCGAAGATGGTAAGCACGCTGTTGAAGCCCGATCGGCTCGCCGCCCATGCGTGCACGAGGTAGAGGCGGCCGTCGTCATCCCACAGCGGGGTGGGGTCAATCATGCCGCGTCCGGCTTTCACGAGCACCGGCTCGCTCCAGGGGCCGGCGGGGTCGGCGGCGCTCACCATGAAGATGCCGAAATCGGGGTCGCCCCAGTAGATGTAGTATCTGCCGTCGTGCTCGCGTATGCTCGGCGCCCACACGCCTTTGCCGTGGCGCGGTTCGGCGTCGTAGAAGGCGCGCGGTTCGAGTGCGTCGATTGCGTAGCCTATGATTTCCCAGTTCACGAGGTCGGCGCTGCGTAGCACCGGCAGGCCCGGGGTAGAGGCGAAACTGGAGGCGGTGAGGTAGAAATATCCGTCGGAGCCACGCACGGCGTCGGGGTCGGAGTAGTCGGCGTGCAGCACGGGGTTGCGGTAGCGTCCGCCGCCCGCGTCGGGTGTCCAGGCTTCTTTGGCTGTGGCGGCCGGCAGCAGCGTGGCTGCGGCCATGAGGCATAAAAGCAGTCGTTTCATTATTCGAAGGTTACGTTTTCCACATGTTCACCCACGAAGATGCGTGCCATGTCGGCGGTCTTGTACCAGCCGGGCTTTCCGGGCATCTTGTCGTGTATTTTCTCGCCGTTTATCACGAGGTTCTCGAAATGCACGCCGCGCACCTTGCGTGTGTCGTCGTAGCCGATAATCATCGACAGTTCGGAGTTGTCGCCGTTGTACTCGATGTTTTTGAAATAGATGTTTTCAATGGCCATGCCGGGTGCGGTGCAGTACTTGCGGTTGTAGCATATGCGTATGTCGAAAAGTCTGCCCTGACGGAAGTTTTCGACGCGGATGTCCTCGAAGCGTATGTCGCGCACGGTGATGTCGTCGCCGCAGCATATGCCGAACACACCCTGATAGTCTATCTGCTTTTCTTTCATGTCGAGCACGTCGATATTGCGGTAGAGCGCGTTCTCGATGGTTTCGCAGCGTTCGGTTTCGGAGTGGAGGCCGATCATCACGGGGTGGGCCACGTCGGCCCACAGCACCATGTTTTCAAAGCGTATGTTGCGGCATCCGCCCTGGTAGTTCTTTCGTGTGGCGTAGATGGTGGTGCAGTCGTCGGACGTGCGCGCGAAGCAGTCGTTGTAGCTGATGTTGTTCGACGCAAACACGTTGAAGCCGTCGCCCCAGCCGTAGTAGCTCATGAGTTTCACGTTGTCGACGGTCACGCTGTCCGACTGGCCCACGGCGCACTGTGTGGTGAAGGGGCCCGAGATGCTCACATTGGCCGAGCGCTGCACGCGCAGGCCCATCTTGCGGTGGGGATACACCATGCCGTGGCCGGTGATGCGCACGTCGCGGGCGTCGCTCACCTCAATCACGCCGTCGACCACTGCTCCGCCGGCTATGTGCACGTGCTGGCCCGAGCGCACCTGCAGGGTGTCGAAGCGGTGGTAGCCTGGCCCGAAATAGATATAGTCTTTGTTCTTGCGCAGTTTCTTGAGGGCGCGGGGGGTGGGAGCGTCGGCGTCGATGCCGTTGGCAAAGAGCTGGAGATTGTCGAAGATGTCGCCGTTGACCTCAACGGAGAGTTTGCGCGGGCGGTCGAGCTTCAGCACTATCGCGGTGTCGGCTTCCATGATGTAGGGGATGCCGTAGGAGGTGGGGCGCACGCTCACGGAGTGTATGTCGCGGCCGCGAGGGGTGACTTTCACCTCTACCGCACCGTCGAAATCGAAATATGTCATGGAGGAGTTTACCACCTTGTGGCTGCTGCCTGTCACCTGGTCGACCATCACGTTGTAGACGTCGACAGGACGCCACACGGAGTCGCCCTCGGCGCGCACCTGCACTCCGAAACTGCCGTTGAGGCGGGCTTCGGCAGGGGCGGGATATGTGACCACCTCGGCGCGGGTGGCGAACGCTGCGGCTGCAATGCCGAACAGGAACAAAATCTGCTTTTTCATGTCGGTATGTATGCGTTATGTGATTTTTTCCTATATAATTCGGCCTGCGGCGTGTTTTTACTCATTGTGCGGGCTGCGTCCGCCGCCGCGGAGGCTGCCGGCTATTCGGCGGCGGAAGCCATGCAACGGTCCATGAGCGGAAGCACCATGGCCGGGTTGTCGCGGAAATCGCCTCCTTTTATCTCGCCGGCGTCCACCATGTCCTGCAATTCGGGAAAGTCGCGGAAGAAAAATTTCATCACACGTTTCATGCCCGGTATTATGCCGTTGATATCGTCCCAGTAGGCTTTTGCCACGTCGTCGCCCTTGCGCAGGTAGTAATACCGCCAGGTGTAGTGGCTGACGCTCATGGTCTGACCGTTGGTCTGGTCGAGTATCGGCATCACGTAGCCTTTGATGTTCTCGCCGTTGTATATGAGCCTGAGGAATACGGGTTTTTTGTAGGGTTTGGGATTTTTGTTCCAGAGGTGCGAGAGTTTGCTCTGCACCCTGATGGAGTGGAATACTACCGTCGTGGTGTCTTTTTCCGAAGGCGGATATATCACCGAGGCCACTTGTTCGGAATTGTATTTTTCTTTCTCTCCGTCGAACTCCCGGCTGATGCTCACCGATGTCACAAACGGGCGCATGTGGTTTGTGAGGCCGGAGGCTATGTAGCCGTCAATCCGTGAGCCGTCGGCCATGATGGCTATGATGCGGTAGTCGTCGGCGTCTTTTTTAGCGTCGGCGCAGAAAGCGCACACAGCGGCCGTCAGCAGCGCCGCAGCGAGGTTGAAAAAAGTACGTTTCATAGGGGCAGGTATTTAGGTTGTCGGTACGGCAAAGATAGCGAAACCGCGCCGGCGCCGATGTGTCATTTGGCACAAAAAATCCAGCCCTCTGCCGATGCCGGCAGAAGGCTGGTGCAATGCTTATGCGTGGTGCCTCAGAGGCCGTCGGCGGCGTCGCGCACGGCGAGGAACACGCGCTTGTCGGCCTCGGAGAGCTCGATGTGGCGGCGCGCCATCATGCGCGATGCTGTGTCGAAGAACTGCTCCATGGACACATCGGTGAAGCCGGAAGCGTTGCCCATGCAGAACGACGGTATGAACGTGCGCGGCAGTCCCGGGCCGAAGATGTTGCAGCCTACTCCCACCACGGTGGCGGTGTTGAACATGGTGTTGATGCCGGCTTTGGAGTGGTCGCCCATGATCAGGCCGCAGAACTGGAGGTCGGTGCGCTCGAAGCGGCGCATGGGATAGTTCCAGAGGCGTATCAGGTCGTAGGTGTTTTTGAGGTTGGAGGCCACGCAGCCGGCGCCGAGGTTGCACCACTGGCCTATGACGGCGTTGCCGAGGAAGCCGTCGTGGGCCTTGTTGCTGAAGCTGTGGAGCACGGCGTTGTTGAGCTCTCCTCCCACTTTGCACCACGGGCCCACGGTGGTGTCGGGATACACTTTGGTGCCCATGTTGAGGGTGGCGTGCTCGCCCAGGGCGAAAGGTCCGCGCACGAGCGAGCCTTCCATTACGGTGGCGTGACGGCCTATGTAGATGGGGCCGGTGGTGGTGTTGAGTATGCAGCACTCGAGCGAAGCGCCTTCCTCCACGAAGATGCGGTCGGCGGGGCCTATCACCTGCACGGTGGGGCTGAGAGGCTGCGAGCTGCGTCCGGCGGTGAGCATCTCGAAATCGCGGCGTATGGCCTCGCCGTTGTGCATGAATATGTGGTAGAGGCGGTCGATGGTGATTACGGGCGCGGTGTAGTCGCGGCGTTCGGTAGCGTTGCCGCGGCGCGCTATGAGCACATTGTTGTAGTAGAGGCCTTCGCCTTCGGCGAGCGCGGCCACGGCCCTGACGAGCTGCGGGTCGGGCAGCACGTTGCCGGCTATGTAGAGCGCGCCCGGAGTGGCGTGGCAGGGATACAGCTCGCAGAGGTAGGGCTCCGTCTGCCACGAGTAATCGGCGGGAAGCATGTGCTGCCATTTCTCTGCGATGGTGGTGATGCCCACGCGCAGGTCGCCCACCGGCCGGGTGTAGGTCAGGGGCAGGAGATTGTCACGAGTAGGGTGGGGGTCGAAAATAATGATGTTCATAGGTTGTGCAGGTGACGAATGGTGAATAAAGTGAATATAAGTATGTTTTTATGCCGCAAAATTAGTGATTTTCTCCCGCATTTGCAAACAAATGCTAAAACATAAAGCCACGTGCCGGATTCTGAACCAATATGTAAAATGTGGTGTTGTATAGTCGTGACGGGCATGAAAGGTGGCAACCTTGAACGCGTCACAGCAAACTCTCTCTAAAATCCATAAGACAATGGCTGAAAAAACTTATTCGCCGGTGGTGCAGGAGCTCATCGACATGATTGCTAAAAACGGCTGGAAAGACAAATTCCAGAAAGCGCTCGACCACGTGCACGAACTGAACGTGGTGGAGTATGAAGATATCAAGACGCTCGACGACTATTTCGACTGGTGCGAGAGCAATCTGCACTGGGTGCCCAAGGAAGACCCCGAGGGCGATGTCGTGTACCGCCACGTGACAATGTTTTATTTCCTGCTGGACCAAAGCCCTGTCAAGGAGCTGCAGACTCCGATTCTGCCCTCGAAGCTCAAGGACAATGTGATGCCGCCGCTGACTCCGCTCTCGGAGTGGATGCGCCGCTTTGTGGTGTCGCTGGGCATGTGGATGGACACGCCGGAGTCGCTTACGGACGACGCCGTGCGCAGCTACTACGACTCGCCGCGCTACAATATGAGCGACTATGAGATGCCGAAGGGCGGATGGAAGACCTTCAACCAGTTTTTCGCACGCAGTGTCAAGCCGGGCTACCGGCCCGTGGCCGCTGTGAACGACGACCATATAATAGTGTCGCCGGCCGACTCCACCAACGACGGACAGTGGGAGGTGAACTCCGACTCGCAGGTCAACATCAAGGGCCTGGAGTGGAGCATCGAGGAGCTGCTCGAAGGCTCGGCCTATAAGGACGATTTCCGCGGCGGCATATGGATGCACCAGTTCCTGAACACCACCGACTATCACCGCCAGCACGCCTCCGTGGGCGGCAAGGTGCTTGAGGCCCGTGTGATACAGGGCGCGGCATGGCTGGCCGTGGAAGCAGTGCCCATCGAGGGCGACGAGCGCGGACGCAGACACATCGTGCGCCGCAAGCTCAATGCGCTCGACGAAGCCGGCTACCAGTTCCTGCAGACGCGTGGTCTGATAGTCATACAGTCCAAGATAGGCAAGGTGGCCATCCTGCCCATGGGCATGGCACAGGTGTCGTCGATAGTAGTGACGGCCGAAGAAGGCGTCACGCTGCGCAAGGGCGAGGAAATCAGCTATTTCCAGTTCGGCGGCTCTGATATCGTGATGGTGTTTGAACGCGCGTCCAACGTGAGCGTGACGGCGCAGCCGGGCGTGCACTACAACACCGGCACCAAGATAGCCGAAGCATATCCCGTGGGCGAATAATCCTTAACACACGCAATACAGGCGGAACGCGCACGGCGCTTCCGCCTGCATTGTAGATACGCATACATAATACACATAAATCACATGAGCAAAACAAATCCGGCCGCGCGTGAGCCGGCCACCACAGCCTCCGGGCGCAGAAAAATAGTTTCGACAGCCGGCGGCACCATCACCATGGCCGCCATGGCGGTGCTCATCACCACGTCGATACTCAGCCTGCGCGGACTGCCGTCGGAAGCCAAGTACGGCGTGCAGTCGGTGTTCTACTATCTGCTGGCGGCGGTGGTGTTTCTGCTGCCTTTCTCGCTGGTGTGTGCCGAACTGGCCTCGACTTACACCAAGAGCGGTGGCCTGTACCGATGGGTGTCCGAGGCGTTCGGCCCGCGCTGGGGCTGGACGGCCATGTATCTCGAGTGGCAGACGGTGGTGATATGGTTTCCCACGGTGCTGATGTTCGGCGCGGCGTCGCTGGCATATATATTCTGGCCCGAGAGCTTCGACGCGGCGCTGGCATCGAACAAGGTCTATACGCTCGTGGTGGCGATGCTGATGTACTGGCTGGCCACGTTCAACGCGTTCCGCGGACAGCGTTCGGCCAATGTGCTCAGCACCTATGGCGGCACTGTGGGCACCATCATACCCGGTGTGGCGCTCATACTGCTCGGCATCCTGTATGTGGCGCTTGGCAAGCACGACTATCTGGCGCACGTGTCGTTTTTTCCTGATTTTTCCGATATGGGCACAGTGGTGCTCGCGGCGTCGATATTCCTGTTTTACGCCGGCATGGAGATTCAGGCCGTGCACATAAACGATATGCGCAACCCCGCGCGCGACTTTCCCAAGTCGGTGTTCCTGGCCATAGCCATCATAGTGGCTGTGTATGCGCTGGGCACTCTTGTGATAGGCATCGTGGTGCCGTCGGACAATATCAATCTGCTGCAGTCGCTGCTGGTGGCCTACAAGGGGCTTTGGGGCTCTTTCGGCCTTGGATGGCTGGGCAATGTGATGGCGCTGTTCATAATGTTTGGCGTGGTGGGGCAGATAAGCGCTCTCGTCACAGGTCCCGCCACGGGTCTGATGGCTGTGGCCCAGTCGGGCTATCTGCCGCGTGCGATGCAGAAGGTGAACGCCAACGGTGTGAACAAGCCGTTGCTGTGGGTGGAAGGCGCTTTTGTATCGCTGCTGTGTCTGGTGCTGATTGTGCTCCCCACGGTGGAGTCGGCCTATCAGATAATGTCGCAGATGGCCACTATCATATACCTGATAATGGTGCTGATGATTTACGGCGCTTTCATGCGTCTGCGCCGCACAGCTCCCGGCCGCAGGCGCGGTTTCCGTGTGCCCGGCGGCAAGGCGGGCGCGGCATTGGTAGTGGGCCTCGGCGTGGCCGGCGCGCTGCTGGCGCTGGTGCTGAGTTTTCTGCCGCCGTCGCAGATTTCCACCGGCTCTCCCGCCGTGTATGTGGGCATCATTGTGGCGGGCGTGGCTGTGTTTGTGGCCATACCGCTTGTGGTGTACGCGCTGCGTAAGCCTTCGTGGCGCAACCCCGACGCGCATTTTTATCCGTTTGACTGGCAGATAGAGGGCCGCATGCCCGACGAGGTGTCGCATTGGGCTCCGGGCTACGAGCCTACGGAGCAGGAGGTGGAGGCTGCCGAATCCGCCGCCATAGCGCGCCACGGCACCGGCAAGCACTGACACCGCGCAGGACCATAAACGCTCAAGCGCCGCTCGGAAAAATCCGGGCGGCGCTTGTTGCTTCTGTAACTCGCGGAGCGTTGCTTACTTCTTGTTGCGGTTGCCGTAGCGGCTCATGAACTTGTCGACGCGGCCTGCGGTGTCGACGAGCTTCTGCTTGCCGGTGAAGAAGGGGTGCGAAGCGCTGGTGATTTCGAGCTTCACGAGGGGGTATTCAACGCCGTCGACAACGATGGTTTCGCGGCTTGCAACAGTCGAGCGGGTGATGAAGATTTCTTCGTTCGACATGTCTTTGAACACAACTTCGCGGTAGTTGGAGGGATGAATGTCTTTTTTCATATCTGTGGTTGTATTTGTCGGATGATGATGGAATTACTGCGCTGGTAAGGCGCCTGTATTCGTAATGGCCTGCAAATTTAAACATTTTTCGCCATCCGGCAAAATTTTTCCGTAAAAAACAGTTTGAAAATCACATGCATGCCCTTAAATTTCGCGTAGGTGTCTTAGCCGAGGGTCACCTCGACGGTGTTGGCGGTGCCGGCAGGCTGCGCAGGCACGGTGTCGCCCTCGAGCGGGGTGCCGTTGAGCACGAGCCGGCGCACGCTCTTCTCCTTGTGGTCGGGGTTGCGGACTATGATGTGGTAGTCGGCACCGCGGAAGTTGCGGCGCACCTCGAAACCGTCCCAGTCGGCGGGTATGCAGGGGTTGATGCGCAGACCGTCGAAATCGGGGCGTATGCCGAAGATGAACTGCGTGATGGCATACCAGTTCCAAGCGGCGGTGCCGGTGAGCCATGAGTTTTTGGCTTCGCCGGGGCGCGCGGCGTCTTTGCCGGCGGTCATTTGGCAGTAGACGTACGGCTCCACTTTGTGCAGGTCGCTCTTTTCCTCAAGGTAGGCGGGGCATATCTTGCGGTAGTAGTCCCAGGCTCGGCCGCCGCGGCCGAGCACTGTTTCGCCGATAATCACCCAGGGGTTGTTGTGGGCGAATATTCCGGCATTTTCCTTGTAGCCGGCGGGGTAGGTGGAGATTTCGCCGTATTCCATCACGTATTCGGTGAAGGCCGGATTGTTGAGCACGATGCCGTGCTCGCAGTCGAGGCGCTCCTTGACACTGTCGAGGGCTTTTTCCACAAGGCCTTCCTCAAGGCCGATTCCTGCCATGGTGCACCAGCCCTGGCTTTCGATGAATATTTGTCCTTCCTTGTTGGTGTGCGAGCCCACGGGGCGTCCATAGAAATCGTAGGCGCGCAGGAACCAGTCGCCGTCCCATCCGTGGGCTTTTACGGCTTCGGTCATGGCGTCGACGTGGCGCATGGCGCGCTGTGCCTCGTCGTGGAGGCCGAGATGGCTGCACAGCTCTGCGTAGTCGCGGCCGTAGATCACGAACTGGCCGGCTATCATGAGCGATTCGGCGCGGCTGCCTTCGGTTTTGTTTTCGGTGGTCTGGAAGGACTCGTTGGGGTCCGACGAGAAGCAGTTGAGGTTGAGGCAGTCGTTCCAGTCGGCGCGGCCTATGAGCGGGAGGCCGTGGGGGCCGAGGTTGCGCACCACGTGGTCGAAGCTCACGCGCAGGTGCTCCATGAGGCTTACCTCGGAGCCGGGCATGTTGTCGAAGGGCACGGGCTCGTCAAGGATTGAGAAATCGCCAGTTTCCTTGATGTAGGCGAGTGTGCCGAAGATGAGCCACATGGGGTCGTCGTTGAAGCCGCCGCCGATGTCGTTGTTGCCGCGTTTGGTAAGGGGCTGGTACTGGTGGTAGCATCCGCCGTCGGGAAACTGTGTGGAGGCTATGTCGATGATTCGTTCGCGTGCGCGTTCGGGAATCTGGTGCACGAAGCCCACGAGGTCCTGGTTGGAGTCGCGGAATCCCATGCCGCGGCCGATGCCGCTTTCGAAGAACGATGCGGAGCGTGAGAAGCAGAAGGTGATCATGCACTGGTATTGGTTCCAGATGTTGACCATGCGGTCGAGGCGTTCGTCGCCGGAGCTTACGGTGAAGCGTCCGAGCAGATTGTCCCAGTAGCTGCGGAGCTCGGCGAAGGCGCGGTCCACTTTTTCGGAGGAGTCGAAGCGGGCCATCAGCTCGCGCGCGGGCTTTTTGTTGATTACGCCTTTGCTTTCCCATTTCTCGTCCTGCGGGTTCTCGATGTAGCCGAGCAGGAACACGAGGTCGCGGCTCTCGCCGGGTTGCAGTGTGATTTCGAGATAGTGCGAGGCGATGGGCGACCAGCCGTGGGCCACGGAGTTGCGCGGGCGGCCTTCGAGCACTGCATCGGGCTCGTGGAATCCGTTGTAAAGGCCTACGAACGTTTCGCGGTCGGTATCGAAGCCGTCGACGGGCGCGTTCACGCTATAGAACGCGTAGTGGTTGCGTCGCTCCTTGTATTCGGTCTTGTGGTATATGGCCGAGCCGTCTATCTCCACCTCGCCGGTAGAGAAATTGCGCTGGAAATTTTCCATGTCGGTGGCGGCGTTCCACAGACACCACTCTATGAAGGAGAAGAGCTTGAAGGTCTTCGGGGCGTCGGTTTTGTTGGTCAGGGTGAGCTTGGTCACTTCGGCATGCTCGCCGAGCGGCACAAAGAACAGCACTTTGGCCTCAAGGCCGTTTTTCTCGCCGCGGATTATGGTGTAGTTCATGCCGTGGCGGCACTCGTAGGCGTCGAGGGGGGTCTTGGTGGGCTTCCATCCGGGATTCCATACGGTGCCTCCGTCGTTGATGTAGAAATACCGGCCGCCTGCGTCCATGGGCACGCCGTTGTAGCGGTAGCGGGTGATACGCCGGAATTTTGCATCCTTGTAGAAACTGTAGCCGCCGGCGGTGTTGCTGATCAGGGAGAAGAAATCTTTGTTGCCCAGATAGTTGATCCATGGCCATGGCGTGCGCGGGTCTGTGATTACATATTCGCGCGCCTTGTCGTCGAAATAGCCGTATTTCATGTAGGTGTATTTAGGTGTTTTCTGCTACAAAGATACGCCTTTTTCCGCAAAGAGCATGTTTTTCGCTGAAAATATTGGTTTGGTGATGCCCGAACGGACAGTGCAAGATGTTTTTTAGTAATTTTGCACCCGTAAAATTTTAAAACTGTTTCTTGGCTTATGAACGGCTGGCTTACAATACTGCTGCTCGTAGTGAGCAATGTGTTTATGACATTTGCCTGGTATGGGCATCTTAAACTTCAGGAAATGAAGGTGATAAGTGCGTCCACTCCGCTGCTTGTGGTGATACTTGTGTCGTGGGGCGTGGCGCTGCTGGAATACTGTTTCATGGTGCCCGCCAATAGAATCGGCTATCAGGCCAACGGGGGCGCGTTTTCGCTCGTGCAGCTGAAGGTGGTGCAGGAGGCGATAGCGCTGATAGTCTTCGCTATGTTCACGGTGGTGTTTTTCAAGGGCGAGAGCCTGCACTGGAACCATCTGGCGGCTTTCGTGTGCCTTGTGGCCGCGGTGTATTTTGTGTTTATGGAGTGATTATCTCATGGCGGGAAACACCACGCTGAAACGTGTGATTCCGTCGGGCCACGTGCGCAGGGAGTACGTGCATCCGTGGCGGTTGAGCACCTCGCTCACAAAAAGCAGTCCGAGGCCGCGGCCAGTCGCCTTGGACGAATAGAAGGGCGTGAAGATTTTCTGCTGTGTGTCGGTGGCTATGCCCGGCCCGTCGTCTTCAACGACGATTGCTGCGGGCGCGCTTTCGGTGCGTATGGTGACGGTGCCTTTGCGCCCGATGCTCTCCACGGCGTTTTTCACAAGGTTGAGCAGCACCTGCTCCAGCAGCACGGTGTCGGCAAGCGCCATGGCCGGTGCCGGGGCGTGCACGATGCGTATGTTGATGTCGCGGCCCGCGCACAGGCTTTCGAGCAGCCGCAGCGTATCGTGCAGAAACAGATTTATGTCGGTCGGCGCCAGTGCGGGCTCGGGTATTCTTACCACATCGGCAAAGGCGGAGATGAACTCGCTCATTGTCGCGCATCTGCGGCGGCAGGCCAGGAGCGCTTCGGATATCTCGGTGTCGTCGATGCTTTCCACTGAGGTGTCTATGATGGAGCTAATCCCGGCCATGGAGTTGTTGACCTCATGGGCCATCATGCGTATCACTTTTTCGTAGGCCTCGCGCTCGGCGCGCATCACCTCGTCGGTGAGGCGCTCAATGAGCATGAAGGGGTGGGCATAGCCGCGGTCCATGTAGGACAGGTGCGAGCAGCGGAACACCATGGCGTTGTTGAGGCGCAGAGTGCTGGTGCTGTTGCGCGGCAGGCCGGCTATGGCCTCGGCGAGCGGACCGGGGATGGAGTCCAGTGTCCGGCCGGCGGCGTCGGACAGCTGCAGGCCGAGAAAGCCTGCGGCGGCTTTGTTGAGCATCGATATGCCCCTGTCCTGGCCGAGCACTATGATGCCCATCGGCGAGGCGTTTATGAGCAGGTCGAGAAAGTGGTTCTGCTCGCGTATGTGCAGACGCTCGTTTTTGAGGCGTTGCATCATGTCGTTGAACATCTCCACTATGCGGTCGGCGTCAGCCTGGCCTACGCGGGCGAGGCGGCTGCTGAAATCCTGCTCGCGCAGCAGGTTGATGCCGTTGGCTATGGTGTTGAGCGGCCTTACGGCGCGGTGGTAGAACACCCACAGAAGCAGCAGCGACAGCAGCAGTACGGCCTGCGCCACGTAGAAGGCCGTGGCCGAGTGGCGGAAGGAGATTGCCGTGAGCCATAGCGATGCTGCCACAATGAGCAGCGACGGCACGATGAGGCGGAGTGTGGCGCGGTGGATGGTCATGGCCTGATGTTGTGTTTCTCCATGCGCCGGTAGAGCGACTGGCGTGTGATGCCGAGCAGCGCGGCGGCCTGCGAGAGATTGCCTCCGCTGCGGCGCAGCGCGTCCTCCACGGCGGCACGTTCGAGGGCGTCGAGGCTTCCGTCGGTTGTGGCCGTGCGCACAGCGCCGGGAGTGAGTGCCGCGGCTGCTTCGAAATCGGAGGCATGCAGCCTTGGGCTGTTTGTGATGAGCAGTGTGCGCTCCACCAGATTTTTAAGCTCGCGGATGTTGCCGGGGAAAGGCATGCGGCGCAGAGCATCTATGGCGTCGGGGGCCACCAGCGGACGCGCCGTGCCGTTTTGCCGGCAGTGCTGCTCGACGAAATGGTCTACAAGCGGGGCTATGTCGGAGGGGCGCTGCCTCAGCGGCGGCAGCGTGACGGTGATGAGGTTGATGCGGTAGAAAAGGTCCTCGCGGAAGGTGCGTTCGGCCACCATGGTGGCGAGGTCGGCGTTCGTGGCGCATATGACACGTATGTCGACATGGCGCGTGCGTGTGTCGCCGAGCATTTCAAAGCTGTGTTCCTGCAGCACCCGCAGCATTTTCACCTGCGAGTTGGCGTCGAGCTCGCCTATCTCGTCGAGAAAGATGGACCCTTTGTCGGCAAGTCCGAAGCGGCCTTCGCGGTCGGCGGCCGCACCTGTGAAGGCACCTTTTTTGTGGCCGAACATCTCGCTCTCGAAGAGCGAGCGCGAGATGCCGCCGAGGTTGACTTTCACGAACGGAGCGGCGGCACGCCGGCTGTTGGCGTGGATGGTTTCGGCTATTAGTTCTTTGCCGGTGCCGTTTTCGCCCATTATCAGCACGGGCGCGTCGGTGGCCGCCACGCGCCGCACGGTGTCGAGCACCTGCATCAGCGCCGGACTGTTGCCGATGATGCGCGAGCGGTCAAAGGCGGCGTCGGTGTCGGGCCGCGCGGCGAGATTCACGGCTGTGGCCACCCGCTGCAGCAGCGAGTGGTTGTCCCACGGCTTGGTGATGAAATCGAACGCGCCGGAGCGCACGCCTTCCACGGCAAGCGGTATGCTGCCCCAGGCAGTGATGAGTATGACGGGCACGTCGGGGCGGAACAGCTTGATCTGGCGCAGAAGGGTAAGGCCTTCGTCGCCCGATGTGGCGCGGGTGAAATTCATGTCGAGCATGACGAGCTGCGGCGCAGTGGCGCGCACGCACTCTATGGCCTCGGCCGGAGTGCCCACGGCTTTCACCTCATAGCCTGCCTTGCGCAGCAGCATCGACAGAGAGATGCGTATGGAATTGTCGTCGTCCGCGATAAGAATCATGTGGCAAATCTAGCAAAAATATCGGTAACAAACAGGAATAATGAGGCGCCCGCCTTGGGGGCCGTTCCCCAATTTTTGTTAAACCGGGCGGCGGGCTCTCATTTTCTGACAATGGCTTCGATGTCGGCGTCGATGCCTTTGCCGTCGGCATAGTCCCACAGTGTGAGGCTGCGCAGCTGGTAGTAATAGTACCAGTACTGGAACAGCTGACTGATGTAGTCGCGTCGGGCTGTGTCTTTTCGCGACTGCGAGTCGTTGAGGTCGAGTGTGGAGATTTTTCCTATCAGGAAGGTTTCCACGTTGGTGCTGTAGCGCTGCTGCGCTATGGTGTCGGAGCGTGTGGCTATGGCGAGCTGCTGCTTCTGGTTGTTGAAACGCTCCACGAGCAGGAATATGTCCTGCCGGAAATTCATTTCTTCCTGTCTTAGCCGGCTCTGCACCACCTCGCGGTTGCTCTGCGCCACCTTCACTTTTCCGCGCCGCTTGCCCCAGTCGAGCAGCGGAATCTTGAATCCGACCTCCACCACCTGGTTGTCTTTGAGGGGATTGTAGGCCCCGGCCAGGCGATCGGACGTGCCGGTGTAGCCGATTTGGGCGAAGAGTGAAATCTGGCGCATGTCGCCTTTGGCCTTTGCTACCTCGTAGTCGGCTTCGAGCTGCCGGCGGCGGATATTGCTTGCGAAGGAGTTGCGCTCGAGCGCGCGCTGCAGCACATCGTCGTAGGCCACGTCGGCCTCCGGGATGTGGTCGGGGAGCACCGGCACAAGGTCGGTGTCGCCGTCGAGTCCGAGAAACGAGCGGAGCGTGAACATGGCCGCGCGGCACTCGCTTTCCGAATCGGTGAGCACCGACCGGGCGGTGAGCAGGTTGAGCTCGAGCTGCAGCAGGTCGTTTTCGCTGATTTGTCCCATGCGTCGCTTGGCCTGCGCCACTTCGTAGAGCTTAAGCGAGTTGGCGTGGTTCTGTTCGGCGGCAGCAAGGTTTTCCTGTGCCATGAGCAGGGCGAAGAAATAGTCCACGGCACGCATTGCTACCTGCTCGGTGGCGCTGACAAACGCCGCTTTCGCCTCGGTGTAGCGCACCGGCTCTATGCGGCGGTTCCACCGGGTGTGGTTGGTGCCGAATATAGGCTGGTTGAGCGTGAGGGCCACGGGCACCGACATGAAGCGGTCGAAGCCTCCGCTGTCGAGCTGCTTCAGGAAATCGAGCGATGTGGTGAGCGACAGTGTGCCCCCCGTCAGCCATATGTTCTGCTCCACGGACACGGCGCCCGACATCTGCAGCAGGTTGTTGCGCACGAAGGTGTAGGAACCGTCGTCGAGCTGATAGGTGGAGTAGTTTTTTCTATATGCCGGGAGGGTGGCCTGGAAGTTTACTTCCGGGAGCAGGTCGGCGCGAAAAGTGCGGTATTGCCAGTAGGCAGCCTTGAGCTCGTTGAGTGCCACGGCAGCCTCGACGCTGCCGCGCCGAGCGTCGGCTATGGCCTCTTCGAGGGTGATGGTGCGCGTTTCGGCCGAGATGCACAGCGCGGCCGAAAGTGCCAGGAATGAAACGAGTGGGCGTATCTTCATATGCATGACAGGTGTTTATTCGTCGCGCAGGGCTTCAGCGGGTGCTATCCGCATGGCGCGGCGTGCGGGAATGGATATACCGGCCACAATCATGAGAGCCATGAGTGCGTAGGCGATGCCGCTGCACAGAATCATGCGTCCGGCCGACAGGAACTCACCGCCTTTCGCCTCCAGATACTGCGTGAACTCGAGATGGGCTATGTTGACATCGATGGCGATGGCTATCGGTGTGACGATGGACAGCAGGAGCAGACCCTCGCCCACAAGCAGGCGGAAAATGTCGGAGCGTGTGGCGCCGTTGACCATGCGCACGGCGATATCTGCCACTCGTTGCTGCGTGCGGAACCAGAATGTGCCCAGCAGCCCGAGAAAGATATTTATAAGCAGAAACGTCAGGCCTATGATGTATTGTGCCTCCATTCTTCTGTCGCCGCGAAGTATATTGTCTTTGATGCTGTCGAAAGACTGCACGCGGCAGATGTATTGATTGCCGATGTGGAACTGTGTGGGAGCATCCGCCATCAGGGCGTCAATGAAATCCTTGTCCATGTTTTCGCGCACACGCACCACGAGCTCGTTGGCGTTTGCATGCTCAAGCGATCCCATGTTTACAAACACGCATCGGTTCATCTGTCCTTGCTTGTAATCGTTGTAGCGGAATGTTTTTGTGACGCCGCGCACCTGGATTGCGTTCGTAGTGTCGCCCGGCATGTAGATGCCTTTGTTTACAAACGGACGCATGTCTTTGATGTCGAAATCGTAGTCGAACAGGTTCTCGCTCACTAATGCAGAATGTCCTTGTATCATTTGGGCCATTTCTTCGGGCGTTTCGCCGTCGACGCCCTCTACGCGAAACACCCGCAGGAAATCCGGCTGTATTAAGCGCATGAGGGTGTAGCCGCTGGTTTTTAGCGTGTCGATGGTGAAATCGCCTCCTGAGTTGCTGCCCTGATAGGGGTGAGAAACATGGCTGTATGCCGCAGCTTCCACCTCGGGGCGTCTGCGCAGGCGCTCGATAAGTTCTGTGCGGTCGGCGGCGATATCTTCCCAGTTGTCGCGCCCCTGCTCATGTTCCGGACTCGACGTATCAACGGTGGCCAGCGTCACGGAGTAGCAGTGCTCGGTGTCGAACCCGAGGGGACGGTGTTTCACAGTGTATATTACATAACAGAAATCGACTATGTACCATAGCACTACGCTCACAATGAGCAGTTCAACGCACAGCCATACGTTGCTGCGCCACTCGGCGCGTATCTGTTTGAAAAGTTTCTGGTTCATGGCGTTTAATGTTTGTTGATGGCGTTGACGATGTTGGCGCGAGAGGCTTTCCAGGCCGGAAAACTGCTGCTGAGAAAGTTAAGGATGAAGCAGAACAGTATGGCGAGCCCGAACGTGGACGGCTGCACAAGCATGTTGAGCTCGATAAACGGCTGAGTGCCTGTGTTGTAGCTCTGAGAAAAAAGAAAGTTGCTGAACAAAAACGCGAAGCCGATGCTCGCAAGCCATCCGATAAGTCCCGACAGTATGGTGATGAGCAGGTTTTCGCTGAATAGCTGTGCCAGCAGTTGCGCGCGTGTGCAGCCGAAAGCGCGGCGCACACCGAGCTCTTCTACGCGCCGGCGCATGCGGCTTTCGGTCATGCCGCTGAGATTAATGGCCGGCACTATGAGCAGTATGGCATATATGATCCAGCGCGTGCGGCGGTCGGCTTTTTCGTCTGGCTCAAGATTGGCGGCTATGACCGACGCGTTTTTTTCTTGGTCGTACGGACGGTTGCGCGTAATGAATTCCCATCCTGTCGAGCTTATTTCCTTGTTGTATTCTGCCACGTTGCGTTCGTACTCGGCGCGTATGGCGTCGAAATCGTCAGGACTTTTTGCAAGTATAGTCACGCATAAACTGCCCATTAAGTTAGATAGCCATTCCCCCTGGTCGAACGACGTGTATGGCACCCATACGTGCGAGAAAGCGCCGTCGGCAAGCACGCTGACGTCGCGCACGACGCCCGCTACGGTGTATGGCACATAGTTCATAAGAAATTCCCTGCCGGCAGCCTTTTCTGTGCCGAACAGCAGGCGCGCCGTGCTGCGGTCTATCACGGCCACATGGAGCTTGGAATCCACGTCGGCCTTGTTGTAAGGCTTTCCGTCGATGAATGTGAAATCGAAGACGGTCCAATACTGTTCGTCGGTGCCGCGCAAGTCGGAGCCTACGGATTTGCTTCCGGGCACCTGTAGATTGGCCGGCCGGGTTTCGCTGTTGCATATGGTCACGGCTTCAGGTATGGTGAGTTTGCCGAACTGGCTTTTGGCGGTTTTTTCGCTGATGGGGCCATTGCTGCAATATTGAGGGGCATCGATCACTTGCATGCTGGCCCAGTCGGCATGGAGCATGCGCGGGCGGTTGCTCACGGGGGCGAACGGTGCCACCTGCACCTGATGCAGCATCACCACCACCATTATAAGGAATATCGACAACGCCGAGCCGATTATGCTCACGGCAGTAAGCATGCGCTGGCTGCGCAGTTGCGCGAGTGTCTGTTTTATCAGTTGTTTTATCATATCGATTGTTTTTGAGGTGGGTGGAGTTTACATCACCTGGCGTCCGTCGTAAAGGCGTATGATGCGGTCGGTGAGCGCAGCCTGGTCGTCGTTGTGCGTCACCATCACTATGGTGCGTCCGTCCTGGCTGTTGAGCTCGCCAAGCAGCTGCATCACTTCGGCTCCCATGCGCGAGTCGAGATTGCCGGTGGGTTCGTCGGCGAGTATTATCTCGGGATTGCCGGCTAAGGCGCGTGCTATGGCCACACGCTGGCACTGGCCGCCGGAGAGCTGCGAGGGGCGGTGGTACATGCGGTGGCTGAGGCCCACGCGCTCCAGCACCTCCTTGGCGCGCGCTGTGCGCTCGCTGCCGCTCAGTCCGTGGCGGTAAAGCAGCGGCAGCTCTACGTTGTCGAGCACGTTAAGCGAATTGATCAGGTGGAAGCTCTGAAACACAAATCCGAGCTTGGCGTTGCGGAACGCGGCCATTGCGCTGTCTTTCATGTTGGCTGCCATGGTGCCGTTGATGGTCACGGTGCCCGATGTGGGTGTGTCGAGCAGGCCTATGATGTTGAGAAGCGTCGACTTGCCGCAGCCCGAGGGGCCCATGATGCTTACGAATTCGCCTTTGGCGATGCTGATGTTCACATTTTCCAATGCCTGCGTTTCCACCTCGTCGGTGCGGAACACTTTGTTCACCTCTTTAAGTTCGATTATTGCCATAGCCTGTTGTTTGTAATATGGTTTTGTTTGTTATTTTTTCAGACGTATTTTTTCGTTGTTGCGGTAATCTTTCATGTCGCTTGTGACGGCTCTGTCGCCGGGGCTGAGGCCCGAAATTACTTCTACGAATTCGAAATTGCTTTGGCCGAGCTGCACCTTGCGGCGCACCAGGTTGTTGTCGCCGTCGAGCACGAAGATGTCGTATTTACCCGGACCTGTGAAATATGAGCCGTTGGCAATTCTCACCACATCTTCTATCACGTCGCACAGCACGTAGACTTCGGTCTTAAGCCCCGAGCGCAGGCGTTTGTTGCTGTCGTCGTCAAGGCGTACGGAAAAGGAGATTACTCCATTGCTGCTCAGCGGCGTCACGTTGCTGATGACGCCGGTCAGCTTCTCGGACCCGATTTTCACGATAGCTTTGCTGCCCACGCGCAGGCGGTCGCTGTAAGCGTCGGAGGCCTCGGCCTCTATTTTGAAATGGGTAAGGTCCGATACGATGGCTATTTTTTCGCCCTCGGCCACTTTTTGGCCTATCTGGTCGTTGATGTATGTGAGGGTGGCGGTGCGCGGCGCTCGTATGCGTGCGTCCTCGAGCGTACGGCGCATTTCCGACAGATTTTTGTCGCTTATGTTCAGTTCCAGATTTTTCACTTTCATGTCTGCGTCGGCCACTCGGCGTTCATTGGCGAGTTTTTGGCGCATCTGTTCAAGTTCGAGCAGCCCGGTGCGGTAGGCGAGTTCTACCTGTCGCACCTTGTCGCCGGTTCCTGAGCCAAGGCTGTCGAGATATTGCTCGTTGCGCAGCTCCACGGCCATGCGGTCCACTGTCATGGCCTTTACCTTTATCTGCATTTCAAGGTCGCTTACGCTTGTAGCGTTGTTAAGCCGCTGTTGCTCCAGCATGTGGCGCTTCATTTCTATCTCGTCGAGCAGCTTGTTGAGCGCGGTTTCCGTGCTGTGCAGGTCGAGCCGCAGCAGCGGCGTGCCCGAGGCTACGCTGTCGCCGGCCTTGCTGTACACCTCTACTATGCGCGATGCGATGGGAGATGTTATGATTTCCTCGAAGGCCGGCGCCACTTTGCCGGAGGCGCTCACGGTGCTTTCTATGGTGCCGCGGTCCACGGTGCATATTGAGATGGCGCTTTCCTTTACAGATTTGCGCATCATGATCGACGCCACAAACACCACTGCAACGTTTGCTGCCACAAGGCAACCCAGTTTAAGCAGTTTTTTTAGGCGTCTGCGTTTGATTTCTTTTTTGGGTATCTCTCTGTCCATAGGGTGATGATGATTTCAAAAGTTTGCACTATATTATCTACATTTTCCGTGCCAAAAACGTAAAGTACAGTAAATCAGCAAGCATGTGTTTCCACTCCTGTCCGAAAACGTACATATTCCGTACGGTTCCGTCCGCCGCTGCGTTGTCGGAGCGTCTGCGGCCGCTTTCTCGCGCGCGTACATATATTGATGTTTGTTTCGGGAGGTGTTTTCGGGGTGGGTTTGGGGTGGTTTTCGGGTGTGTTGTGCAAAGGTGTGGTTAGCAGTGCTTTGTGTTTTCGTGCGAAATTTTCTTGAAAAATAGTTGCGAAAATATTTGGTGGTTTGCCGGAAAGGGTGTAACTTTGCACTCGCTTTTCGG
>CAMWTJ010000024.1 GCA_947177185.1 uncultured Porphyromonadaceae bacterium | reverse complement strand
CCCTTGGCCGAAGATAACCTCGGCTGCTTTGCGAGTAGTCTCAATAAATTTTTGGCGCGAGATACTAAGACAGTTATCGCCGAACGTGGGGATGATGTTTCGATAGGTCAGTCCCTCCATGCTTATTTCATGTGAGGGGCCTTCGATAAAGTTGGGATGACGTTCAATATAAGAATCATGCAGAGCCTACTGAACTTCCCATGTTACGGGTTGGGTGATGATCCCGCTATTGGGAACCATCAAAGAATTGTTTGCCATGTTGAAATGGATTTACTAGGGTTAATATTCTCATTTAGAAAGAGAAAAGCCAAATGACAGAATTATATTAGTTTCTTCATATCATTTAGCTTTTTCCATACCTTCAGGAGTCCAAGCACGGCCTCGCTGAGTAGGATTGCGACGATAAGTTTTTGCTTCACGCCGCCATAGGTTGTTCAGGCTGTGGAGTAGGTTCCTCAACCACGATTGTTGTTGATGTGGCTTTACGATTGCCACGGATTTTGTTAAAGAGATCAGCCACCATAGTGGTAGCGATTACGACCTCAGATAAGTTGCCAACGATAGCGATGGCCTTCCATACTTTGTTCATTTTGATTTTGTTGTGTTTATTATTCGTTAATTTTTCAGTTTTCTTCATATATAAGGCATTGACCACCGGCGTGAACGTAATAAAAAATAGCCCTGACTTCACAGCCAAGACCACCACAATATATATTCAAAGATAATATACATCGATAATTAGCATATGTACCATTGAGATACTAATTCATCTATAAGGATATAACCCCTTCTCAATATCCAAAAATATTAGAAACGGGATCAATAACCATTAAAATTTGATGAGATGCTCTGAAGCATAAGGTAGAAGTTGTGCCTTTGGATTATTTTCACTAACTTTGCGTTCAAATCACAATTCTTGAATAATGGAAGATTTAAATCGTCTTAAAGTAGTGCTTGTCGAAAAGAAAAAGACAAGCAAATGGTTAGCCGAAGAGTTGGGCAAGAACCCCTCCACGGTCTCTAAATGGTGTACCAACGTCAGCCAACCAGATCTATATACTTTGAAACGGATAGCTGATAAACTTAATATTGGCATAAAAGAATTGCTCGCAGTTGATTAAAATTTATAAAACTTATGGCTACATTATTAACCCAACAGGAGCGCGAAGAAAAGAAACGACTAGCACGAGAAAGTGAGATTCGTCAAAATATTAAAAGCCATTGTACCCGAATACGTGATGGAATAAGAAAAAACGGTTCGACAAGTGGTAATCGCGCAATTTGGGAGCTGTTTCAAAACGCAGGTGATCAAGCTGAAAGTGCAGAAATAAAGATAACATTAACGAATAAACATTTTATCTTTGCACATAAAGGTGAGGCATTTACCTTCGACTCTCTTTGCTCTTTGGTTAAGCAAGTTAGTTCTCAAGAGAAAGAAGATGATATTAAGGTAGGTCAATATGGTACCGGCTTTTTAACTACTCATAAATTTAGCAGAAAGATTCTAGTTAATGGCAGTATGCGCATTAGCGATAAGAACGAGCCTGAAGTATATGTTGACATTGATAAATTTGTAATTGACAGAAGTAATTTTGATGATATTCCACTATTTATTGAGGATATGAAAAATCAAATTCTTGCTGTTGAAAAACTAATGGATCACGACCTTCAATCATCTCATCGCGAATGGACAGAACTCTTATATGAGTTGAATGATGAAAGACGTAATATCGTTCAGGTGGCTATTGATGAAGCTATTCTACTTCTTCCATTTGTTATGACAATTAATGACAACATAGGAAGTTGTATAATTATCGATGAGACAAGAAATAAAGTTACTACATTCAACAAAAGAAAGGGTGAGACTTCTAATTCTGAACTACATTTAACTATCATTTCCAAGTCGATAAATGGAGTAAATCAAGATGATATAAATGTCTATTATCTTGAATTGCACGACGGCGATAGTCGTATAATCTTGCCTTTAAAAGGCGAACAGGAGGTAGTGGATTTAGGAGATACGCCAAGACTTTTTGTTCACTTTCCGTTAATTGGTCAAAACCATTATAACGTACAATTCATTTTCCATTCACACCGATTTACGCCAGAAGAAGCTAGAGATAATATTATTCTACCCAAGGACAATGATGCCACGGAAAAGGCAGTAGCGGAGAATCTTGAAGTACTTAACGAGATGACAAACCACTTATGGAATTATCTCGAAAAGAATGTGAGAAAGTGGCAAAATACGGTCTTAATGGCTAAGATCGGAATTAAAGATAATAGTTTCGATGATGAGAAAACGGAAGCATTTTATTTGGAACAAAAGAAGAAATGGGTTAATAAATTTTCGACATTAAAACTTATAGAAATAGACGGTAACCGTTATTCTACTAGTGAACCTTCTCATCCAGTCGTACTTGAACCTACCCTGCGTCAATTCATTGTTGACAATGAGGAGAAAGGATATTTGTCTGAGATATATGGTTATGCTAATAACGTTGCCTTAATTCCTTCCCAAAACGAACTCATTCAATGGTCGATCATTATAGATGAATGGCATTCTTCTCAAGAAGATTTATTTTTGCCATTTGAAGATATTGTCAGTTATATTAGTGCGAATAGCGGAGATAATCTGAAGGAGATTCTTAAAATGATAGTTGATGCAGGATGCGCACATTTCTTTGAACAATATCCATTATTGCCAAATCGTGAACACATTCTATTGAAACGAGCCGATCTTCGAAATGCAGAATCAATAAACGACCAACTTTATCAATTGGTAAAGGCATTGTCTCCTGAGATATGTAGAAAGATGATTCATCAAGATTATGCGGATTTGATTGAGCTGCCTTCATACTCCTGGCAAAATCTTAGAGATGAACTTAACGATTGTGTGAAGGAAGTGGAAAACAGTCATTGGAAAAGGAGTAATCATCCGGGGCCTTATAGTGGGGATTTTGAGTATAATCTCATAAAATTTTGTTCTTTCTTCACTACTACGGGGGGAGATTCTAAACGCAATAGACTTATGCCAATCATTTGTGCTTTTGAGAATATGGATTATCAAGAAATTAATATTCCCGCTTGGCGTGATAATCCTTCCGGTTTCGATCTTCATAGGCAGATTTTCCCTTCACTTGTTGAGAATCAGATGATGAAAATAAGTGAACAAGATTCTAAATGGGTCTTGGATCATATAATGGATCTTGCTTCTTTCGTCGATTATGCACGAGGAGATGATTACAAGAGCTTCTGCTCTCGATACGCAATATATCCAGATATGCTGGGGATGCTTCATTGTCCCGATGACTTGAAGAAGAATATCAAAGTTAATGATATACTCTTTGATCTTTATAGTAATACTTTTGGAGAAGATTTAAGAGGTAAATGTGTCAATCCAAAATTTGAACTATTCTTTGACAAATATGCAGAAGAATCATATCAATTTACTCCGGCATCTGTTGCGAATGAAATACAGAATGAACTAAGCGCTGGTAATTATCAAGACACGTTATTATTAGATATCATCGATTTGACTGAGCAGGACGGGGTCAAGGGTATTGAGTGGCAGGTGCTTTTCAAAGACATCTACAAGCAGAGAGAATCTATAAGATATAGGCTTGGTTCCGATGATGAGCGGAAGGCTATTAACAGAATGATGAAGAAGAAGAGTCCACAATTATTACAGTTGCTAGCAGACGTTGCTGAGCGAAAGGACTCGGATATACTTATCGATGTCTTAAACGAAACTATCGCCAACGTGGAACATCAAGAATACATTAAGAAACTTGGTGATTTTGTGGAAAGCCATGTTGAACAATTTCTAACGGATTTATTAAAGCCGTATGGAGTTAACGTAAAAAACGAACAAGGTGGTCAAGACCTAATCTTGTCTAAATCTGGCTTTGAAGACTATTATATAGAAATCAAATCCAGATGGGTGGATAAAACTTCGGCTGTTATGTCATCTACTCAATATCAAAACGCAGTGTCTAATCCGTCTCGATATTCTTTAATCTCTGCTCAAATGTGGACATTCGATCAAAAGAGAGTCGATGCAGAGGAACATGTGTCATTCGACGAATTTGAGTCTAGATTGAAAGTATGTGAAAATATTGGTTATATTGATCCGAATCTACTAACTAAATTGAAGGCTGCTTTTAGCTATCAAGATAATGAAATCTGTGCTGTTGGGAGCTATGAGGTTCACGTACCTCAGAAAATGTTTACTCTCTCATTCACAAAATTCATTGAAAGACTAAAGACCTATTTCCAATAAGTTATAATATCTTATGCAATATGGATAAACATTCAACGACAGAAATAGGATGGGATTTTATCCCCCCTGAGAAACATTACGTGTCACCGAAAGAATTGAAAGATTCTCTCAACTTATATCTCTCATTTGGGCTGGAACCATGGGAGCTGGCTCCTGGGATTATACCTCCGGATGATAAATTTGAGATTGTAAGACATTCTACAAGTGACGGAGAAAAGCTTTATCTTTGGCCAACTGCACTAACTCACTCGTATTTATTTAGAGGTCAAGAACAGTTCCATGAAAGATGTGTACCATCGCTATTTCGGCATAAAGAACTAACGAATAAGGAAATTTTCATAAACCAAGTCCGTCTTGAAGAATTTAAGCTAATGCTCCAACAATATCCACAAGTTAGATATTTTGAAGATCTTGGGGTGGTTGTTGATTATAAAGGGTTGGCTCAACATTACGGAATCGAAACGGACGTATTGGATTTAACCTCATCAATAGACGTTGCATTGTTTTTTGCAATGTGCTCTTACGATAAAAAATCTCATGAATACTATCCTAAGACAGACTCCACGAAGCAATATATCGGGTATCTTTACGCATATCCTTATTTCTTCCATATGGCATTCGGCAACAATCATAAAAGAGATGTGAAGCTGATGCCTATTGGATTGCAACCTTTTAAACGACCCGGGCTTCAACGAGGTTTCTCATTGCATTTTAACCCTAACGAACAGTTTATCGCTCCAATCTATTCCTTTTCATATACCGCCAAAGACTCCCAGGAGATATTTTCGAAATTGGGTCATATATTCAAAGAAGATAACCTTGCAAGAGTCACACGCGGAATATCCGAATCTAAAACACTTACAACAGATGCACTGGCCATAACTTGTGCTCGACATAGTTTTAGGATTTTCGGGAAAAGATTGTCGTATAACAAAGCTCGCATATTGTTGAAAGAAAGTAATATCTCATTAACCGCTTCCCCGACATGGTTGTTATCGAACGTTCAAAGAGAAGAACTATACAACCGTTTCAGGACCGAAGAATTCGATGGATTTTGCCGCTCTTTAGTACAACGAAAGACGATATCCGAGGGGAAGGAATCGCCTTATATTGATTTTGATTTCATTTGTCAACAAGAGTTCTTGGGCCTGTTTAAGAAAGGATGTCCGTCCTTAAAGGATTATAATTCCGGCGTTGTCCTTACCAAAGATAACACTGGCCCAGTTGGGTTGGGCTTTAATTATGGAAGACCACAGACCATTCCCAATAAGGAGACTAATCGAATAGACAAATGGGATAATCTTTCGTGGGAAAAATACCAGTTACCAAATTCAGGAAATCGCTTTTCTGGGGATTTCCCCAAAATGTCATTGGTAAAAGTTTCCAAAGATGGCAGTCACACACAGCACATATTTCCAGATTGATAAAGGTTCATCAGAATAGATTTAGATAGTATATATAGTTTTCATATTTGGAACACGTTATCTTATAACGGTGTAATTCAATATATTTCACATTTGAGGAAGTGAAATAAGACACCGCGTCAACCATAAAAAACAGAGAGTGGCTCAGCCGAGTCACTCTCTGTTTTTTTTTAGGGCCGGCCGTCAGTCGGCAGCTTTGCGCAGCACAATGCACTCCGACGGATTGGAGCCGCAGAGCACGAGAGTCGAATCGTCCTCAGCACGCATCGTGACTACAGTCGGGAGAATCCTGCGGAGCGCGTCCTCCGTGGCCATATTGTCGCAGGCCACCTCGGTCATTACGCCGTCGGCCATGGCTATGGAGTCGCCACTGACCGTGTAGGAGCCTGAGAGCGAGTTGCAGTTGGTCTTTATAAAGTACTCGCCGTCTTCAAAACTTATGTACTGGCCGACGCCCGGCACCTCGACGGCGGGCACCACCGACGCGGAATCGCCGAGGGCTATGCGCTCGATGTTCCAGCGGCCACGGATATCCGCGCCAGCTGCAGCATTGTCCGCCGCTGCGGCGTTTTTGTCCTTGTTCCCTGCGCACGATGCGGCCAGCAGAGCCAAAGCCACTGCGAAATACGGTTTAAACTGTTTCTGCATTTTGGTTTTTATCATTAATTATTTTGATGTAATACATGCGACACCTGCTACCCCTACTTGAACAGATAGCGGACTTTCACACTGTAGCGCCTTACGATGCGCCGCACATTGTCCATGCCGGCACCGCTGTCGTAAGCCACATTGCTGAACGCGGAGTAAAGCGGCGCCTCGCCTGATGTTTCGACAATTTCATATGGCGCGATTATTTTCAGGCCCTCGTTTTCGGCAATAAAGATGGCCTTCTGACGCGCCGCGTCGAGGGCGGCTTTGAGTCCTCGGCGGTTGTACTGCTGCATTTCTGTATTGTCAGTGCCCGTGATGTTGAAACTTGTGATGCCGTCGCGGCCGAGCCTGTCCGATATCAGTTCCAACTGAGCGAATTCCGACACCGTGGCCGAGAGCCGTTTTGCCATAAGAAATGTAGCCGGCACATCGCGGTTTCTGTAATTGCCCAGATCTGACACGACGACGGCGGAATCCGGCACGCCTGCCTCACGCAGCACCCTGCGCACGCCTTTTTCAATATCCGCCAGCTTCACTATCGAACTGTCGCCCGACGCTTTGTGCGTGTAATACTCCTCCATGCCTATTTCTATGGAGATGCGGTCAGGAACAATATTCAGGGTGGCTGTGCCGCTCACCTCAATAAGCGGCGGTTCGGCGGTCTGCGCATGTCCCGGAAGCGACGCGGCCAGCAGGGCCAACGCCAGAATAGTTTTCTTCATGATTGTTGCAGTAAATGATTTGTTTTCGGGCCCATAGACTGTAGCACGTAGCGGCGCTGCGGTGCCCGACTGCAAATATACGATTTTCTTAGATATCGCCATACACAAACAGGAGGCTGCGTTGTCGCGCAGCCCCCTGTCGGTGTTGAAAAATATCTTGTCAGTAATATATCTCGCTTATTGTGGCGAGTGCCGGAGAGTCTTTTTTTCTGAATACAGCCGGCAAAGGAAAGCCGCACACCTTCCATTCGCCGAAAAACACACTGCGGACGGCGTCGGTCTTGACACCCACGCCTATATGGCCGAAAGGAAAATAACTCCGTGCACCGGCTTCCGAAACCGTGTGGCTGTCTGATGATTGGCGTTTATCTGTCATAATGGTAGGTTTTAGGGATTGTGGTTGATACTAAACTAAAACAAGCGCAGGCCGAAAATGTTCGCCGGCGGTCAGCATTTTTTTCGCGAAGCGCAAAAAAGCACGAAAAACAACCAAATATTTGCACAGGCGCTGAAAAGTCAGTAAATTTGCACTCCCAACCACCGAGGAAAGATGGCAGAGTGGTCGATTGCGGCGGTCTTGAAAACCGTTGAGGGTCACACCTCCGGGGGTTCGAATCCCTCTCTTTCCGCACAGAAAAAGGCCGTAAGTCGCAAGACTTATGGCCTTTTGTCGTAAGGAAAGAAAGCGTTGCTGAAAACAGAAAGCGGTCCCGAAAGCCGGAACCGCTTCTGTTTTTAAGTTAATGCAATTGTATAAGTCAGTCACTGAAGCCGGACACTACCCAGCCCAGGTCGTTGTAGTACTCGAATTTTACCTCGGCCGACATTAAATAGCCCTGCTTGGGAGCGCCGAGCACAAAGCCGAAAGGCGTCTTGTCGGCAAACGTGATCAGAGCCATGCAAGAGCCCACGCCGTTCTTGGCCATTTCTTCGGTGCAGCGTACCTGTTTTACCTTTTCAAGTTTGTAGCAGCCCAACAGCACATTATGGCTCTCGGAGCTGACGCGCGCCATAGCGGCATTGAACGCGGCGTTCGGATTGGCAGGCCCGGCAGCGGGTTTTTCCTCCTCTACTACGGCCTCCTCGGCCATTACCACTACGCTATCAACGGCGGCGCTGTCTGCAGTCACTGAAACCTCTTCGACCACGGCAATCTCCTCCTGCGCCGGTTCTTCAGCCATGGCGTCCATGTAGGGCGGAGTTGCTTCTACGAAATTTTCATTAGCGGCAAAATCCTTGGCTATGTCCGAACGCATGGTTGTCGGATTTTCCACCACCAGTTTTTTGCCTTCTTCGGTGAGGCTTACCGATGCGAAGGTATGCTCCACGTCGACAGTGTAGTAGGTGTAGCCGCGCCAGTAGTCGTAGGTGCGTTTGCGGGCTTTCTCGACCACGGTTTCAGTGCTGTAGTCCACCACGCCGGCTGCCTTGAGCTTGGCAAGGCGGTCGAGAGCGCTTTCGTTCACCTCGTAGTAGCCTGTTTCAAACGTGCCCACGGCATAGTCTTTGGCAAACATTGCCTCTTTGTTGATAGCCTTCTTGGCAGCGGATTTGCTCAGCACGGTGCTGTCGCCGCACGAACTCACGCAGGCGGCCATGGCGGCCACCAAAAGCATAGCGAATACTTTTTTCATTGACAGATAGAATTTTATTTGTTTTGGTTTACGCCTCAAATATACGGCGTTTAAAACAAATTCACACTATCCGTCGGTCTATTTAACATTTTTTTATATTTTTCTTGTCGCGACAGTCACGCGACAGCGAGCAGCCGTCGCACCCGCAGCCACAGCCACGGTCCTTGCCTCGCAGGCTCCTGACAATACCTGCCACGACACGCGCCACAGCCGCAGCCACCACCACACACGCTATAATCAATTGCCAGTCCATCGCAGCCTCGGGCTTATTTGTCGCGTTTTTTCGATGCCAGCTTCCGGGCGAGTTTCGCCGGAGTGAGCTCGGCGGGATATTCCTCAAAGGGCAGACGCAGCGTGCACCCCTGTGCGTAGCGGCTGCATCCGTAGGCCGAACGTCCGCGCAACAGATGCCCCTGCCCGCAGGCCGGACACACTATCTCCTCGAGGCTTTTCACCGCCTTTTTGCGCGGAGCCTTAGGCGCGGCCGCCTTGCCTTCCTTGCCTTTGCTCTTTTCCTTGCCGCTATCGGCGCCCCGCTGCACCACCGGGATGCGCACGCCGCTGTTGTCGCTGAGCACGTCCTGCACTATGCGGGCTATCATTTCCTTGAGCTCGCTTATGAATTCGGCGGGAGAATAGTCGCCGCGCTCAATGCGGCGCAGCTTGTTTTCCCACAGACCTGTGAGCTTGGCGCTCTTGAGCAGTTCGTCGCGTATGGTGTCGATGAGCGCCATGCCGGCCGGCGTAGGCGCTATCGACTTGCGGCGCCGCTCAATATAGCCGCGTTTGAAGAGTGTTTCAATGATGGCCGCGCGTGTCGACGGACGCCCTATGCCGTTTTCCTTCATGGCGTCGCGCAGCTCGTCGTCGTCCACAGTCTTGCCGGCCGTTTCCATGGCCCTCAGCAGCGTGCCCTCGGTGTAGAGCTTGGGCGGCTGCGTGCTCTTCTTCACCAGACGCGGCTCGTGCGGACCGCTTTCGCCCTGCGTGAAAGCCGGCAGCACGGGCGTGTCGGAGTCCGACGCGCCGTCGTCGGCCTTGTCGTTTTTGTCGGTGCCGAACACTACCCGCCAGCCCGGTTCCACGATCACCTTGCCGGTGGCTTTGAAAGCCACGTCGCCGGCCATAGCCTCGACCACAGTGGACTCGAAGCGGCAGTCGGGATAAAAAGCCGCAATGAAGCGCAGCGCTATCAGATGGTAAAGCTGACGCTCGAGGCCTACCAGCGCCGAAGGCGACTGGCCGGTGGGGATAATGGCATGGTGGTCGGTGACCTTGGCGTTGTCAAACACCTTCTTGCTTTTGGGAATCCTGGCAGCCAGCACGGGAGCGGTGAGCGACGCATACGGCGTCATCTGACGCAGTATGCCTGGCACCTTGGGGTATATGTCCTCGCTCAGAAATGTGGTGTCGACACGCGGATACGTGGTCACTTTCTTCTCATACAGGCTCTGAATGAGTTTCAGAGTGTCCTCGGCCGTCCAGCCCCAGCGGCGGTTGCACTCCACCTGCAGCGATGTGAGGTCAAACAGCCTCGGCGGCGCCTCGCGACCGGCTTTTTTGGTCACTGCCTTTATCTCGAGCGGCAGATTCCGCACGCTCTCCATGGCCCGGGCAGCCTTGTCGCTGTCGGTGAAGCGGCCTGTGGCGGCCGAAAAGTCAGCCCCGCGATAGTCGGTGTGCAGTTCCCAGAAATCCTCGGGCTTAAAATTGTCAATCTCGCGCTGCCGCTCCACTATCAGTGCGAGGGTGGGAGTCTGCACACGCCCCACGCTCAGCACATTGCGTCCGCCGCCGCCATAACGCAGCGAATACAGGCGCGTGGCGTTCATGCCCAGCAGCCAGTCGCCAATGGCGCGCGACAGGCCTGCGAGATACAAGTTGTCGAATTTCGCGGCGGGCTCCAGCGAGCGGAAGCCGTCGCGTATGCTCTCGTCGGTCAGCGACGATATCCAGAGCCTGCGCACCGGGCATTTGGTTTCGGCCATCTGCATCACCCAGCGCTGTATCAGTTCGCCTTCCTGGCCGGCGTCGCCGCAGTTCACCACCTCCTCGGCCTGTGCCACGAGGTTCTTTATCACAGCAAACTGCTTCTTGTAGCTCTCGACGTCTATCAGTTTTATACCGAACTTCGGCGGCACCATGGGCAGACGGCTCAGGCTCCAGGCCTTCCACATGTCGGTGTAGTCGGCGGGGTCCTTCAGGCAGCACAGGTGTCCGAACGTCCACGTGACGCACCACCCTTCGCCCTCGAAATAGCCGTCGCGGCGCACTGTGGCGCCGAGGATAGCGGCTATGTCGCGGGCCACACTCGGTTTCTCAGTGATGCAGACTTTCATTACTCGCTTTTATAGCCCGTTACCCAATTTTGGTCAACTCGGAGGCGGTCGGTCTTCGGCCGGTTCCTCATTGGGGCAGAAGGCTTTTTTAGTTTATACTTTTGTAAATATTTGAACCGATTCCATTATTGAGTCACCCCGGCATCGTTCCACGACCACGGGTTTATCAAAAATTGTCGGACATGCTCTTGGCTTGCTGCCACGCAGCCTCCATCTCGTCGAGAGTCATGTCGGCCACGGAGATGCCGCGCGCCGCGGCCACCTGCTCTATGTGTCCGAAGCGACGCATAAACTTGGCGTTCGTGCGCTCGAGAGCCGTGTCGGGGTTCACCCCGTGCAGACGTGCGGCGTTCACCACGGAGAAAAGCAGGTCGCCGAACTCGGCTTCCACCTGCTCGCGCGAGCCGTCGGCCACGGCTTCGCGCACCTCGGCCATCTCTTCGTCCACCTTGTCCCACACCTGCGACGCGTCTTCCCAGTCGAAGCCCACGTTGGCAGCCTTCTCCTGTATGCGAAACGCCTTTATCAGCGACGGCAGAGCCGCGGGCACTCCGCTGAGCACGGTGCGGTTGCCGCCCTTCTCGCGCAGTTTTATCTTTTCCCAGTTCTCGGCCACCTGGCGCGCATCGTCGGCACGTGTCTGTCCGAACACGTGCGGATGGCGGAATATCAGTTTGGAGTTCAGAGCGTCGGCCACATCGGCTATGTCGAACTGTCCCTTCTCATCGGCTATCTTGCTGTAAAACAAGATATGCAGCAGCACATCGCCCAGCTCCTTGCGCAATTCGGCCTCGTCGCCGGCCAGCAGCGCGCCTGCCAGTTCGTACACCTCCTCTATGGTGTTGGGGCGCAGGCTCTCGTTGGTCTGTTTGGCGTCCCAGGGACATTTCACGCGCAATATCTCGAGCGTGTCTATCACGCGTCCCAGCGCTTCGATGCGTTCTTCCCGTGTGTGTGACATTTGCAGTATGTGTGTGTGGGTGGTTATTTCGATTGATAGGTAGCGAGTCCGGCCTCGAGCCATTCCATGAAGGCAGCGGCGTTTTCGTCGTAGCTGCGCGAGGGGCCGAGCGGCAGTCCGCCGTTGTCGAGCATCACGTAGTAAGGCTGCGTGGCGCTGCCGAACTTATGGCGCTGCAGATAGCTCCAGCGCTCGCCCACGGTTTCTATATCCACCTTGCGACCGTTTTCCTCCACGGCATACGGCGTGGCCAGCGGAGCCTTGTCGTCGACCATCAGCTTAACGAGCACAAAGTTGTCCTCAATCATGGCGCGCACGGCGGGCGTATCGAACACAGCGCCCTCCATCTTGCGGCAGTTGACGCAGGCATAGCCCGAAAAATCCACCAGCACAGGCATGTTGTGGGCGGCGGCGTAGCGCATACCCTCGTCGTAGTCGTCAAACTCCTTGAACTGGCCGCCATAGAGATTGAAGTCCTGAGTGTGCAGCGGCGGAGCAAACGCGCTTATGGCTTTCAGAGGCGCGCCCCAGAGGCCGGGCACAAGGTAGACAGCGAAGCTCAGCGAGCACACGGCGAGGAAAAAGCCTCCCACTCCCGTGTGGGCCGAGGGTGAGTCGTGGCTGAAACGGAGCTTGCCCAGCAGATACATGCCGAGCAGCACGAACAGCACAATCCACAGACTCAGGAACACCTCGCGGTCGAGTATATGCCAGCCGTAGGCCAGGTCGGCCACGGAGAGGAATTTGAGCGACAGTATCAGCTCCACAAAGCCCAGCACCACCTTGACGCTGTTGAGCCAGCCGCCGCTGCGGGGCATCTCCTTGAGCATCGACGGGAAGAACGCAAACAGAGCGAAGGGCAGCGCAAGTCCCAGCGCGAAGCCGCCCATGCCCATGGCGGGACCGGCCACATTGCCCTGCGAGGCAGCCTCCACCAGCAGTGTGCCTATGATGGGACCCGTGCACGAAAACGACACAAGCACCAGCGTAAAGGCCATGAGGAATATGCTGAACATGCCGGATGTGTTTTCCGCCTTGCTGTCGACGGCGGCGCTCCAGCGCGAGGGGAGTTTGATGTCGAACGCGCCGAAAAAGCTCACGGCAAACACCACCAGCAGCACGAAAAACACGACGTTGAACACGGCGCCGGTGGCAATCTCGTTGAGCTTTCCGGCCCCGAATATCAGCGTGATGGCTATACCGAGCAGCAGATATATCACTATGATGCTCGCGCCGTATATCAGAGCGTCGGCTATGCTGCGGCTACGGCTGCGTCCGCGCTTGAGAAAGAAACTTACCGTCATGGGTATCATGGGCCACACGCACGGCGTCAGCAAGGCGAGCAGGCCGCCGAGAAATCCGAATCCCAGCAGGGCCCACATGCCTGCGGGCACCTCGTCGGAGGCGCTTTCGGTGGCCACAGGCGCCCACCACTCGCTCTCGGGAGCAGCGGCCACAGCAGCTGCAGACTCGCCGGCGGCTGCGGGCTCCGGCGTGGCCACGGCAGCAGCCGGGGTGCCGAAACGCAGCTCGAAAGTGCGCTTGTCGGGAGCGGTGCAACTCTGCGCGTTGCACACCATAAACGCAGCCACTACCTTTATCGAAGCTGCATCAGCCCCGGAGCCGAGGCGGAAATGGCGGGTGAAATCCACCGAGCCATCCCACCACGGCAGTTTCAGCTGCAGCAGTGCGTCGAAATGCTCCGACGCCGCACGCGAAGGCGTCCAGTCGTCGGTCCACTCCAGGCCCTCGGAGGCTGTGGCAGTGATTTCGGTAGGAAACATGGTGGCGTCGGCCGAGGGTTTCTCAAAACCGTAGATGTGCCACCCTTCGGTCATGGTGGCCGTCAGCACCACGGCGCCCTTGTCAGGCGCGAGGCTGTCGACACGCGCCGTCCACACGGCGTTTTCCGGCAGAGGCGCAGCCCATGCCGACACGGCGGCTGTAAGCACGGCCGCAAGCATCAGTATCAGTCTTTTCACGTCGTTCAGTTAATAGGGTTTAGTCACTTTGCCGGCTTGTACGGCGGCACAGGCGCGGATATGCTCTCGGTGCGCGGCGGCATGCAGTTGCTGCCGTTGCACGTCATGTATGTGACCTTCAGCTCTATTCGTGCAGTCTTGGCGTCGGTCACGCGGAAGCGCTGCGAAAAGGCCACGCGGCCTTCCCACCACTGCAGCCGGGTGCCGAAAGCCTCGTCCATGGCCGTGACGGGCGCAGGGTCGGCCACAGTCTTGCCCGCAAGGCTCACTCCCTTGGAGGAGGAGAAGTCGAGCACCGTGGCGCGCGGACCGCCCTCGGGCATCTCCATGCCGTAGAGGTGCCAGCCGGCGGGGATTATGGCACGCACAGTGACCACTCCTTCCGAAGCCGACGTCATGCGCACCGACGTGCGCCATTTCACTGTGTCCTGGGCCATGCAGCCGAACGCCACCGCCAGCACAGCCACTATTAGCGTCAATATTTTCTTCATATACATATTCCGAGTGTTTCAGAGTGCAAAATTACTACACACTTTCCTTATTATAAACTTAAAAAAACGAAAAAAGACGCGTCGGCGGCGCTCAGGCGACACGCATCTGCAAAAAAATGCGTAACTTTGCAACATAATTGTAAAACGCATGGCGCGCGGCGCGCGTCCGACCCATTAAACCACCATCACGAATGGATGTAAAAAAAGTGCTGTTTATCTCGCAGGAAATCCACCCCTACGTTCCGGCGAGCACCATGTCGAATCTCGGCTGCGATATGCCGCGCGGCATACAGGAAAAAGGCATCGAGGTGCGCACCTTCATGCCGCGCTACGGTATCATTAACGAACGCCGCAACCAGCTCCACGAGGTGATTCGCCTTTCCGGCATGAACATCATCATCGACGACACCGACCATCCCCTCATCATAAAAGTAGCCACTCTGCAGCCCACCCGCATGCAGGTCTACTTCATGGACAACGACGACTATTTCGACCGCCACTCCACCGAAGGCCTTGAAATAGACACACACCCCGCCGACAACGACGAGCGCAGCATATTCTTCGTGAGAGGCTCGGTGGAAACCGTCAAGAAACTGCGCTGGGACGCATCCATAGTGCACTGCACGGGATGGATCACCGCACTGACCGCGCTCTATCTGAAACACAAATACAACGACGACCCGTCGTTCCGCACCGGCAAGATAGTGGTTTCGCTCGTCCCCGACGGATTCGAAGGCGCACTCGACCCGCGCTTCGTGGAGAAACTGCGCCTCGAAGGCTTCAGCGACGAGCAGCTCGCAGTGCTGGGCTCCGAGCCCGTGGACTACCGCACGCTCATGCGCATAGCCATCGACAACGCCGACGCCATAGTGGAAGCCCTGCCCGGAGCCGACCCCGAACTGGTGGCCTATGCCAAGGCATCCGGCAAGCCCTACCTGGACTGCACTGCCGACGAAGGCCGCGCCCAGGCTCTCGCCGATTTCTACACATCTCTCTGACCCCCCAACCGCACCATCCATCACGCCATGAAGCGATTCCTACTGATACCTGCCGCCGCCCTCGCGCTCGCCTTCAGCGCCTGCGAGGACGAATCCACCATTGGCAGCTCAATAGTGGACGACGACCTCAGCATCGTTGTCGACTCATCGTTCACCATCTCGGGACAGAGCGTCGACATCGACGCCGTGCAGTCGCGCACACTCACGCAGCTGATAGGCCGCCTCGAGTCGAAAGGCTTCGGCTCGCTGACATCCTCCGTGGTCACGCAGTTCATGCCTGCGTCGGTACTCGACACCGTGGGCATCACCATCGCCGACATCGACTCGCTGAAACTCGTGCTGAGCATGGGCAAAAACGCATATACCGGCGACAGCATCGTGCCCATGGGCATCGACGTCTACAGGCTCAACCGCGAGCTCCCCTCGCCCATCTACAGCAATTTCAACCCCGCCGAGTATTACAGCACCGACGACCTGCTCGGCTCGGCCATATACTCTCCGGCCGCCATCGGACAGAGCGACTCCATAGCAGCGCTCGCCTACCGCACCATCGAGGTGCGCATGCCCAAAGCACTCGCCGAAGAGATATTCACCGCCTACAAAAACAATCCGTCCGATTTCGCCTCGCCTGAGGTGTTCACTCGCAACGTGTTCCCGGGCGTGTACATCGCCAACAGCTACGGCAACGGCCGCGTGAGCCGCATCACGCAGACCATGATGCAGATGTACTACCACCGCAGTTTCCACGACTCGGCCACCGACCGCGACACCACCATCTACAGCGTGGGCAACTATCTGGCCGTGACGCCCGAGGTGGTGACCAACAACAACATCAACCTCCGCATGAGCGAAAACATACAGAGCATGCTCGACGCCGGCGACAAGCTCATGGTGGCTCCCGCCGGAGTGGAGGTGGAGATGGTGTTCCCCGCCCAGGAAATAATTGACAGCTACCGTGCGGGCAAAGGCGAATATTCCGTGGTCAACACTCTCTCCATGACCCTGCCCGCCGACACACTCTCCAACCCCGAGGGTATTCCCGCCCCCGACTACGCGCTGCTGGTGCTCGCTTCCGAAAAAGAAGAATTCTTCGCCAGCAACTCGCTGCCCGACAACAAGACGTCCTTCTATGCGGCCTACGACAGAACCAACCGCTGCTATACCTTCAGCGGACTCCGTCAGTATATCATTGACCTGATGGACAAGGAACAGCTCACGGCCGACGACGTGACTTTCCGCCTCTGTCCCGTCGACGTACAGTTCGAATCGACCGGCTCAAGCTACTGGGATTACGGCAGCACGGAAAGTGCCGTGGTACCATATGTGGAGGGCCCGGCTATGGTGAAAATTTCGCTTGACAAAGCAAAAATTTCATTCACATATAGCAATCAAACCATAAATTATTAGTATCTTTGCACCGTCAAAGCAAAGACCTGCCGCAATAGCTCAGTTGGTAGAGCATTTCATTCGTAACGAAAAGGTCGTGGGTTCGAGTCCCACTCGCGGCTCCCGAGTCTGCCGGATTTTCCGGCAGACTTTTTTTATGCCCTGACAGAGTAAATATAACGCTGCCGCCGACGGAGTGCGGGACTGAATCCTTATCTCCGCCGGCGGCAGCCGTGTGTGTGAATGTATGCGTGCGTCAGCGCAGGAGCAGGCAGGCGTCGCCGTAGCTCAGGAAGCGATACGGCACCGACAGCGCGTGGTCGTAGAGCGCGCGCCACGACGGACCGATGAAAGCGCTCACGAGCAGCAGCAGGGTGCTGCGCGGCTGATGAAAATTGGTGACCATGCCTTGCACCACTCTGTAGCGGTAGCCGGGGGCTATGATGATGCGCGTGGCACCCACAAGGGTGCTCTCGCCCGCGGCGTCGAGCGTGCGCACTATGGTGTGCAGAGCCTCCTCCACGGGCAGGTCGGGGTGGTCGGACGAATAGGCATACCACTGCGGAACCTCGCCGCTCCAGCGGCCCTGAGCCATAAGGCAGCCTATGTGGTAAAGGCTCTCGAGCGTGCGCACCGATGTGGTGCCCACGGCCACCACACGGCGGCTTTCAGAGGCGAGAGCCGCTATCATGTCGCGGTCCACGGCTATGAATTCGCTATGCATCTCGTGCTCGCCCACAGCGTCGCTCTTCACGGGCTGAAACGTGCCGGCGCCCACGTGGAGCGTGACCTCGAGGCGCGGTATGCCGCGGGCCTCGATAGCTTCGAGCACCGAATCCGTGAAATGCAGCCCTGCCGTGGGTGCCGCCACCGACCCGTCGATGCGGCCGAACACGGTCTGATAGTCCGTGGTGTCGCTTTCCTCGGTAGAGCGGTTGAGGTAGGGCGGTATGGGTATCTCGCCGATGGCGCCGATTATGGACGCGAAAGTGAGCGCGGGATTGTCCCAGCTGAAACGCACCTCAAAGGCATTGCCGATGCGGCCGCCGCGCTCGGCGCGGAACACCGTGCTCTCGGCGCCCACAGTCACGCGCTGCTCGAGCGGACCCTGCTTCCAGCGCTTGCTGTTGCCCACGAAGCAGCTCCACGAGCAGCACTCGCGCGAGGCGAAGGCCAGAGCGTAGTCTGACGGCGCCACAGGTTCAAGACAGAATATCTCGATGAGGGCGCCGCTGTCCTTGTGCATGCGCAGGCGCGCGTTTATCACACGCGTGTTGTTGTACACAAGCACCGAGTCGGCAGGCAGTAGCGAGGGCAACTCGGAAAACACGCGGTCGGAAACCGCACCGTCGGCATCGCGCACGAGCAGCCGGCAGGCGTCGCGCTGCGCAAGCGGATGCTTGGCTATGCAGGCGTCGGGCAGCGGGTAGTCGTAGTCGGAAATACTTATTTCCTTAGGATTTTCGTCGTGATTCATGGTGCAAAATTACACAAAATCCGCTTACGGGCCAATTATCGCGACATAAGCTCCGACGCAAGGCGCCGGCTTTCGCGCGGAGAGCGGTATTCAAACAAGTCCTCCACGGAGGCGAGCGACGGCGAAAGCGCGCCGCTGTAAAACACCGCCAGGCGGCTGCGCGCACGCGAAAATGCCACATAAAACACCCGCGCGCGGTCGAGGCGGGAGCCCCAGAAAGCATCGGCGTTGGCCACTATCACATTGTCCATCTCAAGGCCTTTGGCTTTATGCACCGTGAGGACGCTAAGCGGACCGGCAAGGCCGCGGTCGAAGATATCGGCGTCGTTGAACGCCGACAACTCGTGCAGGTGACCTTCGAGCTGCTCGCGCAGGCGCGGCTCGGCCACGCTGTCGGTGACCACTCCGGCGAGCAGCGAGCGCACGGCTTCCCAACGCGGTATGGGGTCGATGCATCCGGCCAGAAGCAGCGAGCGGTACGTGTGTTCGAGCTCGGCCGAAAGTGTGTTGTCGGGCGAGGCGTCGGCGCAGGCGAGCATCTGCCGCGTGTGTGCGTACAGCGCGCCGTAGCGCGACTGCAGGCGGCCGCGCATGGCGTCGGGCCGACACAGCTCGGCAAGGCGCTCCTGCGCGTTAAGCCGCGCACGCAGCATCGGGGCCAGGTAGCGCTGCAGCTCGGCGGTGGGGTCGGCGGCATCGGCGGCGAAAGCCTCAAGCAACTGCTGCGACGAAGCGCTGCGGCGCGACGGAAACAGCAGACGCGCAAGAAATGCCAGCGCGGCGGCCTCCAGGCGCCCGCCTGATTCTATGGTCACTACTGCGCGCTCCACGGCGCTCATGCCGTCGGACGAGAGCCAGTCGGCAGGTGTCATGGCGGCTTCTGCCATCTCCGCCACTATGGCGGCGGCATCGTCGGCGCGACGCACGCAGCCGGTGTGATAGAGTATGCGCGCCCACTCGGCGGTGCGCAACGGGTTGAGCGCTACCGTGAGGTGAGCCGTCACCATGCGGAACGCGGCAAGGCGGAACACGTCGGCCACGCCCACCGCCATGTGCGGTATGGCCGCACGCTCCAGCACCCGGTGCATCTCGAGCACTTCGGCATTGGTGCGCACGAGTATGGCCGTGCTTTGCCCGGGATAGCGGCGCGCATAGTCGGCAGCCAGCGCGGCCGCGGCCTGCGTGCGCACGTCGCTGTCGGCCTCGCGCAGCGTCAGTTCGTCGGGCTCGGGTTGCACGGGCGGTCCCGGATCCGGGAGAAAAACGGGGTCGATGCCGAGCTCGCCGGCAGCGAAGGAGTTGCACAGCTCCACCAGTCCGGGTGTGGAACGGTAGTTGCGCGTCAGACGCATAATACGCCCTCCGCAGGCGCGGCGCACGCCCGAAAGCACGTCGGCGCCCGCGCCGAGGAAATCAAATATAGCCTGCTGCTCGTCGCCGAGATACACCACCGTGGCATCGGCAGCCGGCGCGAGCATCGACACTATGGCCATCTGCAGAGGGGTCAGGTCCTGCACCTCGTCGACCTGCACCCAGCTGTAGCGCGGCACGGGCGGGCCGGAGCTGTCGCTCAACGCATCGCACGCCCACAGCAGGCAGTCGTCGAAGTCCATCAGGTTGTGGCTGCGCTTGAAGTCCTCGTACTCCCGCGCGGCCTGTTCGTGACGGCTGTCGGGCTCGAACCACAGCCGGCGGCGCAACGAATCGGGATAGCCATGCCCGCGCATATAGCTGTCGGCGGCATATGCCTGCACCTCGCTGCGCCACGCCGGGCCGGAGCGGCCCGCGAGGCTGTCGATGAACGCTGCTGCATCGTCTTCGTCGAGTATGGCCGTATCGGCCGACACCAGTCCGCAGTCGTGCAGCATGCGTATGCAGAAGCGGTGCAGATTGCCCACATACAGCCCCTCGGGCAGCTCGCCCAGGCGCGCGGCTATGCGGTCGCGCATGCTTCGCGCAGCCCGGTTGGTGAACGTCAGGCACAGCATGTCGGCATAAGCCACGCCATGCCGTTGCCGCGCACGGGCCACGCGCTCGGCCAGGATGCGGGTCTTGCCGCATCCCGGGCCTGCGAGCACCATCACGCGCGAGCCATGATGGTCTATGACCGCCTGCTGGCTGCTGTCGAAAACCATGTCGAGGGCTATTTCCCGGAGGCGGAGTAGCGGCGGCGGTCGATGCGTGAGAAATCAAGCGCGCCGGTGTGCAGCGCGGGCTTCACGTGGGGTATCTCGGAGCCGTCGCGCACGAGTATAACGCACTGCAGCGCGTCTTTGTCCACCTTGATGCGGCGCCATCCGGGCGCATAGGCGGCGCCTGTCTGATAGTCTATCCACGGCGCGTCGCCGGGCAGATACACGTCGCGTTCGAAGCCTTCCTCGAACAGCGGCGCCACAAGCATGCGCGAGCCGAACATATACTGGTCGTCGATCTCCCACACGCCGGGGTCGTCGGGAAACTCGAGGAGCATGGCGCGGAACACGGGCCAGCCTTTGGCCGCACTCTCGCGGCTCTCGTCGAGTATGTAGGGCATGAGCGAGTACTTCAGCTCGGCACAACGGCGGAAATAGTCCGTGAACTTTTTGTTGCCGTAAAGCCACGGTTCGGTGGGAGGCGCTCCGTGCGCGCGGCTGTGGGATGTGAGGAAGCCCACAGGCAGCCAGCGACGGTACAGTTCCTCGGGCGTCGATGTCACAAAACCGCCTATATCGTGGCTCCAGAAGGAGAAGCCGCTCAGGCCGAGCGACAGTCCGGCACGCACGGTGCCCTGCATGCCCGTGCCCGTGGTGGCGGCGTCGCCTCCCCAGTGCAGCGGATAGCGCTGGCTTCCGGCCCATGCGGAGCGGGCCCATATGATGTTTTCGCCACTCACGTCGCGCGTGGCGTCGGCCACTGCCTTGTTGTAGCGCAGCGGATACAGGTTGTGCTCGTACCAGCCGCTGCGGCCGTTGTGATAGACAGCCTCTATCGGCGCAGCCTCGCCGAAGTCGACCTTGATGGCTCCGACACCCATGCCTATCAGTTTCTTGATTTTGTCCTGATACCAGCTCACCGTGGCGGGATTGGTGAAATCAAGCACGGCATCCTCGTAGGGCAGCGTGCCGCGGCCGTTGCGCACGGCGAGCCCGCTGTCCACAAGCTCTTTGAAATACCTGTTGCCAGGCACGAAATATGGCAGCTGCCAGAGCGATATGCGGAACCCGTCGTCGCGCAGGTCGGAAATCATCTTTCCGGCATCGGCGAAGCGCTCGGGCGAGAACTCATAGTCGCACTGCCAGTCCACATCGAACCAGCCGGTGTCGAAATGTATCACATCGGCCGGAATCTTGTGCGCACGCAACTGCCGGGCCACCTCGCGGCCCTCGGCCTCCGAGAAATAGCTGATACGGCTCATCCAGGTGCCGAAGCTCCACAGCGGCGGCATTTCGGGCCGTCCCGTGAGGGCCGTGTACTCCGAGAGTATGTCCTTGGGCTCGCCGAAGAATATGAAGAAATCCATATCTTCGTCGGCCATGAATATTTTGTTGGCTCCGATGTAGCTGTGGCCCATGTCCATGGTCACGGGCGCCGACGTGTGCATGAACATGCCGTAGCCGCGGTTGCTGAACCAGAAGGGTATGGGTTTGTACATATCGCGTCCTTCGGGGCCCTGCGGGTCGGTCACAAAGAGATTGAGTTTCTGCCCGGCCTTGTTAAGCGCCGTGGGGCTCTCGCCGAGGCCATATATCTTCTCGCCGGGTGCGAGCGAGAACACGGGGTTGATGCTGCGCGAGTTGTCGCTGCCGCGCTTGATAAAGCTGAACGGGGGCACCTTGATTTGCGTGCTGTCGTTGTCGGACCACACGCGTGTGCGCGTGAGCGTGCGTCCCGTGGCGTCGCGCAGCACGAGCCTCCACGGCGACGGCTGTATCTCAAGCGAGCCGTAGGGCGAACGGTATGTGACGGCGCCGTCGGCAGCGCGTGCCACCGTCCACGCGCCGCTGTCGGCGGCCGGCTCAGCCACGAGCATCACCTCGGCGGCGGTATCGTCGGGGCGCACGTCGGATGTGTGCACGCGCACACGCAGCGTGCGGGCGCTGACGGGCGTGATGCTGAAGGCGAGGCGCGGATTCTGCGGATAGGCCGTGTTGGGAAAGTCGAGGCTCTGCAGCGGCTGGTGCAGATAGGTGTTGGCGTTGAACGCCTGGCGCGGCATCAGCTGCTGACGCTTCCACTCCAGGACTCCGCTGCCGGAAGCGGTGTCGAAGCTCACGAGGCTGTCGGCGAAGAAATACGTATTGCTGAAATCGAGGAAATCCTCGCTCATGTCCTTGGGCATGGACAGCAGGTAGCTTACGCCGCCCACTGTGCGCGTTTCGGCGTCGGCCGATGGAGTGAGCGCCGCTGCAGTCAGGGCTATAGCGGCAATGTGTCTTAGTTTCATGGCTGGTATTTAAGTGATAGTGTGAATCAAAGCGTGTGTGTCAGTCAGTCGGCGGCGTTTATCTCGGCCATTACGGCGGCGGTGTCGGCCGCGGCCTCCTGCGGAGTCATGGACAGGCGTCGCATTTCGGTGACGCGCGCGCCGGGTATTATCATCTTCATCAGCTCGGCTGTGGAGGGAGCTTCGGGCAGGGCGGCGTACTGCGCGTAGGTGAAGCGTATGAAGGCCGTGTTGGGAGCGAGGCCGCGGCGGTCGAGTAGCCATCCGCCGGGCAGCTGCAGCGGAGCGGAGGCCGCGCTTACGTCGGATGGCGCCGGGAAGCTCTGCACGGCTGTGCCTGCGGCGTTGAGGCCTATGGCCACATTGTCGGCGCACGGCACGCTTGTCTTATAGACCATGGCGCGCAGCAGCATGCGCGCGGGCGCCTGTGCGGGAGCGGCCTCGGGAACGGCCTGCACCACCTCGGGAGCGGCGCCAGCGGTGTCGGCCGCCGCGGGAGCGGTGCCACGGCAGCCTGCCAGCAGCGCCAGTGCCGGAAATATCATATGTAATTTCATAATTCGAAATGGGGGTTAAGCACGACGCCCCGTGCCGCATAGGGCCCGGGGCGTCGTGTTATAGTGCATTTGTGCGGTGTGTTATCACTTCACGAGTTCTTTTGTGGCTTTGTCGCCGCGGCGCACGATGTATATCTGGCCGGCTTCGGGGTTGGCCACGCGCACACCCTGAAGGTTGAAATACTCGGCGGGGGCCTCGGTGTCGACAGTCACATCTTCGATGCCGCTGCTTACTGTTCCGTAGTGGAACTTGACGAGGCTGCTGACGATGCTTTCAGTGTCAACGTCCATGATGGCGAAATAGTAGTCTTCGCCGTCGGTCAGGCCGAAGCTGCTGGTGATACGCATCTCTTCTTCCCAGGTTTCGGTAGCTGCGGGGTCGAGGTTGAGCGTGAAGTTGGTGATCATGCGCTCAACGCTGTATTCGCCATACTCCTTGGAAAGAATCACGGGAGCGATGTGGCCGTAGATGTAGGCGTCGCCGTTGTTGGCGATAGTGGCCGACATCTTGACACGCTGGTTGCGGTTGATCTGCTCGGGAATCGAAAGCTCGGTGACTTCGAGGCCTGTGCCTACGGGCAGGAGATCGCCATTGTAGGTGTGGGTCTTCACCACGTATGCGCGCACCTTGCCGTAGGGCATGCCCATTTCGTAGATTTTGCCGTCGGCACGGTAAGCGGGAGTAATCACGTAAGTGCTGTTCTGCTTGAGGCCGTCGAGGCGCACGTTGTAGCTGGTAGCGCCGTAGTTGGTCTGAATGTCGTTGAGTGTGGTGCTGCTCCAGCGGTAGAAGTCCTGACCTTCGCCCACGATGTGCAGACCGAAATTGAGAGTGCCTGCAGTAGCATAGCTGTGGTTGTAGTAGCCGCCGCCGTCGTAGGACACGGTCACTTCACGTCCGAGGTTGAAATAGCCGGGGGTCACCACCATGCCTGCGCCGTCGCCGACGGCTGTGAACGAGGGTGCGCCTTCGCCGCCTTCGTTCTTCATGATGTGGATGGTAGCGTCCTGATTGTACATGAATGCCATGCCGGAAGCTGCGCCGCCCATGCCCTGGCTGTCGGGGTCGAGAGCGCCGAGCACGAAGTAGCCGTCGCTCATGCCGCCCCAACCCCAGTTGATGTGGTAGTAGGGCTGGCCGTCCTGCTCGCGGTAGCCGTCGCATACGAAAGCGTGGCCTTCGCGGTTGACGGTGCTGCCGTCGTAAAGCACGGGACGCTGTGCGGCGAGTTCGTTATAGATGAGTTCTTCCCACTGGGCGAGTGTGTAGCAGTCGCGGGCCACGTAGGTCACGCTCTTGTCGTAGCCGAAATTCTCGGCGAGGACTTTGCTCACCTTCACGGTCTGCGCGCCGGAGCCGGCAGCAGCGTAGTTCATATCCACGCCATAGCCTACCACCTGCATAAGCAGAGCCACGGCCTCACGCTGTGTGGCGGTGCCGGATGTGGCGGTGTAGGTATCGAGCATGTTGCTCCAGTCGAAAGTAACGTTTTCGAGGTTGATTTCAAGCGGAGTGGACACGCCCTGCACGCTGGCAGTGTAGGAGAACTTGCCCTCGAGCTGACCTTCGGGCCAGTTGTGGTATTTCATGATCTGGGAAGCGGCAGTGGCCACGCAGCCCGTGGGCAGCGCCACGCCCTGGTAGGTGGGGCAGAGTGCGTTGTAGGGAGCGCCCTGGTCCCATTTGGTGGTCACCAACGGAGCCACGTCGGCGCGGGCAGCGCGTGCGAGGCGCACGGGAGCCTCGTTGACGCCGTTTTCGCGGGCATATGCTATCTGACGGGCGTATTCGTCAATCCAGTATTTGAGTCCGGGAGCCATATTTTCAGCATCAAAGCTGCCGGCGTCGGCATAGCCGAGCAGAGGAGCAGCGGCGTCGTCGGCCGATACCAGCATGAAACCCTTGTTCTCTTTAGCGAACACATAGACGGCGGGGAGCTCGTCGGCCTCAGCCGTGTAGGCCAGAACAGGCTGCGACAGCGAGGGAGCAGCGCGGCGTGCCTGCGGCAGCGCGCGACCCAGAGCCTGCTCGGGGCTCAGCACTTCGGCCTGTACGGATGCACCTGCAGCAACTACCACAGCTGCGGCAAGGAGGCGTTGGGAAATCTTTTTCATAAGCTGTACATATTGAGTTTTAATTTTTTAAGCTATACGAAACAATGCCCTTTCTAAGGCCGTTCGGGGCCATAGGGGCAGTATGCATGGCCTCTTTTCAGAGGGCACACGCCGCAAAATTAGTATTTTTGTATGATATTATGAAATTTTTAGAGCAAAATTTGTAATTTTGCATATAATTCAGCGACAAAAAGCACTTTTTTATTGTAAATTTTCACCCCGAATATATAATGAAGCGCGCTATCACCCTTACCGCGATTTCCGCAATGACACTTTCTGCCCTCGCCGCCGGGCCCGAAGCCCCGGCAAAATACCCCTCGGCGCCGGCCGACGGCACCGTCGACGAATATTTCGGCACGCGCGTGCCCGACCCGTACCGCCCGCTCGAAAACGACACCTCGGCTGCCACTGCCGCATGGGTACAGGCCGAGAACGAGCTCACGCGCTCTTATCTCGACGCCATACCCTTCCGCACGGCCGTGCACAACCGGCTCACCGCACTCAACGACTACAAAAAGCAGGGCATGCCGTCGCGCGAAAACGACGGACTGTTCTATTTCTCGCGCAACGACGGGCTCAGCAATCAGGCGTCCATCTACCGCTCCGCCACTCCCGACGGCGCCGACGCCGAACTATTCCTCGACCCAAACACCCTGAGCGACGACGGCACGGTGGCCCTCACCGGCCTGTTTCAGAGCCCCGACGGACGCTACACGGCCTACACCGTGTCGCGTAGCGGCAGCGACTGGACTGAAATATACGTGATGGACACCGCCACGCGTCAGCTGCTGCCCGACCACATCAAGTGGGCAAAATTCACCGGCGCGGCATGGATGGGCAACGACGGCTTCTGCTACAGCGCCTACGGACGCCCCGAGCAGGGCCGCGAATACTCCATGGCCAACGAATACCACAAGGTGTATTTCCACCGTCTGGGCTCGCAGCAGGCCGACGACACAATAATATATGAGAACCCGGCCGAGCCGCTGCATTTCCACACCGCCGACGTGACCGAAGGCGGCCGCTACCTCGTGGTGGCTGCGAGCGGCGCCGGCAACGGCAACGCCCTGCACGTGAAAGACCTCAGCGACCCCGACGCCGGGTTCGTCACCATCGAACCATCGCAGGAGCAAATAATCGAGGTGCTGGCCGCGCTGCCCGACGGGCGCCTGCTCGCCTACACCGGCATCGGCGCGCCCAACTATCGCCTCGTGGCCATAGACCCGGCGCACCCGGCGCGCGCCGACTGGGAAGAAATCGTGGCCGAGAGCCCCGACGGCGTGCTCGCGCAGGCAGCGCTCTCGCAGTCCGACATCGTGCTCGTCTACGACCGCGACGCCTCCCACCACGTGTTCCTGCAGCCGCTCGGCGGCGGCCCCGGACGCGAAATCACACTGCCCGGCTACGGCACCGTGGGCATCTCGGCATCGAAAAAGCACCCCGAGCTGCTCTACAGCTTCACAGGATTCACCTGTCCCTCCACCGTCTACGCCTACGACAAGGCCACCGACGTGTCCACTCCCATATCGACACCGCAGATAGACGGATTCGACCCCGAAGCCTACGTGACGGAGCAGGTGTTCTACACCTCGGCCGACGGCACGCGCGTGCCCATGTTCCTCACCTACCGCAAAGACCTGCGCCGCGACGGCACCAACCCCGTCTACCTCTACGGCTACGGCGGCTTCAACGTGCCGCTGAACCCGTCGTTCAACCCCAACCGCCTGCTGTGGCTCGAAAACGGCGGCATCTACGCGCAGGCCAACCTGCGCGGCGGCTCCGAATACGGCGAGAAATGGCATGAGGCAGGCACGAAGATGCAGAAGCAAAACGTGTTCGACGACTTCATAGCCGCTGCCGAGTGGCTCGTGCAGCAAGGCTGGACCACTCCCGGCAGACTCACCATAGAGGGCGGCAGCAACGGTGGCCTGCTGGTGGGCGCGTGCGCCAACCAGCGCCCCGAGCTCTTCGCGGTGGCTATTCCGCGCGTGGGCGTGATGGACATGATGCGCTACCACCTGTTCACCATAGGCTGGAACTGGGCGCACGACTACGGCACATCTGCCGACTCGCCCGAGATGGCGGCATATCTACTCGGCTACTCGCCGCTGCACAACATAGGCAAAAGCGGCCGCGACTATCCGGCCATAATGGTCACCACGGCCGACCACGACGACCGCGTGGTGCCCGCCCACTCCTTCAAATACGCCGCCACGCTGCAGGCTACACCCACCGGCCCCGCTCCCAAGCTGATACGCATCGACAGCAAGGCGGGCCACGGCGCCGGCAAGCCCGTAAGCAAGGTGATAGACGAATGGGCCGACATCTACAGCTTCGTGTTCCACAACCTCGGCATCACTCCCGCCACGCGATGAAACGGCTGCTGGTATCCGCAGGCGCGGCACTCGCGCTCGCATCCTGCTTCACAGGCATAGAAAGCACGCCGCGCATCACCGCCGGCGAGGTGCGCCGCCAGGCCGCCGCCACCCCGACGCCCGAGATGCGCTTCCTTGCCGACATAGGCCCCGAGGCGCCCGCGCAGTGGCAGCCCGGCAAGCGCTTCCACGTGGCCGACAAGCGTGTGAGCATGCTCTTCGGCCGCACCGACGGCGCTGCCGACGGCCTCGAAGGCACCGACCTGCTCTACGCCGGCATGGAGCAGATGCCATCGCTGACGGGCGAAGGCGCCGCCGACGTGCTGCTGACCACCTTCCGCGGCGACACGCTCCGCTATCGCGTGGACGCATCGCCCGCACAGCTGCGCGAGCGCGAGCGCCTCGAGATACCGTTCACCATAGAGCGTGCGCCCGTGGAACGCGCCGACAGCCTCATGCGCGGACACATATATTATATAAGCACCCCGCTGTGGCGCCGCACCGACGGGCGGTCGCGCACAGGGCTGCGCCACGTGCCCGTGCGCGTGGTGCGCGTGCAGCCCGGCTCCGATGCCGTGTATCCCGCCGCCGTGGTGTTTGTGCCCACCGACAGCCCCACCGACACCGCCATGGTGATGATGGGCCTCGGCGGCCCGCGCAGCCCGCGCACGTTCGCATCGCTCTTTGCCTTCGGCAACCCGCGCGACTCTTACCCCCACATCACCGACGCCGTGTGGCACAACATAGTGCACAGCCGCGTGGAAGCGCGCATGAACCGCGACGAGTGCCGCCTGGCCCTCGGCGCGCCCGAACGCACCGAGCAGATTCCCACACGCGCCGGAATCGTAGAACGCTGGAGCTACGGCGAAGGCATATACCTGATTTTCGAGGACGGCCTGCTGTCCTCCTTCCGCCTATGAAACTGACATTTCTCGGAACCGGCACATCCACCGGCGTGCCGCAGCTGCGCTGCTCGTGCGCCACTTGCACATCCACCGACGCGGCCGACAAGCGCCTGCGCGCCTCCGCACTTGTGGAAACCGATGCCGGAGCGCGCATACTGATAGACTGCGGGCCCGACTTCCGCGAGCAGATGCTGCGCGCAGGCTCGCCCGACATCGACGCCGTGCTGCTCACACACATACACTACGACCATGTGGGCGGCATCGACGACCTGCGCCCGTGGTGCCGCCACGGACGCCACCTCGACATACACTGCACGGCCGATGTGGAGCGCGACCTGCGGGCCCGCCTGCCCTACTGCTTCGCCGAGCACCCCTACCCCGGCGTGCCCGCCTTCCGTATGTGCCGCGTGGAGCCCGACCGCCCCTTCACAGCCGCCGGCACAGATGTGGTGCCGCTGCCCGTGATGCACTACAAGCTGCCCATAGTGGGCTTCCGCATAGGCGCGCTGGCCTATATAACCGACGCGCGCACCATACCCGAATCCACCATGCAGCTGCTGCAGGGAGTGGACACCCTCGTGCTGAACGCGCTCCGTCCGGCCGAGCATCTCTCGCACATGAACCTGGCGCAGGCGCTGGAGGTGGCGGGGCGTGTCGGCGCACGGCGCACGCTGCTCACGCACATGAGCCACGACATGCCGCCACACGCGTCGGTGGTGCTTCCGCCCGGCGTGGAGCTGGCCCGCGACGGCCTCACGGTCGACATAGCCGCGACGTGAGGACTGCCGGCATTATAAGACCCCGTTCCCCATATTTGTTAACGCTGGGGTCGCATATCTCTGAGTGATTTTTGTCTTGTGATGAAGGAGCGTAGCCGTAGCTACGTGACTGAAGAACAAGGCAAAAAGCGCCGGAGAGATGCGATGATAAGGTAATTTAATACATCAGCACACAATTAATTTCACCCCAATTCAGTTATATGATTTTAAGCATTTATAATTTGTTGGATTAGATTGGGATATACTACTGATTTGACACTTGAACAGCGCAACTTTATTTTAGAAAAATTTCCGGAAATTTTCAATACGAAATCAAAGGCTGACATGTTTGAGGTTCTTAATGCCTTGTTTTTCTTAATCAAGACAGGGTGTCAATGGAGACTCATACCTAATGATTTTCTTCACACCGCCAAAGCGATTGCAATGGCAGCGTGTGCAATGTTTATGTTGCGGTTCGTTTAATTCAGCTTCATCCCGAGTTCA
>CAMWTJ010000023.1 GCA_947177185.1 uncultured Porphyromonadaceae bacterium | reverse complement strand
GGAATGTTTCCACCGAGAGAAGGCGATGACAGGCGGATTCCGGCACTCGGCGATGACGATGCTGAGGATTGCTTTGCTGCCAGTTGTCGCAGGAAGGCTTCCGGAATCTTGTGGTCGGAGGGATATGTACGGCTCATTACGGGTTCTCGTTTGTCGAAATCGTACCAAATCCAATGGTTGATTGGCACAACGCCTCCGGGGTCACAGATTCCGATGCTGATGAACTTGCCTTCCTGATAGGCTTGTTGCTTTAGTAGGTCAATCTTTACGCCGCATACTATATCCGGCAATGGCGGGATAACAATAGGCTCAGGCTGCTTTGATTTAGGCTGTGACTGCCGTTGCGGTTTAGGCTGTGGTGCGGTTCCGGGTTGAGTCTTTGCCGCTTGTTGTTTCTCTCGGCGAGCCTTGAATTTCAATTCAAGATTCTCGCGGCTGAAAAAGGGATCGAGTTTCCTGTACCAGAATTCATGTCGGCCTGTGCAGTAATACAGATTCGTTTTCCCTGATTGGCCGGTCTTTTCCTTGACCGTTATACCCTGCCGCTTAAGAGCAATGAGAAACGAGTTCCAGTCCTGAATCTTCGGACGGATGTACACTCCGGCTATATTGTGGACAAGCGGGTAACGAATTTTATCTTTTCCCCTCAGTTTTGAAACATATGTATTAAGTTTGCTCTTGCACTGCGTAAGACGGTGTTTCAGATTGAGAGTCTTGCGGACGCGCTCATTCTTCTTGAAGTTGGTGGTCTGCGACAGAATTTTTCCGTCATAATCAACCCGGCTGAAAACGATATCCTTCATATATCCTTATGTCGCCGGAGGAAGACAGGAGTTTCCAGTCTTTGGAAAGATGGTTGATTATATCCTCACCGCCATTACTCTCATATTTTCTTTCATCGGCTTTCAGCCCTTTCGACTGCTCCTTATAGAGCTTCTCTTCGAGCTTGCTGCGGGTGACATAATCGACACAGCCCCTGCTCATTGCCTGCTGCCGAGTATCTCCACCATGTCTGCCGCATACTGCCTTCCTACGGGCAGCACGGCGCCGCTGTAGAGGCACACTTCCTGCTTGTTGAAGCTCTTCACCTTGGAGCGCGGCACCACGTAGGAGCGGTGTATGCGCACAAACTCGGCCGCGGGCAGCATTGAGCACAGATTTTTCAGAATCACGCGCGACACCGTGCATCCGCCCGTGGCCCTGTGGATTTTGGAATACCCTTCCATGGCCTCGATGTAGAGTATGTCGTCGAGCGGGATGCTCACATTGTTGTATTCCTGCTTCACCACGATGCTCTGCGCCGGGGTCTGCAGCGCGGTGCTCCCCATGCGCCTCATGGCCTTGGCGAAAGCCATCTGGAAGCGACTGAAGGCAAAGGGCTTGTGCAGATAGTCCACGGCGTCGAGGTTGTAGCCCTCGAGCGCGTAGTTAAGATAGGCGGTGGTGAATATGAAGCATGTGTCGGCGGGCAGTTTCGAGGCCACGGCCAGCCCCGACATGTTTTCCATCTCGATGTCGAGAAACACTATCTGCGGATGGGTGGCGTGGATGGCGGCGAGCCCCTCCACGGGGTCGACAAAGCATGCGAGCTCTATGCCTCCCAGCCTCCGGCAGAACTTTTCTATTATCTCAAGAGCCAGAGGCTCGTCGTCGATAGCCACACACTTGACCATAGCATTTATTTTTGGTTGAGGTTTATTTCAAGTCGCACATCGAACACTCCGTCGCGTTCCGTAGCCTCGAACACGTGCCGGCCGGGAAATATGCCGGCCAGACGCGCGCGGCAGTTGGCGATGCCTATCGACACTTCGTCGCGAAATTCGCCGGCATGCTTCATCACCCTGTTGCGGGTTTCGAACAGCAGCCGGCCGTCGCGCAGATGCAGGCGTATCAGCACCGAGCACTTGCGGCTGGTCGACGTGCCGTACTTGAAGGCGTTTTCCACAAAAGTCAGCAGCAACAGCGGCGGCAGCGGCGTGGCGTCGTCGTCGACATCGCAGTCCCACACCACCTCGGTGCAGTCGTTGAGCCTGATTTTCTGCAGGTCGATGTAGTTGCCTATATACACTATCTCGTCCTTCAGCGGCACCGACTCGTTTTCGAGAGTGACGTAGGTGTATTTCAGTATTTCCGTGAATTTCACGAACGCGTCCTCGGCTTTCTGCGACGTGCCTATCACGAGGCTGTAGAGCGAGTTGAGCGTGTTGAACATGAAATGCGGACTTATGCGCGCCTTGAACATGGCCAGTTCGGCCTTGTCGCGCTGATTCTCTATCTTCTTTTTAAGCAGCTGCTGCTCGTACAGCTCCTTCACGAAAGCCGTGGTGAGCGCATAGCACACCACTACGGAAAACATCATCCACAGGCTTATCGACACATTGTAGTCGCGCAGCATGGTCTGATAGCGGCTCATGTAGGGCGTGACAAAATCCAGTTCGGGCAGATGGTAGCAGCTCACGAGATACGTGCACACTATAAGCCCCAGCACTATGGCTGCTATGCGCAGGTATTGCTTGTGCAGTATGAGTTTCGGCATCTTAAGGTATTTCATCACAAAATAGCATGCATACAGATAGGCCACCGCCAGCACCGAAAAGTCGGGCCACTCGAGCAGCCAGTAGCGCATGGGACCGAGCAGCATGAGCAGTGGCATGAGAGCCAGACAGAAGAACAGGTCGAATATGAGCGCGGTCTTGTTGTCGAGTGATTTCATACAGCAAAAAAATATTTTACGGCAAAGATACGATTTATGCGTAATCTGCGCAAATACAGTCTGCTGCGTTTGTTTACACTTTTTTGCAGTCCGTTTACACTCGCAACTTTATTGCGTTTTTTAAGTTTATATTTGTATCAATAGATTATATTTTCTTAAAAATCCTATGAAAATTCATCATATTATTGTTCTTATGGCACTGCTGCCGGTGTGGTCCGGCGCGGCGGCGCAGACGCCGGCACCGGCCGACTCTGCGGAGATACAAGCCGAAAGAGGCCGCGACATATCCGGCACTGTGCTCTCCGACACAGGCGAGCCGCTCATAGGCGCCACCGTGAAGCTGAAAAACAATCCGTCGAAAGCCGCCGCCACCGATTTCGACGGCAATTTCACGCTGATGGATGTGCCCGCGCGGGCTATCCTGGAAGTGTCTTATGTGGGCTTCGCGCCGCGCGAGGTGGCCACGGTGCGCGGCACCGACTCCTACACCATAGCCCTTCAGCCCAACAGTTCGGCACTCAACGAGGTGGTGGTAGTGGGATATGCCACGCAGAAAAGGGTCGACCTCACAGGCGCCGTGGCATCCATCGGGCCGGCATCGCTTGAAGACCGCCCCATCACCAACGCCACCAACGCCCTGGCCGGACTCGCAGCCGGACTCACCGTGAGCAACACGGGCGGAAACACTCCGGGATTCGAGTCGCAGAGCATCATGGTCAGAGGACAAGGCACCCTCAACAACTCCTCGCCACTGGTGGTGGTGGACGGCATGACGGGCATAGCGCTCAGCGACATCAACCCGCAGGACATAGAGTCCATATCGGTGCTCAAGGATGCGGCATCGTCGGCCATCTACGGCTCGAGAGCCGCCAACGGCGTGATACTGGTCACCACACGCCGCGGCTCCGAAAGCGCGCCCAGGGTGACCTACAGCGGCAATGTGTCGTTCGAAACCGTGGCCAAGCGCCTCAACCTGGTCACCGACTACGCCGATTTCATGGAGATACAGAACGCCGGCCTCATCGTCAACGGGCAGGCGCCACGCTTCTCGCAGGGAAAAATAGACGAATGGCGCAACGACGCCGGACGAAACCCGACCATATATCCCAACACCGACTGGCAGGACCACATATACCGCAACCCGTCGGTGGTGCAGAACCACAACCTCACAGTGGCCGGAGGCAGCAAAAAGGTGAAATACAACCTCTCGCTGGGCTATATCAACAATCCGGGCATCGTGTACCACACCGACTACGAGCGCTACCAGCTGCGCACAAATCTGGAAATCAACATCAAGCCGTGGCTCACGGCAGGAACCAACCTGTTCGGCTACATAGACAAGAACGACCCCTCAGCCGAAAACGCCGCCGCGGGCGGCGACGTGGTGTTCGGCTACGGAGCGTTCAACACCGTGCCGGGCATGACGCTCTACGACCCCGCCACGGGCCTCTACGGAGGCATACAGAACCCCGAGGAGGAAAACGTGAGCAACGCCAACCCCTACCGCCGGCAATGGTTCTACAAGTCGGAATACCCCACCCGCACCCGCCGCACCGTGGCTAAAATCTATGCCCGCCTCACGCCCGTGAAAGGACTCACCGTGCAGGGCTCGTTCTCCTACAACTACTGGGAGCGCAACATCGAGCACCACCTCACCGACAGGGACCTCTACCGCTTCACCGCCGACGGCCCGGTGCTCATACGCGAAGGCGTGGTGCGCACATACATCCGGCGCTACAACTACCGCAACACCTTCCGCTCGTCGGAACTCACGGCATCATACGCCTTCAGCGCCGGCAAGCTCGACGCCACCCTGCTGGCTGGCATGAGCCAGGAGTACAACAAGTACGACCAGGATTTCTTCATCAAATACGACCTCGTGGACCCCTCGCTCGGCGCCATCGACGCCGGCACCACAAACGGCAACATCACGGGCAACTTCAACGAATGGGCCATGCGCTCGTATTTCGGACGCGTCAACCTCGGCTGGGACAACAAATACCTGCTGGAGGCCAACCTGCGCGCCGACGGCTCGTCGAAATTCGCGCCCGACAGGCGCTGGGGCTATTTCCCGTCGGTATCGGCCGGATGGCGCATCTCGGAAGAGGGCTTCATGGCCGGCGCCGCCTCGTGGCTCAGCCAGCTCAAGCTGAGGGCATCGTACGGCTCGCTCGGCAACAACGCCACCACAAGCTACTACATGTATCAGTCGCTCTTCGCCACGGCCAACTATGTGCTCAACGGCAACATTGCCGGCGGCCTCGCGCAGACCATACTCGCCAACCCCGACCTCACCTGGGAGAAGACCTACATGACCAACGTGGGCATAGACTTCGCGCTGTTCGGCAACCGCCTCTCGGGCTCGGCCGACATATACGACAAAAACACGCAGGGCATACTGATTTCGCTGCCGGCACCCCTCGAGCACGGCACGAGCACCGTGCCCAACCAGAACGCCGGCGAGGTGAACAACAAAGGTTTCGAATTCGACATACGCTGGAGCGACCGCATCGGCAAAGTATCCTACAGCGCCGGATTCAACATGGCTTTCGTAAGAAACAAAGTCACGGCCTTCCAGGGCGACGTGTCCTCCATAAGCGGCGTCTACAAGACCCAGGAGGGCAAACCCATCAATCAGCTGTACGTGCTCACCGTCGACCGCATCGTGCGCGACCGGGCCGACCTGGACTACGTGCAGTCGCTCGTCGACGCCAATCCCGACTATTTCGCCACCTACCAGCGGCCCGAACTCGGCGATTTCCTGTATCGCGACGCCAACGGCGACGGAAAGCTCGACTCCGACGACCGCGTGGAGATAGGCCACGGCACTGTGCCGGAACTCACCTTCGGCGCCAACCTCGGCCTTATGTGGAACGGATTCGATTTCAGCGTGCTGTTTCAGGGCGTGGGCAACCATCAGGTGTACTACAACAACCAGGCCTTCCGCTTCGTCACCGTCATGGGACAGTCGCTCATAAAAGACATCACCGACAACGCATGGACCCCCGACAACGCCTACGACTCAAAATATCCCGTGCTGCGCAACAACGCCAACAGCAAAAACAACATTGCCAGCGACGCGTTCGTGCACAACGCCGCATACCTGCGATGCAAAAACATCCGGCTCGGCTACACGCTGCCTAAAAAAATCACCACACGCTTCTTTGTCGAAGACCTGAAAATATACACCAGCATCGACAATCTGTTCACGCTGACCCGCTTTCCCGGACTCGATCCCGAAATAGGGGCCAACGTGGGCTACCCCGCCCTGCGGCAGTATTCCGTGGGCATCAACATATCTTTCTGACCTTCTGCCACCCAAGACCTACACGCATCATGAAACTGAAACATATAGCAGGTATCATAGCCGCAACCACCCTCGCCACAGCTTGCGAAAGCCTCGACTACACACCGGGCGACCAGATGTCGGGACAGAACTTCTGGCAGACCGAGGAACACGCCCGCCAGGCGGCCATAGGCATGTACGCCGCCATGAAAGCCCCGTGGTGTTTCGGCATGGAGTTCACATTCGACATGTGCAGCGACATCGCCGACGGCACATCGCCCTGGGCCGACATATCGCGCGGCACCACCTTCGCCTCCAACAGCGGAGGCGTGCAGAACCACTGGCAGCACCTCTACGAGCTCGTGCACCGCTCCAACACCGTGATACGCAACGTGGCCGGTATGCCCGTAAGCCAAGCCACCATAGACTGCGTGACGGGCGACGCCAAATTCCTGCGCGCCATGGCATATTTCCGCATGCTCAACTGCTGGGGCGGAGTGCCGTACTACGACGAGAGCTGCGACATCAACGAGCAGTTCGCCACACTCGACGCGCCGCGCAGCACGGCCGACGACATACGGCGACACATAATCGACGACCTCACCGAAGCTATCGAAAAACTGCCCGTGCGGCACGACGCCGCCGACCTGGGACGCGCCACCAAGGGCGCCGCCTACGCCCTGCGCGGCAAAGTGTATCTGTTCAACGGCCAGTGGCAGGAAGCCATCGACGATTTCGAAGAGATAGTCTACAACCTGCACAACGACTACGGATATGAGCTGCACCCCGACTACAACGAGCTGTTTCGCCTCTACAACGGCAACCACAGCCCGGAAATGATATTCTCCATACAGTCCATCGACGGCAACACGGCCGGCTATGCCCTCGACATCGTGTCGTATTTCGGCAACAAGTCCACCATGCGCCTCATAGCGAGCAACTGCATTGTGCCGTCCACCACGCTCGCGGACATGTACGAGAACACCGACGGCTCGCCCTTCAGCTGGGACGACGTGTTTCCGGGATTCACGCAGGGCAGCCCGCAGATGCGCCGCAGCCTGATGAGCGTGGCCATAGACCAGGGCAGCACCACCGTCACATCCACGCTCGACTGCGACACCACAAAAGTGATGGACGCCTACCGCCTGCGCGACCCGCGCCTGTGCCTGAACATAATCACCCCCTACTCGCACTACCTCGGCACCGACGCCGGCTCCAACCCCATGGACAAGCAGTTTGTGCTGGCCGACCCCTCGAAAGGAGGCGCACCCATGGAAGCCATGGCGTTCATGCGCAACTCCGAGGGCTGGAACTCGTACTTCTGGCGCAAATGGATACCCACCGGCAATCTCGACGGCTACTGGGGCGAATACAACCGCACGCCCTACGAGTTTCCGCTGCTGCGGCTCGGCGACGTGCTGCTGATGCTCGCCGAAGCCTACAATGAAGCGGGCAGCACCGACAAAGCCATAGTAGAGCTGAACAAAGTGCGCGAGCGCGCGGGCATGCCGGCGCTCAATTCGGGAGCCGAGTGGCTGAACGTGGCCGGCCACGACGACATGGCCGAACGCATACGCCGCGAACGCGCCTTCGAGCTCGCAGGCGAGGGACAGCGCTACTGGGACCTGCGCCGCTGGGGCATGCTCGAAGAGTCGGTGAAAAACGCCACCGACATATTCGGCGACCTGATGTACACGCGCAGCTATCAGCCGCGCCACGAACTGTGGCCCATACCGCTGGTGGAGATGGAACGCAACCGAAACCTCACACAGAACCCCGGCTGGTAGGGCCCGTGCGTCAGCGCAGCTGTCCGTAGGGCAGCGGCAGCAGTGTGGCCATGTCGAGCACGAACGGGCCCTGCACGGGCACCGGCGTGGGCCGCAGCGGAAACAGTCCGTCGGCGGCCTGCTGCCAGCGCGACATCTCGCGCGGGTCGATCTCGAAAAACAGCATACGCGCAGGCATGGCCGCGTCGTGGCCGCTGTGGCGCACCGAAGGCTGCCCAAGGCCCAGCAGCTCGGTCACAACACGCTCGAGGCTCACAGGGGGCATGTAGGCGTACGTGCGGTGGCCCGTGAGATAGTCGGCCATGCTGAAATCGGCAAACATGGCGCTGATGGCCGCCGTGGTGCCGGCGCGCAGGCCGGCGCGCGACTCCTGTATGGAGTCGGTGCTGATATTGTATTTCTCGAACACGTCGGCCAGATCTATCGCGGCCACCACCTGCCCGCTGTTGGCGCTGAAAAAGGCGTCGAGAAGGTCGCGGTCCTCGACATACTTTATCATGGCCGCCTCGCGGCATGGCACTGCCGCAGCCTCTTTTTCGTCCTCGCGGTACCACGCCAGCAGATTGGCGTTGAACGACACCAGGCGGTCGTAGGTCTTCTCGAGCGAGATGGACAGATTGTGGAACCTGTCCAGCCACATGCCGGCCACATGGAAGCTCAGCTGCTTCTCGAGCCACTCGCGCCGCGCGCGTTCGGTGGCGGCGTACAGCGCGTCGAGGCGCTCCTGTTGCTCGCGCCGGCGGCGGCGCACCGCCCAGCGGTAGTTGAGCCACAGCCCGGCGGCAATCACATTGGCCGCGCCCAGCACAGTGTTGGCCACATAGTTGTCGAGCCCCCACACGCCGTGCCACATGGCGTAGAGCGCCACGGCGTCGGCGGCGGCCACCGCAGCCGTGTAATAGGCGGTGCGGGTGAGGTAGCGCGAGCGGAACTGCCGCATGCCCGGCGCAAAATCGTTTTCCGTAGCTTCGCGCATGGCCGACAGCTCGGCAAAGCGCACAGCCGCACGCGATTCGGCCTCGAGCCGCAGCGTGTTGCGCACCTGCGGCATGCACAGGCGCTGCACGAGGTGGCGGTAGTAGCGGTAGTATTCGTCGTACTCGGCCTGCTGGCTGCGCAGTATCACCCGCGCTTCGTCGAGTATGTTGCGGATGGCGGCTATGTTGATTTGCGTCTGCGTGCCCGCGAATCCGGCCACCAGGCCGGGCACCTCGGCGCCCCGGCCCTTGCCGCAGTCGGTGGTTTCGCGTATGATGCACGCGAAGTTGTTGAACTCGGCGTCGTCCACGTATGCGGCCGAGATGTAGCAATAGCCGTTGTCGCCGAATCCCTTGCCCCATGAGTTGCGCACTATGTAGCATTTCTCGGCCTCGGAATAGCCCACGGCCACCATGGCGTGGTAGCCCTCGCCGCCCGAAGCCACGTCGTCGGCGTCGGGGCGGTTTATGTACGGCGAGCCGACGCCGAAATTGTCGTATATCTTAAGCGCGATGCCCACCGGGAAACCCTCGCTCAGGGCCGAGGTAATGAGCCGGTGATTGGCTGCGAGTGCGTCGGCGGCGGAGCCTCCAGAGCGCAGCACAAGCTGCTCGGCGCTGAGCACGCGGTGGGTCATGGCGTCGGCCACGGCCTCGTCGGAGGGTTCTTTGTGCAGGTCGACGGTGGAATAGCCGAACAGATTTTCGGCGCACACGCCGTGCTTGCCGAGCACTGCGAGCTGGTCGAAATAGTTGCTGCCGCCCTCGGGACGCCCCTGGAGCACATTGGAGTGATAGTAGACGAAGCGCTCGCTCATGTCGGCGTCGGCAGCACGTCCGGGGTCGCACCTGTTCATCATGGCCTCGTACATGGCCACCGAAGCAAACGTGGAGCACGAGCCCAGCTCGCCCTGGTTTTTCACCGGCGAGAAGAACGGGCGCAGGTCCACCGACTCCCGGGGCCTGAAACCCGCCGGGGGAGTGTAGGCCTTGTCGAGCGGCTGCTCCCTGACGGGCTCGCGGTCGCGCCGGTGGCCGGGCGTGTCGCCGCCGGCAGCGTCCGACTCGGAGCGCCGGCGGGCGTCGTCGGCCTCGAGCAGCTGCCGGAGTTCATCGGTCTTGCGGCGTATGAAAGCGGTGTTGTCGAGAATCTCGCGCTTCAGGCGCTTGATGTGCGGCAGCGGATTGAAGGCGAGCCGGTTTTCGTCACTTTCCACAAATTCGCGGCTCTCGGCGTTCCACTCGTATTTTTTGAGCAGCGGATACTCGCCGCGGCGCGGAAGCCCGGCGGCGGAGCTGAGTTCGGAATTGAAAGCGTCCAAAAACAGATTCAGCGGCTCGGCGATGCCGTCGTCGAGCAGCAGCGTGTCGCAGTCGTAGTGCACGCCGCGCAGGCGCGGATTGTCGCGGCCGAGCATCAGGGCCAGCACGGCCTCACGCTCGGGAAACGAGAAACGGGTGTCGCGCAACAGCGCCGCCAGGGCATTTTCCATGCCGGCGAACTCCCGGTCGAGCGGAGCCGCCAGACGCCCGGCTATCTCGGCTTCGGGCACCTTGTCGTCGCGCAGCATCGGCAGCACGACCGACGCGTAGAAGCGCCCGTAGCGGGTGTCGATTCCGCGCAGCTGACTCATGGCCTCGTTGGAGGCCATCGCGGCATCGACGGTGGTGTGCGTGATGCCGGCCACGTCCAGGGCTTTCATGAACGCGCGGTTTGTAAGATAGCCGGCGGCACCGGCGGCGTCGAAGCGCACCGACGCGAAGCCCATGGCCACGCAACCGTCCTGCGCTCCGGCCAGCAGCGCGGGATGCATCACCGCGCGATAGCTGCGCATGAGGGCGCCGAACATCATGGCCAGATACTCGGCAAACGCACCGGGCGTGAAATTGAACGGTGCGCCGTTAGCGGCATAATTGTCGATCACGGTGACAGAGAAATCCACACGCGAGCGGTCGGCCGCCGGAGGGGCTGCCAGCAAAGCCATGGCCTGCCGCTCGGCGGCGGCCGCTGCGGCAGTGTCGACTGCATCGGCGCCGAACAGCGAGGCGAGCGACGCGCGCAACGCCACCACGTGAAGCGACACGCGGCCCTCACACGCCGCGCAGGCGCAGCGCACACTTTCGAGCATGCGACCGAAATCGGCATGAAACAGCGGCAGCACAGCCACCGAGTGCAGCGTGGTGTCCACGGCCGTCAGCGATATCAGATGGCGGAAGCGCCCGGTCATGGCGGCGGCGAAATCCTGCGGCGCAAGACCGGCGCACGGCAGTGTGTCAAACAGCCGGTCGGACTGCGCCACCGTGCGTTTCACGATGGCGTCGGTGCGTGCGGCCAGCTCTTGCGAGCCGTCCCAGGGCCATAGCGCAAGGATGGGCGTGGCGGCGTCTTGAGGCATAGTCACCGGTTGGGTCAGTTCTGGTCAAGTATATACTCTATCTCCTTCTCTATGAGCTCGGCCTCGGCGGGATAATGGTATATGTCGGCTCGCGAGATGGGGCATTTCGACACCTTCTCGAGATAGTCGCCGCTCTGTGCCGCCGCAGCGGCGGCAGCGGCCTTGATGCGAAGCACATTGTCGGGACCGGGCACGTCGAGCTCGGCAAGCGCACGCTTTATCTCGGGCTCGAGCACATCCATGTTGTCTTCGAGATACTGATAAGCCTCGCAGCGCGTGGCGCCCATGTCCACCATCCAGCCCTGCAGCGCGCGTCCGCCCATGCCGCGGCTCTTGATGCGGTAGCGGCCGGAGGCTGCGTCGTAGCTCACGAGGTCGTAGACTATGGCGTTCATCCACACCTCAAACACATTCATCGACACCACTTTCGGATCGAGGCTGAAGCGCTCCTTCTCCATGCGTGCGCACAGGTTGCGGTCCCAGTGCGAGCCGTAGGGCTTGTCTTCTTCCCATTTATCATACTCGGTCTTGTAGCTGTCGAGAGCCTTGACGGTGAAGGCCGGCACTACTCCGAGCTGGCGGTATATTATGATGCGGTTGCTGAGGCCTATTTCCGAGAACTGCACGTCCTTGGCGCCCGGCACCAGGTTCTGGAACAGATTGTCCTTGACCAGGCGCGACGTGCGCTTGTCGGCCACGCCCACATAATATGTTTCGACGGGGCGCTCCTTGAGGTCGGCGTCCCATCCGCGATAGGAATAGGACAGCAGCGGGAGCGACTTCTGTATGGCGCGCTGCAGCAGGGCTTTCACTTCGTCGTCGCTCATGGAGTCGAGCAGGTTGTCGACGGTCATGGAGCGGTAGGCCACGGCGCGCGGCATGGTTCTGACAAAGCGGTTCAGGGCTTCGCGCACCTGTGCCGAGGTCATGCCCGACATGGACGCAATGCCGCCCTCGGGCTTCATGGCCGCCGCGAAATTGTTGAACACGATGTCTTCCAGCGGGCACGCTATGCGCTCGCCCATATCGGACGACAGGTCGAACTGGAAGAACGACTTTCCGGCGCCCTCGCGCAGATAACGCTGTATGTCCTCGTTGCACTCGCTGCGCACGGCCGCGAGGTTCGACATGATGGTGTCCACGCGCTGTATCGACTGGCCGATGCGCACGCGCAGCCAGCTGTAGAAGAGGCGTGCCATCTTGCGGCGTTCGATTTCGCGCCGCAGCCGCGCCATCTCGTTGGCGCGCGCCACCACTTCCTCCTCGTAGCCCTTGCGGCCTGTCTTGAAGAATTTCGACATGCACTCGGCCAGCTCCTTGCAGGCTGTGGCGAGAGCGCTCTCGCGCCGCGGCATCTCGTCCTCGAGCCGCTCTTTCTCCTCCTTCATCTCGAAATCGCACAGCTCCACCTGTTTGAGCAGGCTCTGGAGTATCTGATTGCAGAGGAAAATGCCGCACTCGCGGTTGGCCTGTTCGTTCATCAGGCCGGTGAGCGATTCGTCGATGCGTGCCTTCAGGCTGTCGAGCTTCTCGTTCAGCTTGGCGGGCTTTTCCATGGCCCGGTTCTCGATGTACTGCATCACCTCGGGGTGCGGGTTGTCGGGATTGTCGATATCCTGATAGATATATTCGGGCGCGGCGGCCATGAAATAGTCTATCACGTCGTCTTTACCCAGATTCTCGCGGATATGGTTGTTGTCGAGCCAGCTGTTGGCTATGTTGGCCGGGTCGTCGCAGCCGCCGTTGAGCATGGCGTTTACGAGCTGTATGCACGCCTTGGCCTCGTAGATGCGCGCCAGGCGGTCGCCGTCGCTCACTATCTCGGCACAGCCGAATCCGGCCACCCATGCCTTCTTGTTCTTGATGTCCATGGTGCCGTCGCCAATGAGTTTGTTCACATTGTCGCTGATGGAATCGAGCGTCACGCCGAGCTCACCCACCGAGGTGACTATGGCGAGCGATATCATCTCGCATATGTCGGACACGTCGTCGAACATGTCGTTGTTGTCGTTGCGGTTGTCCACAAAATACAGGGCCGTGAACGGACGCTCCTTCACGCGGTCCACCTCGTGAAACCATTTCACCTCCACCGGCTCTGACGCGGAGTCGAGGTGCGCCAGGTAGTCGAGGTCTATGATGGCGCCCTTGCCGTTGGTCTTCACGCGTGCCGACATGGCGCCGGACACCATGGAGCGGAACACGTCGCTGAGCACCGCGTAGCCCGAAATCTTCACATTGGGCAGCAGACGCTTTATCAGATAGGCCACGTTGAGGAAGGTGCCGCTGCCCGTGCCGCCGCCGAGCGAAAACACTATGTGCACTTCGGTGTCGGCCCCGAGCAGGCTGTAGTCGGGGTTGTCGATGGCGCGCGCGTCGTTCACCTCATAGAGCTTGCGCTGCACGAACTGCGCCACATTGTTCTCGTTGACCGTGACGGCGAAGCGGCCGTTGCTGCGCATCTGTCCGGCGCCTATCTTGAGTGTGTCGAGTCCCGACACATTGGCGTCGGGCAGCCAGTCGAACAGCTTGGAGCCCATGTTGCGCTCGAATATCTCGCGCGGCTCGTCGACGCATATCGGCAACTGCTCGGCACGCGAAAGGCTGATTTTGGTGCCGTCTTTGGCGGTCACCGTGGCCGATTCTATGCCGGGGCGGTCGGTGTCGATGCCCAGAAAGCCTATCATGGGCGGTATCTCGCCATAGTTTTCGTAAAGCATCTTTTTGGCGTTGAGGATGGCTTTGAAGCCTGTGCCTCCAAGGCCTATGAGGAGTGTGCGTCGCAGTTTAGCCATAATGTTCGGGGGAGTGAAAGTGTATGATGGGTGTTATTGAATTTCTATGGTCGATTTGGTCCGGCGCGCGGGCAGTGTCATCTCCGTGCGCTCGAAAGGAGCAAGCACGGCCGAGGGCGAGAACTCCCAGCGCTCGCCGCCCGGAGCGGCCGCGCAGCGCAGGCGCACCTTCTTTTTGGTGCCGGCGGTGAGTTCCACGGCGGGGTCGAAATGGTCGGCGCGCACTATGATTTCCTTGCCGCGGAACAGGCGGGAGAACACACTCTGCCGGCGGCGGCGCGATGTGAGCACCACCTTGTAGACGCCGCGTATCTTTTTCGTGGCGTAGTAGCTTCCGGGGCCTGTGATTTCCATGCGCGCGGCGCGTATGGGCGGGAAGAACATGCGCCTGAGCACCGCAAGCCACAGCGCCACGAGCGCCGCCAGCACGGCGCCCAGCCACAGCATGGCTTTCAAGAGCGGATTCATCGGATGCGAGTAGGCCGTGCGCAGCGAGAGAGCTTCGAAATCGGCTGCAGGCACGCCGTTGACGAGGTCGATGCCCGACGCCGCCACAGGCTCCAGGCGCACATAGCGCTTGCCGGTGGCCGCCTCCGGCGCAAACTCCACCTCCACAAGTGCGGGAGCGCCGGGGCGCACCACCATGGGATTGTCGGCGCCTACGGGAGCGCCGTTGAAATAGACGGTATAGTCGGCCACGGAGCTGTCGGCCGCCTCAAGCAGCAGTCCGGCGCGCGCGTCGGTCACATTTTCAAACACCGGCTGCATGTCGAAGCTCACGCGTGCGGGCGCAGAAGCCTCGCTCCACAGAAACCCGTCGTGGTAGCTCGCCGGCTCCGCCGCCAGCTCGCTCTCTCCCGCGGCCAGGCTCACGCTGCTGCGCACGTGGTCGGCGAGCTGCACGAGCACCTCGGGGTTGGCAACCCTGATTTTGCCGTCGAGGCTGCGCAGGCGCATCGCAAACGCATACACGCGGTCGCGGAGCAGCCCCTGCAGCGCCTCGTTGAGCTGCCCTGCATCGCGGCCGCCGCGGGCGTCTATGCGCACTTTTATGATGCCGGCCTTGGCGCTGCCGCCCTCCACCGATGCCTCAAAGAGCGAGTCGGCACACTCCACGGCCATCGGCACATCCACTGGTATGCTGAAGCGAAGTGCAAACACAGCGGGCAGATGCTCTATGTCGCCGTGCGCGCTGCCCGACACGTCGCCTATCTGCGGTATCACGCCGTCCTCGCACTCCACCACGTAGGCGTCGGGACAGGCGTCGATGGCGGCGCGTATGGCTGAATTGACGATGCCCTGCCGCAGCGCCACGTAGAAAAGGCGCGTGCTGCGGTGGCTTTCGCACCACTCGCTGATCAGGGCCGCCACGCGCTCGGGCGTGTCGCCGCCGTTGGGCATGCCGTCGGTGAGCAGGAAAACCTTGTTTTCGCGGTTGGGGTCGCACAGTCCGAAGCCCTTGCGCAGCACCGACGATATGCGCGTGAAGGACGCCTTGGCCATATCGGCCTCGAACTCCTTCACTATCTCGTCGCGCAGGCCTGCGCCGTACTCGCCGGCCGTGAACGACACCGTGCGGTAGGGCTCGTCGCCGAAAGGCACTATGGTGTACGTCGACCCTTCTATGCCGCGCTGCGACTCTATGGTGAGGTCGAGGGCCTGCTTGGCAGGCTCCCACAGCCCCTGCTTCTTCATCGAAGCAGTGCAGTCAAACAGATATATATTGTTGATTTCTTTTTGTCCCGAAGCGGCCAGCACGACGGGCAAAGCGGCCAGCAGGAGCATCAGGCGCCGCAGAAGGCAGGTAGCATATCGGTGTGTCATAGCCATAAACGGGATAACAATGGATTAGATTGGTTTAAAAGGATGTTTAAACGCAAATTTAACTAATTATTTTCACATAACGCACAATTCCGGGTCTAAATCGCAGGCATAAAGCATAAAAAGAGCGCGTCCGGGCCCGGGCGCGCTCTTTTGAGGATTATCGACAGCAGTCGTGTCGGTGGTGTTGTTTACTTGAAGATGTACTTCAGACCCACCTGCATCTGCCAGCACTGGCTATTGTTGAAGGAGTAGTCGTAGGTCTGCGAGTAGTATTCGCCGTTGGCGTTCTTCTGCATCGAGTAGGTGGGTTCGCCCTTGGCGTTCTGGCCTTCATACTTGAGCACGCGGCAGCCGTTGCTGGCCTGAGTGGCGATTTTCTGCACACCCCAGCTGCTGTTGAGCAGGTTGCCGATGTTCATGATGTCGAAGCTGAGCTGGATGGCGTGTTTGGTCTTGCCCACGCGGAACTCGAACTCTTCCATGATGCGGAAGTCGAACTGGTGCACCCAGGGAGCGCGTGCGGCGTATGCTTCGGCATACTGGCCGCGGTGCGAGCTCAGGTACTTGTCCTGGTTCATGAAGGCTTCGAAGGCGATGGCGTCTTCGGCGTTGACGAAGTTGAGGTTCTCACCCTTGGCAGGGATGTAGATGAGGTCGTTGTTGATACCGTCGCCGTTCATGTCGTTGGTGTAGCAGAAGCTGTTGCCGGTGGCGCTGTAGCCGGTGTAGAAGAGGCTGAGATTGGTGTTGCGTGCCAGACCCTTGAAGGTGAAGGGGATGGTCCAGGTGGCGCTGGCGATGAGGCGGTCGGGGATGACGTAGCGCGAGCGCTGCACGGTGCCGAAGTTGGGACCGTCGACAGTGATGAGGCCCTGCCATGTGCTCACGGGGTCGTTGCCGGGCATGCCGCTCACTTCCTTGCTTTCGGTGTGGGTGTAGGCAGCCATGATGTTGAGCATCTCTACGGGCTGCAGGTTGGCGGTGAGGTTGAAGGTGTAGCCGTAGCCCTTGCTGGTATTGGCGAGCATGGTGGCGTTCTTGCCCTTCACGTAGGTGAAGTTGGAGGGATATTTCAGACGGTTGTCAGGACCGGCGAAGCGGTTGGCGTCCTCGCCGCCGTCCCACTTGGAGGGGTCGATGATGTTGATGTTGTCGAGCTTGACAGCGTTGATGTTCTTGGTGTACATGAACTCACCTGTGAGGGTGAAGGGGAACTTCACGGGCACCTGCCAGTCGAGGGCGATGCTGCTCTTCCACACCTGGGGCATCTTGAAGTCGTCCACCACACCGGCTATTTTGCTGCCGGCCACGTGGTTTTCTTCGCTGAGCTGGGTGGGCATGCCGAATTTCTCGATCATTTCGTCGACGGTGACGGGGAGCTTGCCGTTGGGGCCTACGGCGAGCTGTGCGAGCTGGGGATCAGCGCCGGTGGGCACACCGTTGGAGTAGGATGTCTTGTAGGTCACGGAGTTCTGCACCATGCCGGCGTTGGTGGGCATGTTGGTGAAGAACACCAGGGGCAGACGGCCGGTGAAGATGCCTGTGCCGCCGCGCACGCGGAGTTTCTTGTTGCCGAGCACGTCCCAGTTGAAGCCTACGCGGGGCGAAACCTGCATGCGGCTTGCGGGCCACTTGCCGGTGTCGATGTGCTGGCCGCCGAAGTCGAGAGCGTAGATGGCCTTGTTGGTGGCGAGGTCGCTGTTGTCGAACATGAGTTCGTCAAGACGCAGACCATAAGTGAGTTTGAAGTTTTTGCTTATGTTCCATTCGTCCTGCAGGTAGATGCCGAGCTGGTTGAAGGTAACCTGTGCGTTGGGGTTCTTCTCGCCGTTCCAGCCGTAGGTGAGGGCGAAGCTTTCGGGAGCGGCGCCGTTGATGAAGTCGTCGACGGAGTTGAAGCGGTAGTAGCCCGTGCCGTTACGCATGTAGGCGTTGTTGGCGAACTGGTGCTCGAAGCTGATGCCGCCCATGAGTCGGTGGTTGCCGAGAGTCCAGGTCACGTTGTCGGTCACGTTGTAGATTTTGTTCTTCACACCGTTGTTCCAGGTGAAGAGTTCGTAGCCGAGGCTCATGTAGGGTTCAAGGATGGGGGTGCTGGTGCCGTCGGCAGCCACGCTGTAGCCGTCCATGATGTCGATGAAGGGGAAGGGGCTGGAGTTGGAGCCGCGCATGTCCTGGATGTCGGTGTAGGTGAAGAGCAGCTGGTTGCTCAGGTTGTCGGTGAAGCGGCTGTTGAAATCAAGAGCCCAGGAGGTCACCTTGTTGTCCATGGAGTACATGGCGTTGGCGAAGGCCATCGACATGGGGCCTACACGGTTGGTGCCGTTGAGGCGGTAGCCGGTGTCGGAGGAGTTGCCGTTGGGAGCGTTCCAGGTGGAGTTCTTGGTGTGGTTGAAGCGGAGGCTCAGTTTGTGGAAATCGTTGATGTTCCAGTCCACACGTGCCAGGAATTTATTGTTGGTGGAGCTGCCGGGGAAGTTGTTGTAGCTGCCGGTGTTGTAGCCGTAGCGGTCTTTTACGAAATCGCTCACACGCTGCATGTCGCTTATGAGGGTGCGGGAGGTCATTTCGTCCACTGCCTGGCCGGCTTCACGTGCGCGGTATTTGATTACCTCGAAGGGTTCTTTCTCGTGCTCGTAGTTGGCGAAGAAGAAGAGTTTGTTTTTCACGATGGGGCCGCCGATGGTGAAGCCGTAGATGGTCTTGCTCTCATCGACACGACCGCCGAGGTCCTGACCGTTGATGCGGTTGCCGCGGAGGTCCTGGTTGGTATAATATACGTAGGCCGTACCCTTGAAATCGTTGGTACCCGACTTGGTGATGGCGTTGACACCGCCGCCGATAAAGTTGGTCTGACGAACGTCGAAGGGAGCCACTACCACCTGCATTTCCTCGATAGCGTCCATGGAGATGGGGTTGCCGCCGCCGGGGAGGCTTTCGGTGAGGCCGAAGTTGTTGTTGAAGTTGGCACCGTCGATGGTGAAGTTGGTCGAACGTCCGTCGCCGCCGGCGAAGCTCATGCCGTTGGCGTAGGGCGAGATGCGTGCCAGGTCGCTGATGCTGCGGTTCACTGTGGGAGTGGCCAGAATCTGTGCGTTCGAGATGTTGGTGGTGGCGCCGGTTTTCTCTGCCGAGAATTTGCTGGCGCGGCCCTTAACAACAAGTTCGCCGAGTTCAGTCGAACCCGGCGTCAGATATACATTCAATTCCTCGATTTCACCCAGCTGCAGCGTGATGCCTTCGAAAGCCACGGGCTGCATGCCTACGTAGGATACTCGCACCGTGTACGGGCCGCCTACGCGCATACCCTGGATTGAATAACGGCCGTCCACGTTGGAGATGGCGCTGTAGCGCGTACCCGAGGGCTCGTGGGTGGCGACGATGGAGGCACCGATGATGGGGTCGGTGTTGTCCTCGGTGATAAGGCCTGCGAGAGAAGCCGTGGTCACCTGTGCGTTCGCGGAGAAACTGAAAAAGACGACCATCAGAGCCGCGATAACTCTAAAGACCGTCTGCTTAAAACGTAATACCATAGCGTTTAAGAAATTGATTTGGTTTATCGTCCGCAAAGGTAGTATAAACAATGTTAACGTTCCTAAATATATTTGTGACATTTCAGTGACAATGACAAAAAAACATTGTTTTTTAACATAAACCGTTCCTTTGCGCGCGTACTATATATAATACTGTGTCGGCGCTTGCGGATTCGGCGGAGATTCCGTATATTTGCATTAGAAAACAAACAACACCCCGGATATATGACAAGCAAGTGGAACTACTTGCCCCTGACCACTGAGGAGCAGAAGCTTGAGGCGGAGCTGGCGCGCCGCTTCGCGGCAGTGTCGCCCGTGAGCGAGCTGCTCGTGCAGAGAGGCATACGCTCTGTGGCCGAGGCTGAGAAATTCTTCCACCCTTCGCTGCGCGACCTGCACGACCCCTTTCTGATGCCCGACATGGAAAAGGCCGTCGACAGGCTCAACCGCGCGATGGGAGCAAAAGAGCGCATCATGGTCTACGGCGACTATGATGTGGACGGCACTACGGCCGTGGCGCTCGTGTACCGCTATCTGCAGAACTACTACTCCGAGATAGACTACTACATACCTACGCGCTACGACGAAGGCTACGGCATATCGCGGCGCACCATCGACATCGCCGCCGAGCAGGGCGTGAAGCTCATAATCATACTCGACTGCGGCATCAAGGCCATCGACGAGATAGCCTACGCGCGCGAGCTCGGCATCGACTTCATAATCTGCGACCACCACGTGCCCGACGAAGAACTGCCGCCGGCTGCAGCCATCCTCAACCCCAAGATGGAGGGCAGCACCTACCCGTGTCCGCACCTGAGCGGATGCGGCGTGGGCTACAAATTCATGCAGGCGTTCAGCATCAGCAACGGCATAGGCACCGCCGAGCTTGAAGCCATGCTCGATCTGGTGGCTGTGAGCATTGCCGCCGACATCGTGCCCATGGTCGACGAAAACAGAGTGATGGCATACGCCGGACTCAAGCGCCTCAACAGCAACCCCAACATGGGACTGCGCGCCATCATACGCACGTGCGGACTCGGAGGCAAGGAAATCACACTCAGCGACGTGATATTCAAAATCGGACCGCGCATCAACGCCTCGGGACGCATGCAGAGCGGACGCGAGGCCGTGGAGCTGCTCACCGCCCGCAACGCCAAGGACGCCGCCGAGCTGGCGGTGGCCATAGACCAGTACAACAAAGACCGCAAGGAGCTCGACAAGCAGGTGACCGAACAGGCCAACGCCATACTGAAAGAGCGCGGCGAAATGTACTCGCCGAAGAAATCCATCGTGATCTACAACAAAAACTGGCACAAAGGCATCATTGGCATCGTGGCCTCGAGGCTCACGGAGCTGTACTACAAGCCGGCCGTGGTGCTGACGCTGGCCAACGGACTCGCCACCGGCTCGTCGCGCTCGGTGCAGGGATTCGACGTGTACAAGGCCGTGGACTCCACGCGCGACCTGCTCGAGAATTTCGGAGGGCACGCCTATGCCGTGGGGCTGTCGATGAAGGTGGAAAACATCGACGAGTTCACCAGACGCTTCGAGGAGTACGTAGCGGCCAACATACTGCCCGAACAGCTCACGCCGCAGGTCAACATCGACGCCATAATCAACTTCTCGCAGATAACGCCCGAATTCGTGTCGACACTGCGCCTGTTCAACCCCTTCGGCCCCGGCAACCTCAAGCCCACGTTCTGCACCATGCGCGTGAAGGATTTCGGCACAAGCAAACTCGTGGGCAAGAACCTCGAACACATCAAGCTCGAGCTCGTCGACGACACAAGCGGAAAGGTGATCAACGGCATAGCCTTCAACCTCGCGCCGTATTTCAAGCACATACACTCCGGGCAGCCATTCAACATCTGCTACACCATAGAGGAAAACAAGCACCGCAACGCCACATCGTCGCTGCAGCTGCTCGTCAAGTGGATAAACACACAGGTGTGACGCTCGTATGACGGACGCGGCGGAGGTTCTTAAGCGATACTGGGGCTACGATTCCTTCAGGCCCGCACAGCGCGAGATTGTGGACGATGTGCTCGCCGGCCACGACACCATAGGCCTGCTGCCCACCGGCGGCGGCAAGAGCATAACCTTCCAGGTGCCGGCCATGATGCTGCCGGGCGCCACCGTGGTGGTCACGCCGCTCATATCGCTGATGAAAGACCAGGTGGACAACCTGGCCGACCGCGGCATACGCGCCGTATATTTCCACGCCGGACAAAGCAGGCGCGAAGCCTCCTACGCCGCCGACCGCGTGCGCCTTGGACGCGCGCGCATAGCCTACGTGGCCCCCGAACGCCTCGCAAGCAAGCGCTTCGCGCAGGAATTGCGCGCCTGGGACGTGAGCCTGCTGGTGGTCGACGAAGCCCACTGCATATCGCAGTGGGGCTACGATTTCCGCCCCGCCTACCTGCGCATAGCCGAGCTGCGCGACATGTTCCCGGACACACCCGTGCTGGCGCTCACAGCCTCGGCCACGCCCGAGGTGACGGCCGACATCGCCGACAAGCTGCGCATGCGCGCCCCGAAGCTGCACGCCCTGAGCTTCGAGCGCCGCAACATCAGCTTTATCGTGCGCCGCACGCCGCACAAAGACCAGATGCTGCAGCACATACTGGAGCACACCGACGGCTCGGCCATAGTCTACGTGCGTTCACGCAGGCGCTCTGTCGAGATTGCCGCCGCTCTCGAGGCGGCCGGCATCGCGGCCGCCTACTACCACGCCGGCCTCGACCCTGCACTCAAAAGCAGGCGCCAGGACGACTGGCGCGACGGACGCGTGCGCGTGATTGTGGCCACCAACGCCTTCGGCATGGGCATCGACAAGCCCGACGTGCGGCTGGTGGTGCACTACGACCTGCCGTCGACACTCGAGGAATACTACCAGGAAGCCGGACGCGCGGGGCGCGACGGACTGCCGTCGTACGCCGTGGCCATGGTGGCGCCGCCCGACGCGGCCACCCTGCGCCGACGCGTAAGCGAGGACTTCCCGCCCAAAGAATTCGTGGCCAAAATATACGAACTGATGTGCGTGCACCTCGATGTGGCCGTCGACGGCGGCTTCGAGATGGTGTATGATTTCAACACCGACGCCTTCTGCCGCCGCTTCAGCCTGCCCGCGCGGCAGACACGCAGCGCGCTGGCGCTGCTCACGCGGGCGGGGTACATCGAGTTCAACGACGAGGCTGCCATAAGCGCGCGCGTCAAGGCCACCGTGCGCCGCGACGAGTTCTACACCCTACGGCTCGACACCGTCACGGAGGACGTGCTCATGGCCCTGCTGCGCACCTACGGAGGCATTTTCGCCGACTACGTAAATATAGACGAGGAGCGCCTCGCAGCCATAGCGGGCGTCACGCCGACCGTGTTCTACGAGTCGATGCTCGCCCTCAACAGGCTGCACGTGCTGCACTACATCCCGCGCCGCATGACACCGTTTGTCTACTTTCCGTACGCGCGGTGCGAAACGCGCCACATAGCCCTGCCGCGCGAGGTCTACGACATGCGCCGCGCCAAAGCCGAGGAGCGCACAGAGGCCATGATACGCTTTGCCACGGCGCAGGCCGAGTGCCGCGTGCAGCTGATGCTCGGATATTTCGGGCAGAACGCGGCGGCGCCCTGCGGCACCTGCGACATATGCCGCGCGCACACGGCCACACAGCCGCGCGCGGCCGACATGGAGGATGCCATACTGGCGGCCGCACGCGCCGGCGGCTTCGCCCTGGCCGATGTGCCGCGCCTGTGGCCCTGGCACGCCGAAGCAGCCGCGGAAGCCTTGCGCACGCTTCTCGACAGCGGGCGGCTGCACACCGACGGCTGCCGCGTCACTACGACTCCGTAGCTATCAGCGCGGGCAGGTCGGCCGTGGACGGATTATGGGCCACGATGCGTCCGTCGGGAGCTATGAGCAGCGTGCCGTACTGGCCCTCGCGCAGGTTGTAGTTGCGCATCAGACGCCTCATAGAGCTCTCGCTCGGGTGAAACTGCAGCTGCTGGTTGAGGCCGTCGCGCTTCACAATCTCGCGAAACAGCGGCTCCGACTTGTCGAAGTTGTACGACAGCAGCCCCACATCCATATTGTGCTGGCGCTCCACCCACGAGGTGTAGCGGCCCACCGCCTCGCGCGACGGCGCGTTGGTTGAGGCCCAGAAGCACAGCAGCACGTACTTGCCGCGCAGGGCGCGCAGCGCATCCGTGGGCTCGCTCTCGAACTCGAGCGCCGGAGCCACGTCGCCCACGCGGGTGGTGGCGCAGCCGGAGTGGTAGGCCACGGACATTATCAGCAGGCTCACAAACAGAGCCGTCAGCAGGAATGTGCGCGAAATCCTTTTCATATCTCCATAACGCCCGCCGGCGCCGTCGGGTTCAGAGCTGCCGCGCAATAATCCGATTTGGGCATCAATCGAAATTTTCATACCTTTGCACATATCAAACAAAAAGAAACAGACCATGGCACTCATAATACCTCTGCGCGGCTTCGAGCCGCAGATTGGCAGCGACTGCTTCCTGGCCGAAAACGCCACCGTGGTGGGCGACGTTGTGATGGGCGACGGATGCAGCATATGGTTCAACGCCGTGCTGCGCGGCGACGTGAACAGCATACGCATCGGCAACCGCGTCAACATCCAGGACGGCTCCGTGCTGCACACCCTGTATCAGAAATCGACCATCGAGATAGGCGACGACGTGAGCATAGGCCACAACGTGACCATACACGGAGCCAAAATCCACGATTTCGCGCTCATAGGCATGGGAGCCGTGGTGATGGACGACGCCGAGGTGGGCGAAGGCGCCATTGTGGCAGCCGGCTCGGTGGTGCTGTCGCGCACCAAAATCGGCCCCAACGAGCTGTGGGCCGGAGCCCCGGCACGCTTCGTGAAACCCGTCGACCCCGCGCAGAGCAAAGAAATCAACCAGAAGATAGCCCGCAACTATCTCATGTACTCGCGCTGGTACACCGACCCCGACCACTGCGAACTCCCCTGACAGCATGGCCGGCGCCAAAAGCTACAGCCCGCTCCGGCGGCTCGCGGGCCGCATCGGCGCCGTGCGCGCGGTGAGCTTCCGCGGTTTCGGACGCACGGCGTTTCTGGTCACGGCAGCTGCCGTCGTGGCCATGTTTCTGTGGGTGAGCGACACGCTGGTCAAAGACCTCTCGCGCCAGGAACGCGAGCGCATGCAGGTGTGGGCCGACGCCACGCGCGAGATGGTGCGCACGCTTTCCGACACAGAGAGCAGCAGCGCCAATGTGGACTTCCTGCTGAGCATCATTGAAGGAAACAACACCATACCCGTGCTGCTCACCGACGACGACGGCAACATACTGCAGCACCGCAATTTCTCGCTGCCCGAACCCGCCGACCAGGCCGCACCGGGACAGGCCGGCGACGCCAACGCGCGCTACCTGGCGCGCAAGCTCGACGAGCTGCGCCGGGGCCACAACGTGATAGACCTGGAAATCGCGCCCGGGCTGACCCAGCATCTCTACTACGAGGACTCGACTCTGCTGAGGCGACTCAGCAGCTACCCCTACGTGCAGCTGGTGGTGATGCTGGTGTTCATAGCCGTGGTGTATTTCGCCGTGCTCTCCACCAAGAAGGCGGAGCAAAACAAGGTGTGGGTGGGCCTAAGCAAGGAAACGGCACACCAGCTCGGCACACCTATATCGTCGCTCATGGCATGGATGGAGCTGCTGCCCGACATGGGCGTCGACCCCGACACCATGGCCGAACTCAACAAGGACGTGCAGCGCCTGAGCAGCATAGCCTCACGCTTCGGCAAGATAGGCTCGCGCCCGAGCATGGAGCCGACCGACCTCAGAGATGTGATAGACGGAGCCGCCGGCTACATGAAGTCGCGCGTGTCGGGACGCATAGCCATATCTACCGACACAGGCGCGGAGCCGCTGCCGGTAATGGCCAGCGCGCCGCTGTTTGAGTGGGTGATGGAAAATCTGATCAAGAACGCCGTCGACGCCATGAGCGGCACGGGCTACATCGACATAAAGGCCGGCGCCGAAGGTGCGCTCGCCTTCATAGAAGTGCGCGACACCGGCAAGGGCATCGCGCGCAAAAATTTCAAGGCTGTGTTTTCGCCGGGATTCACCACCAAGAGCCGCGGATGGGGCCTGGGGCTGACTTTGGCAAAGCGCATCGTGGAGCAGTACCACGGCGGACGTATCTACGTCAAGGCATCGGCGCCCGGCGCCGGCACCACGTTCCGCATAGAGCTGCCGCTGGCCTGAGGCCGCTTCAGATGTCCTTTCGCCAGGCGCGGCGGCGGCGGTGCTGCCGGCGTTCGAAATACTCCCACTGCCGCTGCACGCTTTCGTTGCCCTCGAGCTCGAGATTGCTCTCGGCCTCGCGGTAGCCGTGGGCTATGAAGCGAGGTATCAGCTCGCAGAACACGAGCGAGTTCACGCCCTTGCCCTGCATGTCCTTGCGCACGGCCACCAGCATGAGATCCACCACGTCGACACCCTTGCCCTGCACGGCGCGCAGCAGGTGCCACCATCCCGTGGGGAAGAGTTTGCCGCCCGAGCGCTGAAGCGCGCGCGTGAGCGACGGCATGGCTATGCCGGCCGCCACAAGGGCGCCGTCGGCGTCGACTATGATGCTCAGGTCGTCGAGGCGCAGCACCGACAGATAGCTGTCCACATAGTGGTCTATCATGCGGTCGGTGAGCGGCGTGAAGCCGTACAGGTCGGCGTATGCCTCGTTTATGAGATGGAAAAAGGCGCGGCCGTATTTTTCCTTCAGATATTTGCGCGACTTTATTTCCGCGCTCCGCAGCCCGTATTTGCGGCGCACGATGTCGGCTATGCGCAGCATCTTGTCGGGCACGGCGTCGGGCACGGTGATGCGGTATTCCACCCAGTCCACCTCCTTTTTGAAGCCCATGCGCTCCATGTGGGCGGGATAGTAGGCGTAGTTGTAGATGGTGGCCATGGTTCCGGGCTCGTCGAAGCCCTCGATAAGCATGCCCTCGTGGTCCATGTCGGTGAAGCCCATCGGGCCCACCATGGACGTGCATCCGCGCTCGCGCCCCCACTCGGCGGCGGCGGCAAACAGCGCGTCGACCACCTCGGCGTCGTCGGCGAAATCCACAAATCCGAAGCGCATGGTCTTTTCGTTGTAGCGGCGGTTGGCGTCGTGGTTTATTATGGCCGTGATGCGTCCGGCAGGCTTGCCGCCGCGCATGGCCATGAAGCTCTGCGAGTCGCACACCTCAGCGGCCGGATTGCGGCGCGGGTCGAGGGTGGCGAGTTCGTCGGCCACCAGCGGCGGCACGTAGCAGCCGTTGCCGCGGTAGAGTTCGTTGGCGAAATGTATGTAGCGCAGCAGCTCGCGGCGCGTAGGTTTCAGAGAGATAATGCTTATGTCGTTGGAAGCCATTGTCTTTTTTAATGCTACTATACAAATGTGGTAAATGATAGGCACCCGCGGTGCGCTATACGGTCACGGGCCGCGACGAAAGCCACGCCAGCACCACCACCATCACCACCAGGAAGGCTATGATTATGGCATACAGGCGGTTGACACGGCGGTCGCCGGACAGTGCGGCCATCAGCGCGCCCGCGTCGGCTATGCGTCCGCGTCCCGAGGTGCGGCGGCAGCGCTCGGCCACCGCGCGCAGCGCCGAATCGTCGGCCTGCGGGCATGCGTCCAGGGCCTCGTCGACTATGGCGCCGTAGGCGCGTATGTCGTCGCCGGCGGCAGCGCGGCTCAGCGCCGGACGCTGCTCGTAGCCCACGTCGATAAGTTTCAGATTGCCTATGTTTTCAGTGAAAATGATGCGCTCGGGACGCAGCGGGTGGTGCACCACATGGTTGGTCTGTATGTACTCCAGCGCGGCAGGCAGGCAGCGGCGCAGCTGCTCTATGTGGGCTGGCGTCACCTTGCCTTCCACTATGAGTTTGCGTAGTGAGGTCCCGTACACGTCGTCGAATATGATGCAGCGCCCGAGTCCGGGCACATCCTCGAAATCGTTCACCATCACTATATTGGGATGTGCAAGATTGTATCGCACGTCAAATTCCTGCTCAATCATGCGCTCATACTCCGGCTCGCCCTTCAGCTCAGGGCGCAGAGTCTTGAGCATCACCCATTTTCCAAGCTTACGGGCAGTGTACACGTGGTAAAATTCCTCATCCCATTCGGGCAGGTGCTCTATTTCCGTCCAGCGTGGAGTTATCTCTGTGCTCATCTTTCGATTGTTATATAAATATATGTGTTACGGGCGATTTCGAGATGCAAATATACGATATTTTTGGGATTTATGCATATATAAAAAAATTACCCGTCATCTCGACGAGCAATCTTCTTAACCTTAAATCTAATACCATGAAAAACACGATGCAAAATTAGTGCTTTTATGTTATACAACATACTTTTTAGGCAAATTTTTGTTTTGCATTAACACAATTTAACTTTTGGGCCTAAAAAAAGTGCCCGGCACGCCGTATGCGCGCCGGACACTGCTATCGTACACCCATGGGGAGTCGAACCCCAATCGACGGAACCGGAATCCGTAATTCTATCCATTGAACTATGGGTGCGTGTTTCGGTGCTGCAAAAGTACGTTTTTTTTCTTATATTTGCAACATGAATGTGAGAATTGAAGAATCATGGCGCCGTGCGCTCGGCGCGCAGTGGGAGTCGGAATCGTTTGCCCGGCTCGCCGCCTTTGTGCGCTCCGAGTATGCCACGCAGCAGGTGTTTCCGCCGGCCTCGCGCATATTCGCAGCCTTTGACGCGTGTCCGTTCGACAGCGTGAAAGTAGTGATTCTCGGCCAGGATCCCTACCACGACACCGGGCAGGCCACCGGCATGTGCTTCTCAGTGGCTCCCGGCGTGCGCATGCCGCCGTCGCTGGTCAACATTTTCAAGGAGGTGCAGACCGACACCGGCACACCGATGCCGGCCGACGGCGACCTCACCCGCTGGGCGCGTCAGGGCGTGCTGCTGCTCAACGCCACCCTCACCGTGCGCGCACACAGCCCGGCATCGCATGCCGGACACGGATGGGAAGAGTTCACCGACGAGGCCGTGCGCCGCCTCAACGCCGACCGTTCGGGGCTGGTGTTCATGCTGTGGGGCAGCCACGCGCAGCGCAAGGGAGCGTTCATTGACCGCACGCGCCATCTGGTGCTCGCGTCGCCGCACCCCTCGCCGCTGTCGGCCCACCGCGGCTTTTTCGGCAACCATCACTTCACCCGAGCCAACTCATGGCTGACAGAACACGGACAGACACCCATACAATGGTGACCGCACGCATAGCCGCCGTACTTACGGCCGCAGCCATTTCGGTGTGCGCCGCCGCAGCGCCGCCGCCCGACACCATGACGGGCGCGCTCAACGAGCGCGTGCGCACGCTGCAGGTCACCGACGAAGCCGGCATGCCGGCCGACCTGCCGCTGGTGTCGCTCTACGACAGGCTTCCGCGCCTGGGCATCGAGTTCGACGTGCTGCGCGACGACCGCGACTATCTGCGCTACCGCCTCGTGCACTGCGACGCCACATGGCGCCCCACCCCGATAGCCGAAATGGAATACATCGACGGCTTCAACGAAGCTACCGTGGAAAACTACGCCTATTCTGGCGCCACCACCGTGCCCTACACCCACTACCGCATCGACTTCCCTACCCCCGACATGCAGCCGCTCATATCCGGCAACTACCTGCTGCAGGTATATCCCGAGAACGACCCCGACGACATCTGGGCGCAGGTGAGGCTGTATGTGAGCGAGCAGACAGCCGCCGTGGAGGCCGACCTGACAGGGCGCACCGACATAGACTACAACGACGCCCACCAGCAGCTGTCGCTGGCCGTGGACGTGGAGCGCGCAGGCGTGGCAGACCCGTTCAACGAGCTGCTCGTGGCCGTGCAGCAGAACGGCCGCTGCGACAACGAGGTGATGCTGCGCCATCCGCTGCGCGCCAACCGCTCAACGGCTGTCTACGAGCACATCCCGCAGCTCGTGTTTGAAGGCGGCAACGAGTACCGCCGCTTCGAAACCGTCAGCGTACGCTACCCGGGCATGCATGTGGAGAACATCAGCTGGGCCGAACCGTACTACCACTTCACGCTGGCCACCGACACGCCGCGCGCAGAAGACAGCTACAGCTACGACAGCACCCAGGCCGGCCGCTACCTGGTGCGCACACAGGACAGCAGCGACAGCACCCTCGACGCCGACTACGCCGTGGTGCACTTCTCCCTCGACATGCCGCAGCTGCCGGGCGCCATGGTGTTTTTGGACGGCGACCTCACATCGCGCCGCTTCGACCCTGAAGCCCTCATGACGTTCAACCCCGAAACAGGCCTGTACGAGCGCGCCATGCTGCTCAAGCAGGGTTCATACAACTATCAGTACCTCGTGGTTCCTGCAGGAGCCGCACGCGGCTACACAGCCCCGGCCGAAGGCGACTTTTTCCAGACGCGCAACGAATATGCCGTGCGCGTGTACCACCGCCCGCCCGGGGCGCGCTTCGACCGCCTGATAGCAGTCGCACTAATCAGATGACAACACAAATGCTTGAAATACAAAACACCATAGTAAGCCTCGACCTCGTGGAGCGCTTTTTCTGCTGCGACCTCGAAACATGCCTCGGACAATGCTGCATCGACGGCGACGCAGGCGCACCCATCACCGAAAGCGAGCGCGCTCTGCTCGAGCAGGTGCTGCCCGAGATATGGGACGACCTCGCGCCGGCCGCCCAACGCGTGATTGAAGAGCAGGGCGTAAGCTATGTCGACGAAGAGGGCGACCTCGTGACGAGCATCGTCGACGGCCGCAACTGCGTGTTCACATGCTATGCTCCCGGCGGCATGTGCCTCTGCGCCATCGAAAAGGCCTACCGCGAAGGACGCGTCGGCTGGCGTAAGCCGGCGTCGTGCGCCCTGTATCCCGTACGACTCACCGAATATAAGGATTTCACGGCTGTCAACCTCCACCGCTGGAAGATATGCCGCTGTGCCGAAACCCTCGGCCGCAGCAAAGGGCTGCGCGCCTATCAGTTTCTGCGGGGCCCGCTCACGGAGCGATTCGGCCGCGAGTGGTACGACGAGCTGGCCGCCACATGTGAGGAATACCTCCGCCAGACAGGCCGCTGACAGCACGCGATTCGGCACGCCACAACACAACAAATGCCTGCGAGCAAGCGCTCACAGGCATTTATTGTGTATTTGTCGGGGTGAGAAGACTCGAACTTCCGACCTCCACGTCCCGAACGTGGCGCGCT
>CAMWTJ010000022.1 GCA_947177185.1 uncultured Porphyromonadaceae bacterium | reverse complement strand
GCGATATGGCGTGCCGCACATCTTGCGGGTTGCAAGGTCAAGTACACCGGCAGGGGGCCTTCGGGTCCCGACGGGCTGCTCGCCCGGTGTCGGGGGGTAGACTGCTCAGATAAATGACAGACGGGCCGGCACGGCTCCGCTTGCGGAAAGTGTGCCGCCCACATAACCCGGCTTATACGCCATCCGGCAAACGCCATGCGCGTCCGCGCTTTTTTTGAAATCAATTAACAGACATTAAATAGTATGCACGACTGGTGGACAGCGCCCGCAGAGGCGCCCGACGGACAGACCGTAATGGTAACGGGACGGCGCGACGTGGAGCGCTTCCGACGCAACAAGCGTTGCTCCATCCGTGTCACTGTGGCCTGGCATTATGCCGACGCCGGCATGCCCGGCGATTCCGACGCGCAAATCATGGGAGAAGCCACGGAGCGGCTTCAGGCCGAACTCGATGCCGACCCCGTGGCGGTGATGACCGGCATTTATACCGGCGCAGGTGAGCGCACATGGGTATTCTACACCATGAGCACCCACATATTCAATAAAAAACTGAACGACGCATTGGCGCCGCTGCCGTTGCTGCCTCTGGAAATCAGCGCCGAGAGCGACCCGGACTGGGAGGAGTACGCAGAAATGTGCGAGTGCGAAATCCGAACCGACGACTGACCCCACCTCAGTATTCACAAATACCAACGCATTATGAGCCATCCTGACACCAACAGCCAGTTCGATGCGGCCCTGTCGAGTTGCCGCGAGATTTTCAGCAAGAAACTGAACGACTACGGGGCGTCCTGGCGAATATTGCGCCCGGAGGCCGTGACAGACCAGCTCTTCATAAAGGCCAAACGCATACGCACGCTTGAAATCACGGGCGAGTCGGCCGTGGGCGAGGGCATCCTGCCCGAATTCATGGCCATCGTGAACTATGCGATTGTGGGCATCATTCAGCTCGAGCGCGGATGCGCTGATCGCAAGGACATGTCGCCTGCCGAGGCTCTTGCCGCTTACGACGAGGTCGCGGCCCGTGCCAAGGCGCTCATGATAGCCAAAAATCATGATTATGGCGAAGCGTGGCGCGATATGCGCGTGCTCAGCTATACCGACCTCATACTGACCAAAATCGAGCGCACGAAAGAGATTGAGGACAACGGCGGGCGTACCACCGTGAGCGAGGGTATCGACGCCAACTATATGGATATGCTCAACTATGCGACCTTCGGAGTCATCAAACTCACGGAAAAGTAGCGCGCGCACGGCGCAGGCCGTCACATGGCTGTGCCGCGTAGTCGTGGGTGCGGCTTTTATAGCCGGCGGATGGGCCAAATGCATAGACCCGTACGGCACCATGTACAAGATGCTCGAGTATCTTGCCGCCATGGGTGTGCATGCCATGCCGCATGAGGTGGTGATAATGGCCGCCGTGAGCCTCGGCGCTCTCGAATTTGGCGTCGGCGTGTGTGTGCTGTGCGGTGTGCTGCGCCACAGCGCCGCAGTGGCGGCGAGTGCCGTGATGTGCTTTATGCTGCCGCTTACGGCCTACATACTGATTGCCGACCCGGTGGCCGACTGCGGTTGTTTCGGCGATATGCTGGTGGTGAGCAATACAGCCACGTTCCTTAAAAATATAGTGCTTTCGGCGGCCTGCGCGTGGCTGTTGCTGCGCGGCAATAACTGTGCGGGTGTGTTCGGACGCGACTTGCAGTGGGTGGTGGTGCTGTGCACGCTGGTCTACGCGCTTACTCTGGCGGCTGCAGGCTATAATGTGCAGCCGCTGGTAGATTTTCGCGACTATCCGCTCGGCACCGATATGGCCGGCTCCTCTGACGCGGAGGATATGCTCGGGCTCATTTATAGAAAGGATGGCGTGGAGAAGGTGTTTCAGGAAAACGATATACCCGACAGCACCTGGACCTATGTGGGACTGTACGGCGATGAGCCTGCGGCGGAAGGCTCTTTCGCCGTATTCGACACTGCCGGCGAAGAGGTGCCTGTCTTTGAGCCCGAGGGCGACCGCCTCGTGTTTGTGGTGCCTGACCCCGGAGAGCATTTTCTGACGCGTTCGCGATACACCAATGAACTTGCGGGCTATGCCGCGGCATATGGCGTTGATGCAGCCGTAATAGTAGGCACATCGCCCGAGGGACTGCGCGAGTGGGCGCTCCTGGCGGCACCCGATTTCGCTGCTTACTGCGCCGACGATACCGACTTGAAAACGCTTGTGCGAGGCGATATCGCAGCCGTGTATATCCGCGACGGACGCATACTGTGGAAGCGCAATCTTGCTTCGCTAGACACCGAACTGCTGGACAAGGCCACGCCCGGCCATAATGTGCTTGCCGATGTGGACCGTATCGACGACGGTCGCGCCATACGTCTGCTGTCGGGCATATACCTGGGGCTGTTGCTCGTGCTTGCCGCTGCCACCGGCGTGGTGCGCTTCGTGCGTCGTCGCTGATTCATTTGCAGGCTGCGTGCTGCTGCCTGCGGTGGCAGCGTATGAGCTGCCATGAGTTGATGCAGTTGTGCCATGCCACATACGCGGCCGGAGCTACGGACGCAAGCGGATTCAGATAGGTGAGCGCGAGCCATATGGCAAGCACCGTGTTTTTCTGTCCCATGGCCTGGCCGCCGCTTATGCTGTCGGCATACCGCGCGCCTACTTTTCTGCCGATGGCGAACTGCGCCACGCATACGGCGAACGAGCCTCCGACGAGAGCAGCTATCAGCCACACATGCGATAAATCGAAATTGCGGATGATAAAGCTTACGGAGCTGCCTACGACAATGAACAGAGCCACTGCCCAGAGGTAGAACGACAGCGACTGGTTCGACGCCAGATAGTCGTGGCCGCGCCGCCATACATAACTCAGCAGGCTGGCGACGGAAATGGGCACAAGCAGCAGGGGCATCACGCTTGTGCAGATTCGCCGGAACGATTCCAGGAAGGTGTATTCAGGGTGGTCGCCAATGGCAGCAAGCACAACGGGGCCTGTGGCGGCTACTATCAGGTTGCACAGCAGCGAATATGTAGCCACATGGCCGATGCTGCCGCCAAGCATGCCGGTGATGACCGGCGCGGCTGTCGCCGTAGGCACAAATACGCATATAAACAGGCCTGTGGCGAGCGTATGGCTGAAAGGCTGCAAGGCCACCAGTATAAGCGTGGCAAACAGCATCTGGGCGCACAGCAAGGCTATGTGAAAACGTCCGAGCCGCAGCTTGTTAAGGTCAAGCCTGCAATAAGTGATGGTGAGCATCATGAATATCAGATAGGGCGAAAGAAAAGTCAGATGTCCTATCCAGTTGTGAAACACAGCGCCGCCGAGCATTGCGATAGGCAGCATCCAGTCTTTAAGCTTCTGACGCATTGTTGAGTAGGGTTTTGTATAGCTCCAAGAGTTCTTGCTTTACCTGTTCAGGCATATACGCAGCTGTTTCGGCATGGTTGGTGTCGCCCATCACGTTGATGTCTTCGCGCTTTGCCTCGATGCGAAGGATCGCGTCAAGTATCGCGTCGGTATCGCCTTCAGGTATCAGCAGCCCGTTCTTTCCGTCCTTTATGATTTCGGGAATTCCGCCTACGGTGGATGCAATCACAGCCATCTTTGCCGACATGGCCTCGAGCACACACACCGGCACCCCCTCGGCATACGACGGAAGGATAAACACGTCGCACTCGGCAAACAGGCGGTCTTTTTCCTCGCCCGCCACCCAGCCGTGCGCGAACACTATGTCGCCGATGCCGCTGCGGCTTATTATGTCGGCCATCTGCGCATTGCCCGGGCCGCTTCCTCCGATGTGAAGGCACACACGTCCGCGCAGAAGGTCCTGGTGCACGGCAAACACCTCGAGCAGGTCGAATATGCCCTTGGATTCGTGTATGGCTCCGACAAACAGCAGGCGCAGCGGATTGTGAGGCCGCGGCTCCGGCGTTGCAGCCACCGGCTTGATGATGTTGTGCACTATGTGCACGTTGTTCAGTCCGACTCTGTCGCGCAGATAACCGGCCCAGAACGCCGAAAGGGCCACAATGGCATCGGTGTGCGAGAATTTCCGCCGCATGCGCTCGACTCCCTTTTTCTCGCAGAATTCCTGCACGCGGCCGCTGTGCAGGTGGTGCACGGTGCGCATGCCGAGCATCGACGCCCATTTCAGCAACATGCGTTTGCGCGGAAACGAACCGCGCACGGCGCCGTGCGCGTGCAGTATGCGGAATCCGCGCAGACGGTATAACGGCAGCAGCGCCATGCTCAGGGCGAAACGGACCACGCTTGCCGCTTTTCCGTGGCGGCTGGTGGTGGGAAGATACGTTATCGGTCCGAACGCATCGTCGTAGCTCTGTACTACGGCTGCTATACCGCCCTGGGCCTTGATGTCGGGCCCGGCATATAGCACATATCCAAGAGTGTCGTTTCGTCGGTTCATAGCTCGAGCAGTTTATGGATGTCGTTGCCGCACACGGATTCGGGAGCCTCTATGCGCTCCATCGCCGCCGCGGCGATAATGGCGTCGGCCAGCTCTGAGGCGGTCGGCGAGTGCAGTACGCGTGCGTTTGGCAGTCCTTCCACCTGTTCGCTACCGGCGAAATCCGTGCATACTACGGGCAGCCCGAACGCGCGCGCTTCGGCCAGCGTAATGCAGTAGCCCTCGAAGCGCGACGGCTGCACATACACATCGGCGCACGCCATATAAGGATATGGATTGGCCTTCAGACCCACGAAATGCAGGCTGTCTGCCACGTCGCGTTTTTCCGCTTCGGCGCGGCAAGGTTCCAGAAGCTCGTCGGCACCCACCCAGTTCCAGCAAAAACGGAAACCGCGGCGCTTCAGCTCCACGGCCACGTCGATGGCCACATCCGGGGCTTTTTGCAGGGTCATGCGTCCCACCGTGCACAGCATTGCGGCCTGCGGCACGCGCTCCACCGTGTAGGCGTTTCCGAGCCGGCGCACCGCTGTGGCATCCACTAAATTGTGAAACACGTCGCATCGCGGTGCGAATTCCGGAAACATGCCGCAGAAAAGGTCGCGCGCGCTCTCGCTGACGGTGAATATCCTGTCGTAGGCGGGATACACGGCACGCTGCGAGCGCCGGTTGATGTAGCAGCGGGTGATATCGAAATGTATCCACGACACCTTTACGTCGGCGTCGATATGTGTGGCCACATACCAGTCAAGCAGCTGGGCCGGGCCCTGGTATGAAACTGCTATGTCGAAATGCGTGCGTATGTCGCGCTCCTTGCCCACGATATGGCTGTAGTATGCGTGCAGCGAGCCGCGGGCCTTTGCGGCCAGGTAGTGCAGCGGACCCGAAAGGTCGGATGCATGGCGCAGCGGATGCGCAAGGCGCGCTGTGTTGCGCTCGAGGCTGTGCAGAGTGTGCACAGTCACGTGCGGAGGGATATCGTCCAGCAGCTCGCCTTTATGCTGCATCAGAGCTATGTGCACGTCGAAGGCATCGCGCGGAAGCGCGTCTGCGAGCGCGAGCAGCGACTTTTCGACTCCGCCCGTGTGCATGTAGTTTATGCAAAACAGTATGCTTCGTTTTTTCATAGGCGCAGTCTGTGGCGAACGGACGCTTTCACATCCGATGGAAATACGAATAGCCAGGCGAGTATGCCGAGCACAGCGGTCGACGATACGACCACGGCCGGCAGGCGCCACCAGGTGTCGTCGATCATACCCGCCGCGGCGGTCGCCGCAGCCGCTGCGGCCAAAATGAGCAGCGCAGGCCTCGCCACACCGCGCAGCCAGAAGCGCCGCACTCCGAAGGCCGGCATCTGCGATTTCAGTATGAGGGTGTTTACCAGCAGTATCATGGCCAGGGCGCATGCATGCAGCGCGTACACGGCTGCCGGCATCTGCGTGGCGCGCAGCAGCCACCACATGGCCGGCAGCTCCAACAGATACAGCGTGCCGGATATAAAGCTGATGCGGAACACACGTCCCGTAGCGTGTATGCCGATTGCCACTACGGTGTTGAGCAGTTCGAAGCAGGCGGCCACAAGGCTGAGGCGGCAGAAAGCCGCCGTGTGTGCAGGAGTGTCCACAAGCCACAGATCAAGCAGGGTGTCCATCTCCACGATGGCAGGCACCACGAGCATGCCCATGAGCAGAAACGAGTAGCATGCGGCGTTGTACAGCAGCGACAGCATGCGGCTGTAGCTGCGCGCGGCATATTCCTTTACTATCTGCGGGCGAAAAGCCGACACCACAGCGCCCGCAAAGCTCGTGATAGTGGAGGAAACCGTCATGGTAAGGCCACCGGCGGCGTTCAGCGCGGTGCCGCCGAAATTGTTGAGCACCACATTTGTGCCCTGTGAGCGTGTGGTGAAGCACAGATTGCCGTAGGAGTCCCAGCCGCAGAAACCGAGCATGGCGCGGAGCACCTGGCGGTCCGACGCGCGCACAGAGCGACATTCCGAGAAATGGCGCCGCGCGTAAAACGCATACATGGCGGCCACCGATATGGCGGCAAGCGCCATGAGCGACGCGTAGCCCACAAGTGTGTCGGAAGTGGCGAACATGGCTATGCCGAGAGCGGCGAGGAGCTTCAGCACTACGTTTGCCACGGCTATGCCGGCGTAGGCGTCCATGCGCTCGTGCGACATGATTGCGGCAGAGTAGGGCACCTGCACTATTGTGGCCATGGCGGCTATGATTGAGAATTGGTATGTGGCATTGGCGGCGCAAAGGCGTTCGGGGGCAATCACCAGATGGCGGTTTACATACCACAGGCCCACGCTCTCGGCCAGCAGGAAAACGATGCCGGCCAGCCCCAGGTGCACGCGCATGGATGCGCCGAAGGTGCGGTGGAGCCGCGGCACATCGCCTGTGCCGAGCTCGTAGCTTATGAAACGCGACGTAGCGGCGCTCATGGTGCCGTTCAGGAAACTCAGTATGGTGACTATGCCGCCGACTATGCTGTAGATACCGAAATCGTCGACCCCGAGGCGCTCGAGCACTATGCGCGACGTGTAGAGCGAAATCCACACCGTCACGAGCATGCGCCCGTACAGGTAGAGCGTGTTGCGCGCTATGCGTTTGTCGTCAGTCAGCATTGCGGTACTCCTCCTCTTTTTTCTTGTCGCGGGCTGCGGCCAGCTCCGTGCGGTGCTGCAGCAGCGGCACCGCACACGCCAGGGCGGCCATCTGCACGCCCATGAAGTAAATCAGTCCCTCGAATCCGGCCATGCCGAACCATATGAACAGCAGCAACACGGTCAGATAGTATTTCGCATGCCGCAGCTTGCGCACCGCCCACCACGAATAGGCTAAAAACAGTATGTGCGCTATAAGGCCGAGGTAGCCTATCGTGACGATAATCTGCAATACTACAATCTCGATGTTGGTGGCCACCTCGATGGATTCCTCCTTGTCCTTGTAGTATTCGTTTTCGATGATGAATTTCGGGTTTTCGGTTTCGAAGCGGTTGAGGAAGCCAAGGCCGCGCCACTCGAGGCCGAGCTGATAAAGGAGCTCCAGCTTGGGTATGGCTTGCGCCAGACGTCCCGAACCGAATTCGGCTATATCCTCGTCGTCGACAGCTTCGGTGAGGTCGAGAATCTGGTCTACCGACGATTTTATGCGTAGTGGCGTGCGCTTTTCAAGCTCGTTGGGGTCGGTGTACTCCATCGTGCCGTCGATAAAGTACAGGGCCACGCCTCCTGCCAGTCCGAGCAATACGAACATGGCCACCTTTCGGAAACCGTTCTGCATCACCAGAAACACGCCCGTCACGCCGGAGATGAACGTGAAAGTCTGCGTGGAGAGCAGCGCTACGGCCAGTACGGCCCATTGCCACCATCGCAGGCGGTATTCGCGTGCGAGCGGAAGAACAAGCAGCACCAGAAAATACAGGCCGGGAGGATATTTGCGCACAAACGACCCCGACAGCGGAGCCCAGTAGAGGTCGTAGAACATGGTGTCGCCGACCCACATGTGCGAGCGCGGAATCAGCACGAAACCACACAGCACATAGGCGTCGAGTATGTAGAACACACACAGTATGAACGCATACGGCCACGCGCCCCGCACGAATGAATCGTACGAGAAACGGCGGTTGGCGAACACCGCGAGCGGCACAAAGATATAGATGAACGACGCATAGCCCATCAGCGAGGGAAACTGTATGCGCAGCGCTTCTTCACTCACGAAGGCAAATGCCAGCAGAATAGCGAAGTAGATGCCCCACGCTATCGTGAGCCGCTTTGTCACCGAATCTTTGCGCACAATGAGCATGAGGCCGAGCGACAGCACGAACGCCACGCGGCTCAGGCCTACGATGGTGACAGTAGGGTCGGTAAGCGCGTAGCCGCCCAGCAGCAGGGTAAGCTGAAACAGGAAGGCATAGCGGTCGCGCACGTACGTGCGGAACATTATGACAACTATCGGCAGCAGCGCCGGATAGAAGCGCAGTCCGAGAGCCGACAGCGACAGCAGAAACACGAGTGCCGTGGTCCAGCTTTCTCGGGAGGAAGTAAGCAGGACTTTGTGCGGTCGGTGCTCCGCGCTTTCTGATATCGGAGTGGCTGCTGCGGGTTCGTTCATTGGCCGGGCGTTGGATGTCGGGGTAGGGGAAGACTATTTTTCGCCGTAGCCGTAGGTGCGGCGCGCAGGTGTGCCGTTGATGGCTACGGAGAGTTTCTTCAGACGCTTCTGCTCGTAGATTTCATCGGCCATGCGCAGGTCGGTGATGCTGGTGTGGCCTACGCGGCATACGAAGATGGAGGCGTCGGCTATCTTGTCCAAGGCGAACGTGTCGCTGACGCGTCCCACAGGCGCTGTGTCCACAATGATATAGTCGTAGCGCGCACGCAGCTCGTTGAACAGCTCGACCACTCGGGGCGACGTGAGCAATTCGCCGGGGTTCGGAGGCACGGGGCCGGCTACTATCACATCGAGGCCGGGAGTATTGGGCTCGGGGCTTATCAGGTCGTCGACGCTGATGTCCGTTCCGGCCACGTACTGTGTGAGGCCATAGCGCGGGTGCATGCCGAGGTATTCGGCCAGACGCGGTTTGCGTATGTCCATGCCCACGAGCAGCACACGCTTGTTGAGCAGCGCGAGCGAGGCGGCGAGATTGACGGCTATGAAGCTCTTGCCGTCGCCGGGCGTGGAGGACGTCACGAGCACCACTTTCTCGTCGGGCGGAGTGAGTATGAACAGCAGATTGCTGCGCAGCAGGCGGAACAGTTCGGCCGTGCTGCTGGTTTCGGCGGCGTCTACCACGAGGTGCTTGCCGGAGCGCGAGGTGCTTATCTCGCCGAGAATCGGGGCGTCGATCAGGCGTTCCACATCCTGGCGGGTTTCAATGCGGTTGCGCAGGATGCGTCGCAGATACAGCAGCACAGGCGGCGCCACCAGACCCATGAGCAGGAATATGACGAGTATGCCCTTGCGTCCGATGCCCAGCGGCTCGTTGAGCGTGTAGGCCTCGTCTATGATTATGCCTTTGGGAGTGGTGTTGGCGAGCATGATTGCGGTTTCTTCCTGGCGCTGGAGCAGGAACAGGTATATCTCCTGCTTGATATGGCGCTGGCGCTCCATGTCGATGAACTCGCGCTCCTGTTCGGGCACATTGCCGAGCAGGCCCATGGTGTTGCCGAGCTTGCGGCGGATGTCGCTTGCCGCGCCGGCCGATGTTTCATACGCGCGCAGCACACTGTTGTACACATTGGCGCGGAGGGCGTCGATCTGTTCGGAAAGACGTATGAGGGTGATGTTGCCGGGCTTGGCGTTTGATGCGAGCTGCATGCGGCGCAGCACCACCTCGTTGAAGCTCTTGATGGCGCTCTGCAGACCGTCGTTTTCGATGGCGGGCGACGGAATCAGGTCGTAGGCGTTCTCGGGGTTCTTGATGAAATCTGCCGTAAGTTTGAGCAGCTCGGCCTGCACTTCCGATTCTATCAGTGTCTGTTCCAGGGCGGCGCGTTTTTCCGTCTGATAGCGTGCTTCCACGTCCACGCCCACTATGCCTTGCCGCTCTTTGTAGTTCTGTATGTTGGCTTCGGCCTCGCTGAGGTCGCGGGTGAGCAGCGCGAGGCGCTCGTTAAGGAACTCGTGTGTCTTGAGCGCCTGCAGGTTCTTCTCCTCGATGCCGCGCTCGTTGTACAGCCGCACGATGTCGTTGAGCACCGCCTCGCCAAATTCCGGGTATGGGGTGTTGATGCCCATGCTTATGGCGTTGGCGCGCTTCGACGCTATGCTCATGCTCACGTTCTCGGCCAGGTCCTCGGCGGCGTGGTGGTAGCCCATAAGTGTGATTTTGGACGTTACATCCTCGCCGGCCGGGTAGTGTTCGGTGGTCACCACCGTGAAATCGCCGAATTCGGTCTTGAACGTGTGGGGCAGTTTTACTTTCTCTCCGCTCACGAGTTTGTCGCTCTTGGCCTTGATGGTGACTTTGGCGGTTTTGTCGGCTTTGGCCTGTATCTTGAACGCGATGGGGGTGGTGAGAGTGTCGTACATGGCCGCCGGCACCTCTACCTCGATGGGGAAATTCTCAAAAATCTGCTCGTTGTTGAGGAATCCGAGCCTGATGTAGTGCTTGCGGTTGATGTCGAGGTCTTTTACTGCCTGACGGAGTATGGAGTGGGAGTTGAGTATGTAGAACTCGTCGTCGACAGAGCCTTTGGCTCCGAACAGCGAGCCGAGAGTAGCCATTTCGCCGCCGCCCATGGCGTTGAGCGGGTTGCTCTCCTCCTGCGCTATAAGCACATTGGCGCGCACTGCATAGTTCTGTTTCTTGATGCGTGTGAAAAGCACGCCCACACCAACGAAGAAAATCACCGACGCGACGAACAGCGGCCAGTGGCGCAGGTAGTCGTCGAGCACACTCTTTATATCAATGAAATCGGAATGTTTCTTTGCCATGATAACGGATTATTTGATAGCAAGGGCGATGATGAGCGACGCAAGCACCGACGACGCGCTTACGATGGTGGATATCACCTGCAGTTTAAAGCTGTTGTGCTGGTTGTATTTGGAGTTGGCCTGACGCACGGCGTTCGGCTCTACATATATGTAGTCGTTTTGCTGAAGATAGAAATACGGCGAAGTGAGCAGATCCGACGAGTTCAGGTTCAGGCGGTGGTATTCGCGGCGTCCGTCTATCTCGCGCACCAGCAGTATGTTGGAGCGTTCGCCGTATTCGGTGAGGTCGCCGGCGTCGCCGAGCGCGTCGAGCACACTGTAGCGGTTGCGGTTGACGCGTATTTTTTTAGGCGACTTGACCTCTCCGCCCACTACTACTTCGAAATTGGCTATGCGCACGTTCACCACGGGGTCTTCCACATCGGCGCTGATACGCTCTGTCAGGTATTTCTGCAGTTCTTCGGTGGTCATGCCCGCCACGTGTATTTTGCCAAGCACGGGAAAGTAAATGTCGCCCTCGGTGTTGACGATATAAGTCTGAAGCTGCATCGACGTGGCCACTACGGGCAGGGGGGTGGCATTGGCTGCCGTATTGAGTATGTTCACATCCGAGCCCGGATTGTAGTATGGCAGGCTGTAGGCCGATGTAGCAGCCGGATCGAGAGAGTTTACGGTGATAAGCAGCTGGTCGTCAGGCCTGATTTTCGACAGATAGCTTCCTGTTTCGAAAGAGCCGTCGGCCACGGAGGGTATATCGGCGAAATAAGGAAGCACGGTCTTTTTAGTCGAGCATGAAGCAAGTGCAAGTATGCACAGCAGTGCCGACAGTAGAGTGATGTGTGAACGGTTCATTATGTAATGCATGCAAAAAATATACGTACGTTTACATTGATAAACGCAGCCCATGCATAATTATTATATGGATTCTCTAAAAAACAGCCGGCAATATTTGGCGCGTATTAGTGGAATTTGTGTAATTTTGTGCTACAAATTATCCATATTATGTATTTCTCAACTGAAATCCCGACATTAATCATATATTTATTGGCACTTGCCGCCTTTTTTGCCGCGGTGGCGCTCGTGTACGGAGCCGTGCAGAGTTTCCGCATAGTGCGTGCGCGGCGTTTTTGCGAGGCTATAGAGAGCACGGTCGACATGGCCTATGAGCCCGTAAGCGTCATAGTGTATTCGCAGGATGAGGCCGAGGCCCTCGACGCGCTGTTGCGTTCGATTCTCTCGCAGGACTATCCGGCGCAGATGGAGGTAGTGGTGGTGAACGAGGGCGATACGGCCGATGTGCGCGACGTGGTGGCGACACTGCGTCACACGTGGCCCAACCTGTATCTCACGCACACTCCCGACGGAGCGAGAAGCCTGAGCCGCAAGAAGCTCGGCGTGACGCTGGGCATCAAGGCCGCGCGCTACGACACGGTGGTGTTGACCACTGTGGGCGCACAGATACGCTCCGACAAGTGGCTGCGCGCCATGATGCGCCATTTCAGCCCCGATTCCGGCGTGGAGGTGGTGCTTGGCTTCGCCGCCCAGATGCCCGATGCCGACAGCGGCCGCGGCGCGCGCTGCAGGGCTTTCGACAGCGCTTATGGCGCGGCCCGATGGCTGGGCGCCGCTATAGGCGGCCACCCGTTCCGCGCCACGGAACTGAACGTGGCCTACCGCCGGGAGGCTTTTTTCAGAAACAAGGGCTTTTCGCGTTCGCTGAATCTGCATTTCGGCGACGACGATATTTTTATAAGCGAAATAGCCCGGAAGGACAATACGGCTGTGGAATTAAGCGCCGACAGTATAGTAGGTATTCTCGTGCACGATTTCGGCTATGTTTTGCGGCAGCGTGCTGTCAGACGAGTGTTTACGGAGAGCCACATCCCGCGGCGCCCCAGATTCTGGGCGTCTGCAGCCGCATGGTCGGTGCTTCTGTCGGTGGCATGTGCAGTGGCGGCTGTGGCCATGGACTGCCTCAACGGTGCCACTGTGGCGCTCGCCGCCGCGTGCGTGCTAATACTGGCCGCCGGACTCACGGCCGCGTGGCGGCGGGTGCTTTCGGCGCTTGAAATGCGCTTGTTGGCGGCAAGTATATTCCCGCTCGCCGTAGGGTATCCGCTGCGTCGCGCCATGCTTCGTGTCAGGGCGCGCTTCTGCCGTCAGAAAAGATACACGTGGGATTGACGCAACGGCCTGTTGCCCTTAGAGTTTGTCGGCAGGTATGGCGGGATCGTCGGCCTGCCGCGCTTCTTTTTCGTTTGTGCGCGGATTGTTGTTAAGCGCGCAGGTGTCGGCGGCCACGGTTTTGCGGGTCGGGTTTTCGGTGTCGTTCTGGTTGGTGCCCATGCCTGGATAGCGCTTTTCGGCGCGGTTTTCTGCGTTACTTTTGTTGCTCATGATGTCGTAAGTTTATTTTTTGATATAACGTGTCGGCCACAGGTATGGTTCAGGCGGCAGCCCGGCCGCGATTTCGGATTATTGGTGACACATAGTATTTAAAATATGCTTATCTTTGCACAAAACAATGCAAAATCAACGCATATGAAAGCAAAAATCAAATTCAGCCGTTTTGCGACGATACTCACAGCTGTGATACTTGTTGTTCTTTTCATCGGCTGTATCGCCACCATAGGCGAAAAACCGATGTTTTTCACATTGCTCGTGATATACGTCATTCTGTTGTTTTCGGGCCTTATGTACGGCGCGGCGTATATAAAGGCGGATTCTGACCATATTACGATGGGCAGTATTATCAGAAGCCGTAAAATCCCTGTGCGCGACATAGAAAGTGTCGGGCTGTTTCAGCCCGCAACGGGTGCTGTCAGGGTGTTTGCCTCAGGAGGTTTTATGGGCTTTTGGGGTGTGTTCAGAGAGAGAGGTATCGGCAGGTATTATGCGTTTTACGGCAAGTCTTCCGATTGCTTTCTTGTGCGCATGAAGGACGGGAACAAATATGTGCTCGGCTGCGAGCATCCCGAAGTAATGGTCGGATATATCAAAACACAGCTCGAGGCCTGACATGGCCGTCTGCGCACAGCTCCGGGCATGTCAGGCCCGACGCTGTGCGCGCATGCGCTTTAGCGGCAATGCGATTGGCTATTCAGGCGTGTACTTTTCCTGTAACAAGGGGACAATTTTTTCTTGCATTTTTCGGCGGGTCCGGGGCGGAGAAAAAAGCATGCGGCAGAGCGCCGGGAGTCGGTCGCTTGCCGCATGCTTTTTATGGGTGGGGGAGGATACGCCGGTCAGTCGCGTGAGAAGAGCGATTTGTTGCGGTGCAGGAGGTTGAGGAAGCGCAGGTCGTCGCGCAGCGGCGCGGCGTTTACGTGGCCGTCGGCAAACTCGGTCCAGTTGTACAGATTGGCATATCCTGCCTTGAGCGAGCGTTCGGCGGCCGAGAGTGCGCGGTCGTTGTCGCCTGCCTGTGCGAAATAGCATGCCGCGAGGTAGTTCAGATAGCCGTCGGAGTCAGTGGCTGTCGCGAGCTCGGCTTCTACGTCGGAGGCTATGGTGGCTGCGTCGTCGCCGTTCAGCAGACGCGCGAACGCCGAAAGCGAGCGCAGCGGGCTGTCGGCAGCGCCTTCCAGGCCTGCCACACGCTGATAGAGGCCGCGCGCGGCTGCGGGCTGGTTCATCTGTCCGTCGAGCACCGATGCCCGCAGCAGATAGTATTGCGGATTGTCGGCGTGGTTCATGGAGGCTTCGCCGAACAGCTTCATGCTTTCTTCCGTGTTGCCCTGCGCGGCATAGCAGAGAGCCATTTCCGACAGCGCGTCGCCGTTTTCAGGCATTGCGGCCAATGCGTCGGCCGAGGCCTGCAGAGCCTGCGGCAGCTGGCCCTTGTGGCGCAGGATGCGTGCGCGCAACAGGTGGTAGGGGCCGTTGTCGTGCACGCTGGCCAGTGCATACTCCACGTTGGTCAGCGCGTCGTCGAGCTGCGCGAGTGCAAACTGGCACTCGGCCACGGAGCCGTAAATGCCGCGGTAGTCGTCGAGGCGGTTGTCGAGGATAAACTGATAGTCGTTGAGCGCGTCGAGGTAGTGTGCGTGCTCTTTTTCGAGCGAGGCGCGCAGGTAGCGGTACATGCTGTTGTCGGGAGCGGCAGCCACGGCATTGCTGAGCGAGGCTATTGTGGCGGGATAGTCAGTGCGGCTGAACTCCATCAGAGCGTCAATCACGCCCTGTGTGTCGCCCTTGGTGCCGAGGGCGAGCAGCAGGTCGTCCACGGCCGCCTGCGACTGTCCCATCTGCTGGCGCACGCGCGCGCGGCGCACGTAGATGTCGGGATTCGACGGGTCTACGGCCACGGCCTGTTCCAGATAGTCGTTGGCCATGCCCAGGTTGTTTTCCATCATGGCTATGCGTGCGAGGCCGAGTGTGGCTTCCGAATTGCGCATGTTGAGGCGCTGAAGGCGCTGAAAGTCCTTCTTGGCGTCGGCGAGTTTGCCGGTTTCAAGCTCGGCGTTGGCTTTCATGGCCAGCACCTTTTGCGAGGACGGATTTATGGCCGCCGCTTTTTGCAGGTCGGGTATGGCGAGTTCGCGGCGCCCGGTCTTGATATAGATGGATGCGCGCAGCATATATTCGCGGAACAGGTAGTCGTCCTCGCGTTCGGGCGTACATTCGATGGCGCGGCTCACATCCTCGAGCGCGCGGCGGAATTCATCGAAATGATAATAGTCGTTGGCCCGGCGCAGCAGTGTGTCGTAGTTCTTGGGATTTGCGTTGAGCTGTTCGGAATATACTTTGAACACCGCCTGCGTGACGGGGTTGTTGATGGTCTTGCGCTGGCGCTGTGCGTCGGCAGGCACTACGGCCGATGCCACAAGCACCGTGCCGAGTATTATCTTGCGTATTGATCGGTTCATTCGCGGTTGATGGTGTTGATTGTTTTACGGAGTAGAGTGAGGCGGCGCAGCATGCCGGCGAGCAGATGCAGCGGAAGCATGTTTTTTCCGTCGCTCATGGCCGTTTCGGGGGTGGGGTGCGTTTCTATAAACAGGCCGTCGGCTCCGGCTGCGATACCGCAGCGTGCTATTGTTTCTATCAGTTGCGGGCGTCCGCCGGTCACTCCTGAAGCCTGGTTGGGCTGCTGCAGCGAGTGTGTGCAGTCGAGTATCACGGGCGTGCCCGAGCTCTTCATTTCGGGTATCCCGCGGTAATCCACCACCAGGTCGGTATAGCCGAATGTAGTGCCGCGCTCGGTCACGGCCACCTGGTCGTTGCCGCAGCGGCGCACTTTTTCCACTGCGAAATGCATCGCTTCCGGCGCCAGAAACTGGCCTTTCTTTATGTTGACCATGCGCCCCGTGGAGGCTGCAGCCTCCAGGAGGTCGGTCTGCCGGCACAGAAAGGCCGGAATCTGCAGTATATCCACGTATGGCGCGGCCATCTCCGCCTCGGCGGCCGAGTGTATGTCGGTGACCACAGGCACTCCGAGGTCTTCGCGTACGCGGGCCAGCACCTCGAGAGCGCGCTTGTCGCCTATGCCCTGGAAAGAATCGCTTCGCGAGCGGTTGGCTTTGCGGTACGAGCCCTTGAACACGTACGGTATGTCGAGCTCCGCGCACAGCGGGGCTATGGTGTGTGCTATGTCGAGCGCCATCTGCTCGTTTTCAATCACGCACGGCCCTGCCAGCAGAAAGAAATTGCCCGAAGGCGAAGTCGTCAGATATTCAAGCGTTGTCATAAGAAGAGTTGGTTCGCAATATGGATGGTGTCGCAGCCCACAAGGGCGGCGGTTTCGGTGCGCAGCCGGTTGTCGCCCATCGTCACGGCGGTATACCCGGCGGCCAGGGCTTCGCTTATCTCGGCGGGTGAGAAATCTCCTTCCGGGCCTATGAGTATGCGCACGGGCGCGCCGGGAGTGTAGGCTCGTGCCAGCAGCCGGCGTTCCACCACGCTTTCGTCGCAATAGCCCACGAAGCGTTGTTCGCCGGCGGCGGAAGGCTCGGCCAGGTATTGGCTTATGGGTGTCATGTCGTCGACTCGCGGCAGGAGTGCCTTCAGCGACTGTTTCATGGCCGATACGGCTATCTTGCGCAGGCGTTCGGCGTTTATCTCCTTGCGCTCCGAGCGCGCGCACCGCAGCGGTGTGATGCGGTCCACGCCTATCTCGACGAGCTTTTCCACAAGCCACTCCATGCGGTCGATATGCTTTGTGGGAGCTACGGCCACGGCGATGTCGGCCGGCCATACCCGTGGCTGCTCCTCAACGCGTTCCACCGCGAGGAGGGTGCGTTTGTTGTGGGCCACGGCTATGGTGCAGTGGTAGCGCCGGCCGAGGCCGTCGACCACCTGCACGCTGTCGCCCTCGTGCATGCGCAACACGCGCACGCAGTGCTGCGAGTCTGCTTCAGGCAGAGTCGGATTGCTTGCTATGTCGGGGGCGTAGAACTGTATCATGTTTTGCGGATGCGTTGCCTGAATTCGGGGCTGCTTACTGTACGGAATCTGTCACGTCTGCCTCGGCCTCTTCTATCTGGGCTTTGGTGGCGTCGTTTTTCGGCTCCTTGAATATGAAGAAGAAGAGCACGGCCACTACGAGGGCGTAGGCGGCAAATATAAACCACGACTCGCGCCAGCCGTCGAGCTGCTGCACGGCGTCGAGGCCGCCGACAAACACTTTTTTGTTGATTACGAACGTGCCTGCAATCCAGGTGCCGAGCGATGCGCCGATGCCGTTGGTCATAATCATGAATAGACCTTGCGCCGACGAGCGCATTTCGGGCGATGTCTGCTTGTCGACATACAGGCCGCCGCTCACGTTGAAGAAATCGAAGGCTACGCCATACACGACGCAGGAAAGCATCAGAAGGCCCACGCCCGATGTGCTCGTGTCGCCGAGTCCGAAGAATCCGAAGCGGAGCACCCAGGCCATCATGGCGATGAGCATCACGCCCTTGATGCCGAACTTGCGCAGGCACGCGGGGATGAGCAGTATGCACAGGGCTTCGCTGCACTGCGAGAGCGAGATGAGGAACACGGAGTTGGAGGCAAAGAAGTCGTCGGCGTACTGTGCTATGCTTTTGAAATGCTCGATGAACGTGGTGCCGTAGCTGTTGGTAATCTGCAGCGACACGCCGAGCAGCATGGAGAAGATGAAGAACACGGCCATCTCTTTGCGCTTGAAGAGCTTGAAGGCTTTCAGGCCGAGGGCTTCAGACAGAGAGCACTTTGTGCCGTGGTTGACCGGGCATGCGGGCATCGACAGCGCGTAGGCGGCGAGTATGAGGCTGACAGTGCCGCAGGCAAACAGCTGCGTGTATGAGTTGGAAAACGGCACGCCGTCTATCTTGACAAAGTTGACAAACCACTCTGCGGCTATGAAGCCCACAGTGCCGAACACGCGGATGGGCGGGAAATGCTTCACGGTGTCGAGGCCGGCTTTGCCGAGAGCGTTGAACGCCACCGAGTTGTTCAGGCCGATGGTGGGCATGAAGAAGGCCACCGACACGGAGTAGAGCGCAAACAGCGGTCCGAAACTTACGTCGGAGCCGGCCTCCATGGCATACCAGCCGGCTGCTATCATGAACAGGCCGGCAATGAGGTGGCAGATGCTGAACATCTTTTGTGCCGGAATAAAACGGTCGGCAATCATGCCCACGATGCCGGGCATGAACAGCGACACGAGGCCTTGCATGGTGTAGAACCAGAAAATGTAGTCGCCAAGGCCCACGGAACTCAGGTAGAGGCCTATTGACACCAGATACGTGCCCCATACTGCGAATTCCAGAAATCCGAGTGCTGCAAGGCGTGTCTTGATTGCTTTCATGATAGTGGAGGTATTTTTAGAGATTATGTGCAAAGGTAGTAATTTTTATGAAATATCGGTGTCTTCCGATGCTTTTCTCTGCCGGAGGATTTCGTTGAGTCGGGCTGCCTGCTCGTATTCCTCGTTGTCGATAAGTCGCTGCAGCTCGCGCTCCATTTCCTCGATGGTCTGCCCGTCGGAGCCGCTGTCTGATTCGGCTTGGCCGTCGGCTTCCGGCGCCGTGTCGGCTTCTTCGATTATGAACCCAGTTTCGCCTATTATCTCGGCTGTGGTGTAAATCGGCGCGTGGGTGCGCATGGCGAGTGCTATGGCGTCAGACGTGCGGGAGTCGAGTGTGATGACGCGTTCGCCGTCGCTGAAGGTGAGTTCGGAACTGAAGATGCCGTCCTCAAACTTATATATGAACACGCGCGTGAGCTGCACTCCGAACGCGTGGGCAAACGTGCTGAACAGGTCGTGCGTGAGCGGGCGCGGAGTGATGATGCCTTCGAGCGCGATGGCTATGGACTGGGCTTCGGGCGCACCTATCACCACGGGTATGCGGTACGGACCGTCGATTTGAGCCAGGAGCAGGGCGTAGGCGCCGTTCTGCAGCTGGTTGTAGCTTAATCCCATTACGCGCAGGGGGATGAGGTTGTCGTTGGTGCTGTCCATGATGTCGTTACGATTGTACTGCCGCGCCGGTTATTATGCCTGAGCCGAGGCACACTGTGTGGGCTTTGTCGTAGATGGCCGCGAACTGTCCGGGTGCGATGCCCTGTATGGGTTCGTCGCTGTGCACCACGTATTCGCCGCAACCGTCCAGGCGTGTCAGGCGTCCGGGGGAGAATGTCGGTGTGTGGCGGTTCTTGAAAGTGATTTCAACGCCGTCGCATGCGTCGGGCCACGGGTCGGCGGTGATGAACTGCATTTCGGTCAGGTGGAGCGTGTCGCCGTATTGCTTGTCGGTATTGTAGCCCTGCGACACGTACACCACGTTGTCGTGTACGTTCTTGCGCACCACATACCAGGGACCGCCGCTCAGACCGAGTCCCTTGCGCTGCCCGATGGTGTGAAACCAGAAGCCGCGGTGCTCGCCGAGCTTGCGGCCTGTTTCGAGTTCCACGATGGGTCCGGGACGCTCGCCCAGGTGGCGCCGTATGAAGTCGTTGTAGTTGATTTTGCCCAGGAAGCATATGCCTTGCGAGTCCTTGCGGAACGCGTTGGGCATGCGTGTGGCAATGGCGAGTTCGCGCACACGGCTTTTGGGGAGGTCGCCGATAGGAAACAGCAGATGCGACAGCTGGTCGTAGCTTATGCGCGCCAAAAAGTCGGTCTGGTCTTTGACGGGGTCGGCGGCGGTGCCGAGCCATACGCGTCCGTCGCGTTCCACGCGCGTGGCGTAGTGCCCGGTGGCGGTGCGGTCGAAATCCTTGCCCCAGCGCTGCTCGAAATATCCGAACTTTATGATGCGGTTGCACATGATGTCGGGGTTGGGCGTGAGGCCCTGCCTTACGGTTTCGAGCGCGTAGTGCATCACGTTGTCCCAATACTCTTCGTGGAGCGACACCACATCGAACGGCAGCCCGTATTTGCGGGCTATGTAGGTGCACATCTCGATGTCCTCCTCGGCCGAGCAATCGCCGTTTTCGTTGGCGATGCGTATGTAGAAGAGATGCAGCGTGTGGCCCTGCTCAAGCAGGCGGTGCACTGCGATGGCGCTGTCCACGCCGCCGGATATGAGTACTGCTACGTTCATTGCGGATGTGTCATTACGTGAAACACCTGCATGGCCATCTGATACGGACGGTCCTTGAGTATCACGCGGTTGTGTTCGTCGAGCAGAAATACTGCCGGGCGCACGCGCAGCGAAAAGAAATCGTCCACATCGGGCAGCGAGCCCTTTACCCATGTGTCGGGCAGTTTGGCCAGGTGCTGCTCAGCCTCGGGGCTCGGTGCTCCGGCCACAAACCACGCCACGCGCAGGCGTCCTTCCTCTATGAGGCTGCGTGTGTTCGGGTCGATGCTGAAGCGTATGCCGGCGGTGGTGGCTTCCATGTCGGACGGGTCGGCCACCACAATCATGGTGCTCAGAGTGGAATCTGCTTCAAGCATGTGCTTCGTGCCGTCGGCAGCGACGTATGGCAGCGAGGGCAGCGTCTGGCCGAGAGCGGAGCTGTTGATGCGGCGCAGATGCTGCGAGAAGCGCGCGCGGTCTGCCGCAGGCACTTTCTTGCTCGTGGCGGCCGCGGCGGCAAAAGGCCTGTAAAGTTCCTCGCTGTATATTTCCGTAGTGTCGCAGAAAGTCCAGTTTTCGGCCATGCGGGCCACCTGCTGCAGCTTTTTGCCGTCCTTGGCCACTGTGCGCAGCAGGTTGTTGATGGCCAGATGGGCGGTGTCGGCCGCGCAATAGGGCATGAAGGAAATCCAGTCGCCGAAGGCGGCGTTGAGTTTTTCCGGCTGGTCGAACACTTTCTTCATGTCGGCGCGCGACCAGAAATTATACACCAGGAAATTGCAGCGCTCTCGCAGCAGAGTCATGCCGTCCGGCGGCACGGGGTATGGAAACAGCTCCTGCCGCGCGGCAGGCTGCTGGGCGTGCGCGCACGCGGCTCCCAGCAGCAGAGCTGCGAACAGGCCCTTTCTCATAGTGCGAGCAGTTCTTCAATCTTGGCCTTAATGGTGTCGTAGCTCTGCGAGCCGGCCAGGCGCAGAGATGTTTTCTGGCCGTTTTTGAAGAAGAGCAGGGTGGGGAGGGCCATCACGCGGCACTCTACGGCCAGGTCGTTCTGCTCGTCCATGTTGTATTTGCCTATGGCCACGCTGTCGGCGTATTCCTCGGCCAGGCGGTCGATGGTGGGGGCCATGGCCACGCACGGGCCGCACCATGTGGCCCAGAAATCGATTACAACGGGTTTGCCGGAGGCGATGATATCTTTGACGTTTTCGTCGGTGAAAGTAAGTGCCATGATTAGGTAGGATTTATGCGTTTGCTATTTGTATTTTCATTGTTCAGTGAGTGCGGTGCACTTCGTATTCGATGTCGTTGTCGTCGAGTGCCTGCAGTGTGGCACGCGTGAGCGGTATTTTTTTTGCCGACCGCATGACCACTTTTCGGTTGTAGCGCGGCGAATAGATGTTGAACGACAGCGAGCCTTTGGCGTCGTCGCCGCCTTTGGCTATGATGTCGTTGATGATGGCTGCGAACTGCGGAGTGAGCATGTCGTCGGCCACTTTGAGGGTGAGGCCGTCGACAAGCGTGCCCTTTATGTCGTCGAGCAGGCGCACCGCGTCGAGCCGGAAGCGCACCTCGTCGCCGAAGCGCCCTTTGCTGTAGGTGCCGCTTATGAGCACCGGCGTGCCCGGCTGGCATAGGTGGCCATATTCGTAGATGTTCTTTCCGAAAAGTATTATCTCGGTAGTGGCCGTGAAATCCTCGATTTTGACAACCTGCATGGGGTCGCCCTTGCGCGTGGTCTTGGCTGTGTTGGTGAGCACGAGGCCGCCGAACGTGATTTCCATGCCGTCCTGCGGTGCGAGCGCCTCACGCTGCGCCACGGTGCATTTCACGCCATGGTTCAGCTCTATGAAATATGGGTCGAGCGGGTGTGCCGACATGTATATGCCCACCAGCTCGCGCTCGCGCTCCAGCCGCATGATTGCGGTCCATGGCAGAGCGTGCTCTATGGGCGGACGGCTTGCTGCGGCCACAACCTCGTCGTCGTCGCCGAAAAGCGATGCCATCTGTTCCTGGCGCGAGTTCTGCGTCTGCGCGCCGTAGCGTATGAGCGTTTCGCTGAAGGTGCTGCCGCGCGAACTTTCGGCGAAGAAATCCTCGCGTCGGATTTCGCTGAAGCGGTCGAAGGCACCGGCCACGGCAAGGCTTTCGAGCACCTTGCGGTTGATGGCTCCGGCGGGCACACGCTCCACCACGTCGTAAATGTCGCGGTACGGGCCGTTGGCGTCGCGTTCGTCGATAATGGCTTTGGCCACAGCCTCGCCGACACCTTTTATGGCCATAAGACCGAAGCGTATGTCGCCGCTGTGGTTGACGCTGAAGCTGATGCGCGATTCGTTTATGTCCGGCCCGAGAACGCGTATCTTCATGGCCTTGCACTCGTCCATGAAGCCCACGAGTTTGGTGATGTCGTTGAGGTTGCGGCTGAGCACGGCCGCCATGTATTCCGACGGATAGTTGGCTTTCAGATAGGCAGTCTGGAAGGCAACCCAACTGTAGCACGTGGCATGGCTCTTGTTGAACGCGTACGATGCGAACTGCTTCCAGTCGTCCCATATCTTGGCGAGCACCTTTACGTCGTGGCCGCGCTCCTGTCCGCCTTTGAAGAACACCTCCTTGAGCTCCTCCATCTTGGCTATGAGCTTTTTGCCCATGGCCTTGCGGAGTGTGTCGCTCTGTCCGCGCGTGAATCCCGCGAGCAGGCGGCTCAGAAGCATCACCTGTTCCTGATACACCGTGACGCCGTAGGTGTCCTTGAGATATTTTTCCATCTCGGGGATGTCGTACACTATTTCGGCGCGTCCGTGCTTGCGGGCTATGAAATCGGGGATGTACTGCATGGGCCCCGGGCGGTAGAGGGCGTTCATGGCTATGAGGTCCTCGAATGTGCTGGGCTGCAGTTCGCGCAGATAGCGCTGCATGCCGGTGGACTCGAACTGGAACGTGCCTATGGTGCGTCCCGCGCAATACAGGGCGTACGTCTTGGGGTCGTCGAGCGGGATGGTGTCGATGTCTACGTCTATGCCGCGCGTCTGTTTTATGTTGGCGATGGCTTCCTTTATAATAGAAAGGGTCTTCAGTCCCAGGAAGTCCATCTTGATGAGTCCTGTTTCTTCGATTACGGAGCCTTCGTACTGCGTGACGAGCACTTTTCCGTCTTTTTTGTCGTCGGCAGTGCTGACTGGCACCCAGTCGGTGACGTCGTCGCGGCATATGATCACACCGCAGGCGTGCACACCTGTGTTTCGCACGTTGCCTTCGAGCGCGAGCGCATATTTCAGCACGTCCCTGACGAGCGGGTCGGGGCTGTGCAGTTCAGTCTTGAACTCCTCGACGTGCTCATAGCAGTTCTTGAGCGTGGGCTTGAGCTCCTTGCCATTTACTTCGGGCATGCGCTTGGGCACAAGGCCGGCTATGCGGTTGCTTTCGGGCAGCGGCAGCTGCACCACGCGCGCCACGTCTTTCAGGGCCGATTTCGCGGCCATGGTGCCGTAGGTGATTATATGTGCCACTTTCTCCTCGCCGTATTTCTGCGTGACATATCTCAGCACCTCCTCGCGTCCGTCGTCGTCGAAGTCTATGTCGATATCGGGAAGGGAGATACGGTCGGGGTTGAGAAAGCGTTCGAAGAGCAAATCGTACTTGAGCGGGTCAATCTGTGTGATGCCCAGGCAATATGCCACCACCGAGCCGGCCGCCGAGCCACGTCCGGGGCCTATTTTCACGCCGAGCTGTTCGCGGCCGGCGCGAATGAAATCCTCGACTATGAGGAAGTAGCCCGGGAAACCCATGGTTTTCATGATGTGGAGCTCGAATTTTATTCGCTCGTCCACTTCGGGGTCGAGAGGCGTGCCGTAGCGTTTTGCTGCGCCGTCGTAGGCTATCTTGCGCAGATAGTCGGCTTCGAATTTTATGCGGTAAAGTTTGTCGTAGCCGCCGAGTTTTTTGATTTTGGCTTCCGCGGCTTCCTGCGATAGCACCACGTTGCCGTTTTCGTCGCGGGTGAATTCGTCGAAAAGCTCTTGCTCAGTGATGCGCGAGCGGTACTCTTCTTCGGTGCCGAAATCCTCGGGGATGGCGAAATTGGGCATGATGGGCGCATGGTCGATAGAGTATGTTTCGACCTTGTCGGCAATCTCCAGCGTGTTGGCGAGGGCTTCGGGGATGTCGGCGAACACTTCGTTCATCTCGGCCTGCGTCTTCATCCACTCCTGCTTGGAGTAGAGCATGCGGTCGGGGTCGTCGAGCAGTTTGCCGGTGCTGAGGCATATGAGTCGGTCGTGCGCCTCGGCGTCCTCCTCGTTGGTGAAATGGACGTCGTTTGTGGCCACGAGTTTTACGTCGTATTTGCGCGCGAGGGCTATCAGGGCAGGCTCTATGCGCCGTTGCAACTCATAGGCCTCGTGGTTGGCCCTGGCTACAGTGGCTTTATGGCGCTGCAGCTCTATATAGTAGTCGTCGCCGAAAGTTTCTTTCCACCACGCCACGCAGCGGTCGGCAGCCTGTTCGTCGCCGGCGGTGAGCAGTTTGGGCAGTTCTCCGCCGAGGCATGCCGAGCAGACAATCAGTCCTTCGCGGTGGGCCGCTATGGTGGGTTTGTCGGTTCGGGGGTGCGAGTAGAAGCCTTCCGTCCAGGCCTGGCTGACGAGTTTGATAAGGTTGTGGTAGCCTTTTTCGTTTTTGGCAAGCACTATGAGATGGCGGCCTGTGTCGCGCCGGTCCACGTGTTCGTGCAGGTCTTTGTCGGCCACATACATCTCGCAGCCGATTATGGGCTTGAAGATTTTGGCCGAGAGCTCGCGCGCTTTGGCTTCGGCTTCCGCGGCAGCCTGCTCGTCGCCGTTTTTGCGGGCTTCTTCGGCTTGCTGCTTCGCCTCCTTCACGGCATCCTTTATTTTGCCGTTTTTCTTTTTGATATAGTTGGTGAACTCCTTGATGCCGTACATGTTGCCATGGTCGGTGAGTGCCACGGCCGGCATGCCGTCGGCAATGGCTTTGTCGACGATGTCGGCCACTGCGGCCTGTCCGTCGAGCACGGAATACTGAGAGTGGACGTGTAGGTGTACGAATGGAGTCATGCTATGGGCTGATGTGAAAAGCTGATTCAGCTCCCAAAGTTACGAATTTTTTTGCATGCGTGCTCCTCGGTTAATAAATTTTATACGATTGCACCTTTTTCGCCCTTTTTGGCGAGTTTGCTAAAAAGTGTCCGAAAGAGTGGAGCGAAATGAGGCTTGTTTCGTGGATTTTTTGTAAATTCGCGTGATTATTTATGGACAAATCATACATATTTCTTGATCTGGAAGCTGTGAACCGTCCGTACATGGCGGAAATACGGCACGCGCTGGAGCGTGTGGCGCTTTCGGGCCGTTATATAGGCGGCGGCGAGGTGGACGCTCTTGAGGCTGAACTCGCGGCAGCTACGGGCACACGGTTTGCAATCGGCACCGGCAACGGGCTGGATGCGCTGCGGATAATACTGCGCGCATATGTGGAGCTCGGGTGCCTCTCGGCCGGCGACGAAGTGGTGGTGCCGGCCAATACCTATATAGCGTCGGTGCTTGCCATAAGCGACGCAGGTCTGACGCCTGTGCCTGCCGATGTGGATGCGTCGACCTCGCTGATGACTGCCGAAACTGTGGCTGCGGTGCTGACTCCGCGCACGCGTGCCATTATGCCGGTGCATCTGTACGGGCGCGTCTGCTGGAGCGAAGCGCTGCGCGAACTCGCCGACAGCCATCAGCTGAAAGTGATTGAGGACAATGCTCAGGCCATAGGCGCACGTGCAGCGGTCGCAGGCCGCGGCGGCTGCCACCGAGCCGGCGCATTGGGCGATGCGGCTGCTTTCAGTTTTTATCCTACTAAAAACATCGGCGCACTGGGCGATGCCGGCGCCATCACCACCGACGACGCCGAGCTGGCAGCCGCGGCGCGAGCTATCGCCAACTACGGCAGCGACCGCCGTTACCATAATATATACAAGGGTGTGAACAGCCGGCTTGACCCGCTTCAGGCCGCGGTGTTGCGAGTGAAGCTGCCGCATGCAGGGCGCGAGAACGCCCGCCGCAGGGCTGTGGCCGACACGTATTTCGACTGCATAAAGAATCCGGCTGTGGAGCTGCCGGCGCCCGCTGCGCCCGACGAGTGCGTGTGGCACCAGTTTGTGGTGCGTACCGCGCATCGCGACGCGTTCCGCGAATATCTCCTGCACCACGGTGTGCAGACTGATGTCAACTACCCGGTGCCCGTGCACCTGCAGCCATGCTATGCCGGCGAGCTGTCCGGCACCAAGGCGCCCGAAGCCGAGCTGCAGTCGCGCACGCTGGTGTGCCTGCCCGTGTCGGCGTGCACGTCGGTTTCTGATGCGAGGGAAATATCCGAAATAATAAACAGCTACCGCCCATGATAGACCATAGCACATTCGGCACGCGCACAGCGCTGTTCCATACCTTCGGCTGCAAACTGAACTTTGCCGAAACCAGCACGGTGGCTACCATGCTTGCCGAGCACGGCGTGCGACGCGCCACAGCCGGCGAAAAGCCGGATTTCATAGTCGTGAACACCTGCAGCGTTACGGAGCTCGCCGACAAAAAATGCCGTCAGACCATCCGCTCGCTGCACCGCCGGCATCCGTCGGCCGCCATAATCGTGACAGGTTGCTACGCGCAGCTGAAGAGCGACGAGGTGGCGGCGCTGCCAGGAGTGCAGATCGTGGCCGGAACAGACCGCAAGCTGGATATAGCCGATTTTGTGGATCAATGGAGCGCCACACGCGAGGCTCGCACGGAGGTGCGTCCAGGCCGCGAGTTCCGCGAGTTCTCGCCTTCGTGCTCGCGAGGCGACCGCACGCGCTATTTCCTTAAAGTGCAGGACGGATGCGACTATTGGTGCAGCTACTGCACCATACCGGCGGCCCGCGGCCGGTCGCGCTCGGGAAGCATCGACGACATAGTGGCGCAGGCACGCGCCGCAGCTGCCGAGGGCGGAAAGGAAATAGTGATAACGGGTGTGAACATAGGCGATTTCGGCAAGGGACGTCAGGACACATTTCTCGACCTCTGCCGCGCCCTTGACGACGTGGCCGGCATAGAACGCTATCGGATAAGCAGCATCGAACCGAATCTGCTTACAGACGAAATAATAGATTTCGTGGCGTCGTCGCGCCGGTTTATGCCGCATTTCCACGTACCGCTCCAGAGTGGCGACGACGAGGTGCTGGCGCTGATGCGGCGGCATTACAACACCGCTCTGTTCCGGCATAAGATGGAGCGCATAAAGGAGGCTATGCCGCATGCGTTCATCGGAGTGGACCTGATAGTGGGCGCGCGCGGCGAAACTGCCGAGCGCTTCGAGCGCTCACGCAGCTTTGTGGCGTCGCTGCCGGTGTCGAGGCTGCATGTGTTCACCTATAGTGAGCGTCCCGGCACGCGTGCGCTTGAAATCACACCTGCGGTGGAACCGGCCGAGAAGCACCGGCGCACGCGCATCATGCTCGCGGAGAGCGAACGCCTGTATGAGGCTTTCGCGGCGCCGTTCGAGGGCACGGTGCGCCCTGTGCTGCTTGAGCATCCGCGGCCCGGACGCAGGATGGCCGGGTTTACCGACAATTATCTGCGGGTGGAGCTTGACGCTCCGGCCGAGCTGGACAACACGATAGCGCCCGTGCGCCTCGCCGGACTTGCGGCGGCCGAAGAACTGTTTAAAAACGGCGAGCTTATATGAAACGCATGGCGGGGTGGTTTTTCGGGGCGCTGGCATTGCTGCCCATGTGGCTGCTCTATGGCATGAGCGATGTGGCGGCACTGGTGTTGCGCAGCGTGGTGCGCTACCGCCGCCGGGCGGTGCGCGAGAATCTGCGCGCGTCGTTTCCTGATAAGAGCGAGGCGGAGCTGCGACGCATAGAGCGGGCGTTTTACCGACATTTTGCCGACAACGCCGTGGAGAGCATAAAAACCATGCGCATATCCGAAGCCCAGATGCGCCGACGCATGGAATTCGAGGGCGCGGAGCTGATAGACCGTCTGTTTGCCGAAGGACGCGACATTGTGGCTTATTTCTCGCATTGCGGCAACTGGGAGTGGGCCACGTCCGTCGCACTGCACACACACGCCAGGGCAGGCGCGGACGCCGATTTCGGATTCGTGTACCGCCCGCTCAAAAATCCTACGGCCGACGCCATCATGCTTCGTATAAGAAGGCGCTTCGGCGCCTCGGCCTATCCCAAGGCCACCGTGTTTAGGGAACTTGTAAGGATGCGCGGGCGCGGACAGCGCTTCATCACCGGATTTATGAGCGACCAGAAGCCGAGCCACGGCGACCCCACCTATGTGGGCATGTTTCTGAACCATCCCACGGCTATGATCACGGGCACTGAAACCGTGGCGCGCAAGCTCGACACGGCGGTGGTGTACTGGGACATGTACCGCGTGCGCCGCGGCCACTATCGCGTGGTGTGCCGCCTCGTGTGCGAGAGTGCCGCTTCGCTGCCGCCTATGGCGCTTACCGAGCAGTACATGCATATGCTTGAACACACCATCTGCCGCAATCCATCGATATGGCTCTGGAGCCACCGTCGGTGGAAGTATCCTGTAAAACTTACTGAATCATGAAACCTGTAGCGGTAATAATCCTCAATTGGAACGGCACGGCACTGCTGCGTCGCTTTCTGCCGTCGGTGCTTGCAGGCACCGATGGGTCTTTGGCCGATGTAATAGTGGCCGACAATGGCAGTACCGACGGCTCGGCAGAGATGCTGCGCCGCGAGTTCCCCTCGGTGGAGGTGCTGGAGTTTGACCGCAACTATGGTTTTGCCGAGGGCTACAACCGGGCGCTCGCTGCCACCGGCAGGCGCTACACGGTGCTGCTCAACAGCGATGTGGCTGTGCGGCCGGGCTGGCTGAACACACTCTACGACTACATGGAGGCGCATCCCGGCATCGGTGCCGTGCAGCCCAAGTTGCTGTCGGCGTCGGATCCCTCGCTCTTTGAATATGCCGGCGCGTGCGGCGGCCTGCTCGACCGCAACGGCTACCCTTATTGCCGCGGACGCATCTTCGGCGTGTGCGAGGCCGACAGCGGGCAGTACGACACTCCGCTCGACGTGTTTTGGGCGAGCGGAGCGGCTCTGATGGTGCGCACGGACCTGTATCTGAGCCTCGGCGGACTCGACCCCGATTTCTTCGCGCATATGGAGGAGATAGACCTTTGCTGGCGCGTGCAGCTTGCCGGCTATGGTGTGGCTGCCGTGCCGGCTTCGGTGGTGGAACACCTCGGCGGCGGCTCGCTCCCTGCTGGCAATCCGCGCAAGACATATCTTAATTTCCGCAACAATCTGCTCATGCTGCACAAGAATCTGCCCGACGCCACCCGTGGCGCCACCCTGCTGCGCCGGCGACTGCTCGACACCCTGGCGTGGGTGCGCTTTGTGGCTTCGTGCGATTTCGCCAACGCTGCGGCCGTGTGGAGAGCCCACCGTGATTTCAGGCGCATGCGCAAGGCCTACACGTCGCATCCCGACCGCGACCTGCTGCGCGAACGCGCCGACTCGCGGCTCAATATCCTCACGGAGTATTATCTGCGCCGACACAAGAAATTCAGCGAACTCACCAAACAATAATATCACTGCAATGAAACACTTACTGCTTTCGGCCGCAATGGCCTGCGTCTGCCTCACGGCTTCCGCATGGGGACAGAAAGGACATGACACCGTGGCTTACATCGCCGAAAACCATCTGACGGAGGCTACGGCTGCCGCACTTGACTCGCTGCTCGACGGTCGCTCGCCCGTGTATTGGGCCAACTGGCTCGACAACGCAAGCCACACTCCCGCGTATGCCTACACCAAAACCTGGCATTACAAAAATGTGGATGCCGACCGCACCTACGACGACATGCCCGCCAATCCCGCCGGCGATGCCATAGTGGCCATCAAGCAGCAGATTGAAACGCTTTCGAAACCCGACGTGAGCAAAGCCGACGCGCAGCTGGCGTTGAAGATACTGATACATGTGGTGGGCGACATGCACCAGCCCATGCACATGGGACACGCCACCGACCTCGGCGGCAACCGCGTAAAGATTAAATATTTCAACCGCGACAAGAATCTGCACGGCGTGTGGGATACCGACCTGGTGGAAAGCGCGCACAAATGGAGCTACAGCGAGTGGCAGCAGCAGCTCGACCGCCTCTCTCCCGAACAGGAAGCCCTCGTGGTGCAAGGCGATGTGGACGACTGGGGACGCGAAACCATCGCCATCACGCGCGACGTGTACAATTTCTTCCAGCCCGGTCTGAACATAAGCTACAATCAGATTGCCTACTGGACGCCCACCATCGAGCAGCAGCTGCTGCGCGGCGGTCTGCGTCTGGCTCACGTGCTCAACAGCATCTACGACCCCTCGTACGCTCCTGCATATCCTGCCAAATAAAGCACAGTATAGCTTAAACATAATGAGGGGGCTGTGTTCAAAACAGGCGCAGCCTCTTCACTCTCGCATCGAGGCTGACCCTTCCGGGGTTGGCCTCTCTTTCTGTCTTTTGGCGGCTTTATACGTTGCTGAATAGATTGTCAGTTTATCGTTATGTTGAAATAATTTGGAATTACCATATTTAGATTATTCCCTTTAATCTCAACGGAGGCAGCCTGAATTGCATCTTTTTCTTTATCTTCCACGATTGCATCAACAAAACATACAGTTCCCCATTCACCACTCATTACGGCAATTAAAAGATGATTCAATCCTGTGTGTCCTTCGTATGGAGTGGAGTATAGAAATGCACAGACATTATTATTGTTCGCGCCATTTATCATATACTGGAAAGGAATTTGATTGAGAATAGTGTATGCACCATTTCCCGTAACAGCTATTTTCTCTGCATTGAGGTCATAACCTATTGCCACCTGAGCAATTTTCAGTGAGTCTAATTTGATTGGACACTTATTGTTTGTCAAATCCTTTAAGTCCAAATTTTCCTTGATTGTTACATTTGGTAGATTCGACAATGCAGTAAAGGCCTCTTGAAGGTTAATTGCTGATGCACTTGCAATTGAGAGAACTGCAATCGCAAAGGTAATCAATATCTTTTTCATTATTATAATGCTTGTTCTTCTATAACAACCAATCGTATTTCTATGTTTATCGCTGTCTTTTCGCGGCTTTATTGCATCTCTCTGCGATACAGTTTCTACGGAGGCTGGAGGAGCGTAAAGATACTTTCCTCCGGCGAGTGCCGCAAGATTCGCGACTGCTGCATCTTCCGCGTCAACGACCTTGAAGTATTCCTTTGATAAATCGCGGATTAATCGTAAATTTGCGCTATGAAAAAGCTTGAAGATATGACTCTTGAAGAATTATGGC
>CAMWTJ010000021.1 GCA_947177185.1 uncultured Porphyromonadaceae bacterium | reverse complement strand
AATGGCGCCGCGACATCAAGATGGACGTCAACAACAACAATATGTTCACCATGGCGTCTGCGCGTCCTGTGCTGGCCATCAAGTGTACCATACCCAAGGGCGGCAACAACACCTGGGACGTGCGCGACTCCGGCAATCCCAAGGACAACAACGGCTTCGACCTGCCAGACGGCACCCGTCTTATAATGATTGACCTCACCGCCAAGTTCGGCGAATGGGGCACCACTACCCACGATTTCAACCTCTGGCAGCTCAAGGCGGCCGATATCCCCCACGACAATGTGGATCCGGCCAAGGCCTACTACGACGTGTACTGGATACGCACCTTCCGTTCGGCCGACGAAGCCCAGGCGTTTGCCACGGCCGAAGCGTCCAACTGATAGACCATAGCAGAGATGCTCCCGGCGTAATACGCCACGCACCTCGATGTGCTCCCGATATGCGGATGCGCCGGGTACATCTCTGCCAATCTAAAACTCTTACAAAAACAATCAGATGAAAAAAGCATTTTCCATCATATTTGCAGCTGCAGCTCTCGCCATGGGCGCCACAGCATGCTCCGAAATCGAGGACGGCTGGACCGACATCGACAGCTGGGAGATTCCCGAGCCCGAACTCGACTATAAGGTGTACGAGCCCAAGACCTACGCCTTCAACCACCCCTGCATGCTCCACACGCGTGCCGATATCGAGTACACCAAGGCCCACCTCGGCCAGCAGCCCTGGAGCGACGCCTACACCAAGCTGGTGACCAACACCGCCTTCTGCAACGTGACCTACCAGGCAAGCCCCGTGAAATATCTGGCCCGCCTCGACGCCAACAACTGGGGCGACGGCGGCGGCCGCTGGGACCTCGCCGGCCTGCGCGACGAGTTCTATCCCGGTATTCACAACAACTACACCAACTTTTTCCGCGACTGCGCCGCAGCCTATCAGCTCGGCCTCAAATGGCAGCTCGAAGGCGACGGACAGGCTGCCGCCGCGGCCATCAAGATTCTTGAGGACTGGGCCGCTGTAAACAAGGGCCTGCTTCTCGGCCGCGACAAGTGGAAAGACGATGTGATTGACTCCAACGAATATCTGATCATGTTCCAGATACACCAGGCTGCCAACGCCGCCGAACTTGTGCGCGACTACAACTCCTGGGGTAAGAGCGACGGCTTCAAGGGCGTAGTGGACTGGATGACCACCTATTTCTATCCCTTCTGCTCGCGTTTCATTGCCATGAACAATACCGACCACTGGTGGATGAACTGGGACCTCGCCAGCATGACCGCCATCCTCTCCATCGGCATCCTCGCCGACAATCAGGACATGGTCAACGAGGCGATCCTTCACTTCAAGCACGGCGAAGGCCCCGGCTGCATCATGCGCAAGGGCGTGATCGGCGTGTTCGAGGACCCCGACGGCAGCGGACAGATGCTCGCACAGGGCAATGAAAGCGGCCGCGACCAGGGCCACAACACTCTCTGCGCTTCCATGGTGGGTGCTTTCTGCCAGATGGCTTTGGGCATCGGCGAAGACCTCTTCTCCTTCGAGGACGGCCGCGCCATAGCTTTCGCACAGTATATCGCAAAATACAATGTGGTGCGCCCCGAGGTAGGCAAGGACTACGACAAAAACAACCTGTCGAGCACCTCGTTCCTCTACTCGGAAAGCTCGCTCCCCTTCAACGAATACACTTACAACGGCGGTATCATGACTGCCATATCCGGCGCCGGCCGCGGCGAAATCCGTCCGGGATGGGATATATGGGCCGGCTATTGCAATAGCCACAACGTGCCCGGCAAGTATGTGGGCGAGATTGCCGAACATTTCCGTCCCGACGGCGGCGGCGGCCACTACGGCGGCAACTCGGGCGGCTTCGACCAGCTCGGATTCTCCACTCTGATGCACTATCGCCCCGCTGAATAATCTCAGCCATATAACCGATTTCTGTCCCCCGGCCCGCGCCGGGGGACTTTTTTTTAGCGACGCTCAAAAAAAAATCACAAAAAAATGCTACCGCGTTGAGTAGTAGCCACGCGTCGCGCGAATTAACCATCAAAACCAACAAAAATCTCATACCAATTATGATCAAAAATCTACTCACCGCAGCAGCCTTCGCGCTGCTCGCCGCCGGCTCTGCCTTCGCCCAGCAGACCGTATTCATCGGCGAAACCGGCTATGACAACCTCAGCGATGCATGCGCAGCCGCCAAAGAAGGCGATGTCATTAAAGTTACCGCCAATCAGACTCTGTCAAAACGCGTTGAAATCGGTGGCGGAGATACTAAAATCGCCTACACGATACAAGGTGAAGATGGCGTAAAAATCACTCGCGACGCCAACAACATGCTGTTTCTTCTTTGGAAAAACAGCAATGTAACCATTAAGAATCTCATTCTTGATGGCGCAGACTATGCAAGTAAGGCCATCGAGAACAAAAACAATGGCTCCAAGCTTGTAGTCGAGGATTGCTCGTTCGTAAATTTCCCTGCCACCGCACAGGTAATCCAGACAAACAAGGAGGCAAGTTTCAAGAATATCGACATGAGCACATGCGAGTATTCGCAGGCTCTGTTTGTCGGTAACAGCAGCACCACGCTGGCTGGTGAAATCAAGTGCAATCTGTATATTGAAAACCAGTACACCGTCACACAAGACGGTAATCTCACAGGTGCGGTAAATGTGTATCTGCAGAATGTTGCCACGAACCGCGTTGTCGTTAAAAACTGCACCACTCCCGATGTGTACACTCTCTGTGGTGCTTCGGAAGGCTATAGCTTCAAACTCAATGAAGCCAATAACGAACTCTTTGTCGACTTCGCAAAGAACGTGGCAATGATTGATGTTGATGGCACTCAGAAGTACTACACCTCTGTTGTCGACGCTTTCAACGCAGCAGAAGACGATCAGACAGTAGTTGTTCTTGAAAGCTGCGACCTTACAGGACGTCTGTTAGGTGAGAAGACAATCACGCTCAAAGGTGCAACTGATGGTATCGTTCTTACCCGTACAGACAACAACAGCAACAATCTTATGATTGAATCCAAAAACAGGACTCTGACTGTTCAGAATCTGACGTTTGACTGCAACAACATAAACATCAACAAGCCTGTTGTGTCAATCCATAACAACGGCGGTAGTGGCATTGTGCTTGAAAACGTGAAATTCCTGAACGCCAAATCTTCTGTAGGTCTTATTGTGGCAACTGCAGCAGGTCGCAATGTGTCGCTCAACAATGTTACAGCCGAAGGTACGGATGAAGGCACAAAAGGTATCGTAATGGCAGGTAATCTTTCGCTTAACGGCAACAACAATATCCCTGTAGAACTTGGTGAAACCGGAACAATCAGTGTTCCCGAAGGTGGCGAGCTCACCAACGAAGAGCCCATTTTGCTCACACTTCCTGAAACCACCGAGCTTAACAGTGTCGTAGTAAATGGCACAACTGACTATGATAAGTTCGAACTGACCAACACCGGCCGTTATCTTATCCCTGTAGATGGCAATCTGGTGCTCAGCGACCACAAGACAACCGGCATTGAAGATGTGACCGTAGAAAACGCTCCCGCGGAATACTACAACCTCAGCGGCATGCGTGTCAACGGCGACAGCCTTACCCCCGGCGTGTACGTTAAGCGTCAGGGCACAAAGACCGTCAAGGTGTACGTGAAATAAACGTCGCTCAGACACTCATTAAAATAAAAAGCGGAATCCGGCATCGGGTTCCGCTTTTTATTTGTGCTCGCATCAGCGGCGGCGCAGGCGCACGGCTGCCGTGACGGCCGGCGATATGACGCGTGAGCCCACCAGATGCCTCAGCCGCGACAGCAGAGCTGCCGGCCGCCGCCGATAGCGCTGCTGCAGCCTGCGCAGGTCGCGCCCGCGCAGCCATAGCACGCCTTCCGGCAGACTCTCGGCCGGCTGCTGCCCGAGGCGCTCCGATATGCAGTTCCACAGCGTTGTGTATGTGGCTTCGCGCAGCACGGTGCGTCGCGACGAGCCGATGTATTGCTCCCACAGGCCGAATCCGTAGTGCGAAGGGTTGCGTCCGCAGGCGAGCAGCGAATATATGGTGCGCAGACACTTTTCGCACCGGCAGCAGTTGCCGCCTCCGCTCGATTGCCAGCACACATGCATTTCCGGGGTATATCCCGTGCTCTCGGCGGCATTGCATATCAGCTCTATTTTCTGCTGGCGGTTGAGATCGTAGCCGTCGTGCACGACTCTTGCCCCGCAGAAGCGCACGTGGTTGTCAATGGAGGGGTCCGACGCGCATTTGATTTTGCCTTTGTCGGCGGTGGTGAACGACGACGCTATGTACAGCGTGTCGAGCTGCCCGGTGAAGGCGATCGGCGCACAGAGCCCCAGGAGCGCAATGCCGTGCAGGAATCCGTGCCAGTAACCGTCGCCGGACTTGCTTACGAGTGCCGACAGTCTGTCCTCCCGCAGCAATTCCCGGAAATTGGATTTGATGAACTCGTTGTCAAGTCCGTATTGCCTGCCCGTGTGCTGCGCGCGGCTGCTCACGTTGTGCCATCCCTCGGTGTCGCATGTCGCTATGTCGGCGCCCCATATCGTAATAAGAGCCGGACGTTCCTCCAGGTGCGCGAACATGGTGCAGAAGGCGTCCGCGCCGCCGCTGAAAAGGGCTGCGCAATTTTTAGCATGCCTTACGCGCGTAAGGCAGAGCCCGGCTTTCAGCCGACCTCTGAACTGAAGCATAGGGTACATGTCCTCGTAGCCGCGGCGCACGTGCGGCAGGCAGTCGTGGAAATCCTTGTCGATGCTGCCGGCCGTGAGTTCCGCGTCGGTGAGCCATACAAGAGGCAGCACACTGCACACGAAAGGCACCACGGCCACAGCCTCCGGCAAGGCGCTGATGTCGGCGCTGTATTCGCATCGGAAAATCCGCTCGTCAGTAAAATAAGCTGATATATCGCCTTCGGTGCGGAAGCCGATATCCAGCGTGTGGGTTCCGACAGACACGGATTCCACGATTATCCTGTTCTTCATTTTGTGGTGTGTTTTTTGGTGTGCGTTTGCTGCAAAAATAGCAAATAAATGCCAATCGGGACATATAATCAAAAATAAATTAGTACATTTGCATCAATCCGCCGCCATGATATCAATCATTGTACCTATATACGGAGTAGAGGCCTTTATCGGGGATTGTCTGCAATCGGTAGCCGCACAGACCTACGGCGGCCCGGTGGAGTGCGTGCTTGTCGACGACTGTTCGACCGACGGCAGCATGGACGCGGTGCGCAGTTTTTTGGCCTCATATACCGGCGGCGTGGAGTTCAGGGTGCTGCGCCACGAGCGCAACAAGGGGCTGTCTGAGGCCCGGAACACCGGCATCCGCGCCGCGCGCGGCCGCTGGCTTTATTTTCTTGACAGCGACGACCTGCTTTCCGCTACGGCGCTGCAGCGCCTACACGCCGTGGCGCTCTCTCACCCCGGCGTACAGATGGTGGTGGGCAACTACGAATCTTTCGGCGACGGCGCTCCCGGGCTGCCGGGCATAGCCGACAGCGGGTGGGATTCGGCCCGCGGAAGCAAGGAGGTGCGCCGGCGTCTGCTCGACGTGGCGTGCGCGCCGTTTTCGGCGTGGAACAAACTTGTGGACCGCCGCATGCTCACGGACGCGGGCCTGTATTTCAAGCCGCGCATGCTGTGCGAGGATGTGGAGTGGTCCTTCAGAATGGCTGAAAGCACAGACTATGTGGCCGTGTGCGACGCGTGCACGTACCGCTATCGCGTGCGCGGCAATTCCATAATGACCGATGCGGCCAAAGCCGACGCGCGCGCTGCCGACATCATGCTGTCCGTGCTGCGCTGCGCGCGCCGTTTCGGGCCGCCCGCGCTGGCGTGGCAGATACGCTGGGCGCTGGCGCAGCTTATAGACCTCGACACGGAACTGCGCTGGCGGGCGGGCGATGTGGCGCCGGCGCGCAGCCGCACGCTGCGCCTGTGGGCCGCTGCGGTGCGCGCGCTCTGGCGCAGCAGCCGTATGCTGTCGCAGCCGATGCTGTGGCTGTCGCTGCTGCTTCTGCAGCTTGAGATACACTCGGGCATGACGATGTCATCGCGCTTGTTTTTCCCGGTTCACCGTGCGTCGAAAATGTTTTACAACCTTGCGAAATGACAGAACCGATTTTCAAACAGAGGCTGAGCCGGATGGCATGCGAGCTCGTGAGGCCGCTTGTGGGGCGTCGGGCCGTGCTGTGGCATGCGCCATACCATGCCAATATCGGCGATACGCTCATATGGCAGGGCGAGCTCGACCTGCTGCGGAAGCTCGGCGTGCGGGTGGAAGGGTGCGACAACGAGTGGACGTGCCGCTACCCTGAGCTTGATGGCGATGTGACCATTCTGCTGCACGGCGGGGGCAACTTCGGCACGCTGTATCCCACGGCCGGCGCTTTTCGCCGAAAGGTGCTCGGGCGCTATCCGCACCACAGGGTGGTGATGATGCCGCAGTCGGTGTATTATTCCGACGACGAGGCCGGACGTCGCGAGCTCGCGGCCGATGTGGAGGCCTTCAGCGCCCATAGTGATGCCGTGATGTGTGCGCGCGACCGCGTGTCGTACGATTTCATGCGCAGGCATTTTCCTGCCAACAGGGTGCTCCTGGTGCCCGATATGGCGTTCTGCATCGACTTTTCAAGGCTTGAGCCATATTGCAGCCGCGCCTCGCGGCCGGGCGCGCTCTACATCAGGCGCCTCGACGAGGAAATCACCGGCGCGGGCCGTAAGGCCGCTGCCGGCTATGGCGACGTGCGCGACTGGGACGACCGCTTCCATCCGGGTTTCTGGATCGGGAAGAAATTGCTGTGGCTCAACGTGCGCCTGTCGTACACGCGGTTTTCGGGCAGTTTGGCCGCCAAGGCGGCCGGAAGCATGCTGCGCACGCACTACAACTGCCTCATGCGGGGCGTGGCCATGCGCCGCGGCTGCCGTATGATAGCGCCCTACGACCGCGTGGTGTCGACGCGCCTCCACGGCATGATACTCGCCGGGATGCTCGGAAAGCCTGTGGAGTATGTCGACAATCTTACGGGCAAGCTCGGCGCCTTTGTGGATACGTGGCTGTCCGACTGTCCCGAAATGTTCAGACCCTACGTAGCACCATGATTTCTATTATTATACCGATTTATGGTGTCGAGGATTTCATTGAGGAGTGCCTCGCGTCGGTAGTCGCGCAGACGTGCGGCGAGCCGCTGGAGTGCATACTCGTCGACGACTGTTCGCCCGACGGCAGCATGGAGCGCGCAGCGCGTTTTGTGGACGCCTATAGCGGGCCGGTAGCGTTCAGGGTGCTGCGCCACGACGAAAACCGCGGCCTCGGCGAGGCTCGCAACACAGGCATTGAGGCTGCGCGAGGCGAGTGGCTGTTTTTTCTCGACAGCGACGACACGCTGCCGCCCGGTGCCATGGAGTATCTCCTGCAGCGCGTGGCGGCGCATCCCGACGCGCAGATTGTGGCCGGCGAGATACGTGAGTACGGCGACGGGTGCGACTGCACGGCCGCGCCCCGCGTGTCGCTTAACACGCGGCTTGCCTTCCGCGGCCGGCGCGCATGCCGCAAGGCCATATACACGCACCGCACCATGCGGTGCGAGATGTGCGGCAAACTCGTGTCGAGTGCCTTCCTGCGCGCGAGCGGCTGCCGCTTCGCTCCGCGGGTGCTGTGCGAGGACTTCGACATGACCTTCCGTGTGTCGCGCCATGTGGAGTCGCTGGCCATAGAGCCGCGCGTGGTGTACAACTACCGCATACGCCCCGGCTCGATAATGCAGAGCCCCGAAAAGGCGCGTCGGCGCATGCGCGACCTTATGCTCATCATGATGCGTTGCGCGCGGCTTATCGACCGGCCGGCAGCGTCGCGTCAGGTGCTGTGGCTGCTCGACAGGGCTGTGGACATGGCTTCCGCCCTGCGGTGGCAGGCCGGCGACGCCCCGTTTGCCGCGTCGCGCGACGGGCGCGCGTTTGCTGCCGTGGTGAGGGGGCTCAGGCGCGCTCTGCGCCCGTGGGACAGCCCTGCCGCTTGGCTTTCGCTGTCGCTGCTGCGTGTGGAGCTGGCCAGCGGCCTGCGTGCCACCTCGCCGCTGTATATGCCGTTGCACCGTGCCGCCAAGATGTTCTACCGCATGGCCGCGCGTTGAAATACCTACTTTTAGGTATTGCATGGCGCCGCCGGCAGCAGTAACTTTGCATCAGGAAAATTGATTATGCGAATATTGCGACAGCAAATATCGGGGCGACCACCGCGAGGAGGGCGCCCCGATGCTCTTAGACCCCGTTGACAAACATTGGCGAACGGGGTCTTATTCGGTGTCGCCGGCGAGCCGCACGGTGCCGTCCAGAACGGTGAGCTGCTCGCGACGGTAGTTGTAGGCGCTGTGCGCGAGCGAGCCCGAAGGGTCGAAGCGCGGCGACTGCACGTCCATCAGGCCGCACATCAGGTCGTAGAGAAAATCGTTGGTCCAGCAGCACTGCGCGTTGGCGCGCAGCGCGGTGTAGCGCTCGGCATGCGAAGCTATGAAATCCTCCGAGGTCCATACTGCCAGCGGGATGCGCACATCGCCGAAGCCCGTGAAGGTGGGGGCGCGGTGCCGGTCGGGTATTATGGCATGGTCGGAGCAGTACACCATGGCTTTCATGTTGAGGCGCTCGGTGCCTTCGCGCCATACGTCGCGCAGCAGGGTGTCGACGTAGCGTATGGAGTTCATGTAGGTGGTGCGGGTGTCGGCCTCGCTGTCGGGGCGCCATGTTTCCGCCTCGGCAGGGTATCGGTTCTCGAAACTGAAATGGTTGCCTTTCAGATGCAGCACCACAAGGTTGTCGCGCGACGGGTCCACGCGGTCGAGGAACGCGAGCAGTTCGCGGTCGTAGGGCGGAAGCCCCGGCTGCTGGTTGGTCCACATGGCTTCGTCGGCCTGTTCGGCTATCACCGACACCTGCGACAGGCTGGCGCCGAGATGCCCCTGGTTGCTGTACCAGTGCACGCGCCTTCCGGCAGCGCGCGCCATGTCGACAATGCTGGCGGCCGTGGCGAAATCGACGTCGCGGAACTGGTTCTTTTCCGTGAGGCCGTGTTCGAGCGCCTTGAACGTGTGCATGCCGCAGGAGTAGGCGTTGGGAAAGAGAGTCCAGTGGCGTGAGTCGTCGCGGCTGCAAGCCGACATCCACGGGGTGGTTTCTCTGTCGCCGGTATCGGCGAAGGCGCTCATATAGTCGCGGTTGGCGGATTCGCCTATTACGAGCACTATGGTGGACGGCCCGTCGTACGGTCGGCCGAGATGCTGCAGTCTGATGCCTTTTTCGCGCTCGCCGCGGAACTGCGGATAGTCGCGCAGCCTGCGCATGGCGTCGCGCTTGTCGAGCCAGAAGCTCACAAAACCGCTGTGCGCCGCAAGCGAGTTTCTGCCCCCGGCGCATGCCGCAATCACGCATGCCAGCCCTGCCGCGCCCACCATGGCCGCGTCGGGCAGCGGCAGCAGAGATGCCGCAGGCAGGTTGACCCACTCGCACGCCGTAAGCACTCCGGCTATGGCGCACACGAGCAGGCCCGACACCCACACAGGGTAATAGCGGATGAATTCTATCACCTCGTTGGTGTTGGTCTGCGTCATGAGCCTGAATCCGTAGGCGTCCATGGCGCTCCCGTACATTATGAAATATGTGGCCTGTACTATCACCGTGGCGAGCAAGGCGAGCTCCAGCGGCCCTACGAGCCAGCAGCACGGACCGCCGATGAGCAGCAAGGCCGAAAGCATGCCGAAGGCGAGCATGCCTACGGCTGCGTCGGCACCCGCAAGCAGCACCTCGGAGTCGCGCCGGCCGCCCGCACGCGTGAGCAGCGGGCACGCCAACTGATATATGAAGGCGCTTGCGGCGGCGAATATCAGGGGGCGCGTGGCGGGCGTATGTCCGGCCACGCTTATGGGCAGCATGGCGAGGACGGCGGACGCGGCATAGCGCGCGGCCACACCGGCTGCTCGGCCTGCGTACGGTTTTCGTGAGAATATTAGATATTGTACCATAGCCACTGCCCAGACTACAGGCGAGGCTGCGAAATATGATAATGTCATAGACCGTTATTCCTATTGAAAGTGCAAAAATACCTTATTTTCGCCAAAAACGCCCATATTTTTGGCCGTTTTTTGCTTTTTATCCACAAATGGAGTAAATTTGCCTAATCATAATCATTATATCATACTGTTTCCATGAAAATCAGATTTGTTCTTCCCGCCGCTCTCCTGACAGCCTTCCTGCAGGCAGGGGCGGCCACCCCTCCGGCCACTGCTCCGACGCAGGACGATGTGATACTGCACGCGTGGTCGTGGAGTTTTGATACCATAGCCGCCAACATGGCCGATATTGCGGCCGCAGGCTATGCCTATGTGCAGACCTCGCCCGCGCAGGCCTGCTATGTGGGCGAAGGCGGCGGCAAAGCGCTTTACAGCCAGCCCGGCGACAGCGTGCGCGGCAAGTGGTACTATTACTATCAGCCCACGGACTGGACCATCGGCAACTATGCGCTGGGATCGCGCGAGTCGTTCAAGGCCATGTGCGACAGCGCCTATGCGCATGGCGTGAAGGTGATAGTGGATGTGCTTCCGAACCACACGGCGGTGGACCACACGGCGGTGCTTCCCGGACTTGACAACGCCGTGGGGGGCCACGACAAGCTGTTTCACGCCAACGGCCTTACCGACATCACCGACTACAACGACCGCATGCAGTGCACCACAGGCAAGATGGGCGGCCTGCCGGACGTGAACACCGAGAACCCGGATTTCCAATACTATTATCTGCAGTACGTCAACGACCTGATCAATCTCGGCACGCGCGGCTTCAGATATGATACGGCCAAGCACATAGGCCTGCCTTCCGACCCGCTCGACGCGCGCGCCGAGCGCAACAATTTCTGGGATGTAGCCACGGGGCGCGAGGCTGTGCGCGGCCTGTCGCTGCTCATGCCCGACAGCCTGTACATCTACGGCGAGGTGCTTCAGGACCGCAATGTGAAGGAGCGCGAGTATGCAGAATATATGGATGTCGTGGCCAGCAGCTACGGGCACGCGCTGCGCGAGGCTCTCAACAAAGGAAGCTACGGAGCAGCCGACCTTGTGAGCTGGCATCACCCCGCCTCCCCCGACCGCCTCGTGACTTGGGTGGAGAGCCACGACACCTACTGCAACGAGCACGAATCGGCAGGCATGACCGACGATCAGGTGCGTGCGGGATTTGTGTTCCTCACGGCGCGTCAGCACGGCACACCGCTGTTTTTCAGCCGTCCGGCGGGATCCACCCGCGAGAACTATTGGGGCAACAACGTGCTCGGCGCCCGCGGCAACGATGAGTTTATGCACCCCGAGGTGCGCGCTGCGATAGCGTTTCGGCGTGCCATGCACGGAGAGGTGGAGCACCTGTTCGCGTCGAAGGACGGCACCGTGGTCGAGGTGGCCCGCGGCGAGCGCGGAGCCGCGCTGGTGAACTTTTCAGGCCGCAGGCAGAACGTGCGCCTCGACACCACGCTGCCCGACGGCGATTATACAGATGCCACGTGCGGCGCCGCGTTTGCGGTGCGCAACGGCCTGCTGCGCGGCTCGCTCGCTCCGCACGCCACGTGCATACTGTATGCCGCTCAGTAATAGCAACTTCCGGGCAGTGATAGACGAATTTCTCACACATCTCGAAGCGGAAGCGGGCGCATCGCCGCACACTGTCCGCGCCTACGGCTCCGACCTCCGGCACTGGTGCGAGTTTGCCGCCGGAGGCCAGGAGCCGGAGCTCGCGGCTGTCACGCTCGACGACCTGCGCGCCTGGGTGGCCTCGATGGCCGCGGCGGGCGCGTCGGCGCGCACGCTCCGCAGGCGCATACAGTCGCTGCGCGCGCTGTTTGCGTGGGCCATGCGCACGCGCGGCCTGCGCACCAACCCGGCCGCCGAACTCACGCCGGCGCGCCTCGACCATCGTCTGCCCGATTTCATACGCCCGGACGAAACCGCCCGCGTGCTGGACGAGGTGCCCGACGCCGACAGCTTCGAAGCGGTGCGCGACCATACCATACTGCTCATGCTGTATGCCACAGGCATGCGTGCGTCGGAACTCATAGGCCTGCTCGACGCCGACGTGCGCACCGACCGCAGCGAGCTCAAAGTGCTGGGAAAACGCAATAAAGAACGCATAATACCATTTGCCGGCGAACTCCGCGCTGCCATAGAGCAGTATCGCGGAGTGCGCCGGCGCACTGTGGGAGGCCCGACCGAGGCCTTTTTTGTCCGCCCGACGGGCGAACCGCTGTACTACGGATTGCTGAACCGCATAGTGCACGCCGCGCTCGACGGTGCCGTGCATGCGCGCAAGCGCTCGCCGCATGTTCTGCGCCACTCTTTCGCTTCCGATATGCTCAACAACGGCGCCGACCTCAACGCCGTGCAGCGGCTGCTCGGCCACTCGTCGCTGGCCACAACGCAGATATACACACACCTGAGCTACCGCGACCTGCAAAACAACTATGAGCAGGCACACCCGCGCGCCTCACGCAAGAAACGCGGCGACTCGCAGTAGCGTTCAGAGCGCTGACGGGCGTTCGGTGATTACGCCGTCGTCGGCGGTGCATGCCTCGAGGCTGCCTTCTTTGGCCTGTATGCAGATGTAGGTCATGGGCACATCGGATGTGCAGAGCAGGTTGCGGTCGCAGCCGGTGCTGACACGCACCACCGAACCTTCGCCTATCTCGAACACATCGTCGTCGGCCTGGAAGCGTCCTGCGCCCGAGAGTATGATGTAGTTTTCCTCATTGGCCTTGTGGCTGTGGAAAAACGGCACGGAAGCGCCATGCGGGAGAGTGCCGAAGGAGATTTCGCAAGACGTGGCGCCGATGGCGTCTTTCAGAAACTGTTTTCCTTCGAATCCGCCGAGATTGCCCACGGATGCGTGGGCATATTTTTTGCCACGGTGTAAAAGTGTTAATTCGCTCATGTGGTTTTGGGTGTTGAAATTAATTACTAACTTTGCGACAGAAAGCCGCTTTCTTTTTGATAGTGCAAAGGTAATATTAAATTTATTGATATACAACAACTTACCAAAACGTAAGGCACTTACCCGCAAGTAACCAAAGCTGAATATGAACGACTTGGCGATAGAAAACAACTTAAAAAAATATACAAATATAGAGGCCTGCCCGGTGCGCAACGTGATAGCGCGCTTTTCGGGCAAGTGGTCGCTGCTTGTGTTGTGCGTGCTCGCCGACGAAGCTCCGCTGCGGTTCAACGCATTGGGGAGGGTGATTCCCGACATCTCCCCGAAGGTGCTCGCATCGACTCTGAAAACGCTCGAGGCCGACGGCCTGGTGAGCCGCCGGCTTTATGCCGAAATACCACCGCGCGTGGAATATTCGCTTACACCCAAAGGGCAGAGCCTTATGCCGATAATACGCAATCTTGTGGCGTGGGCCGTAGAGCACGGCGGCGCCGAAAAGTAGATAGGGCGCTGATCAGCTGTTGCATCCGCTACGCTTCCTGCCATATTTTTTCTCAAAAATATCGAAATGCTCCTCGCCCCATTTCAGCATTCGGTCAATTATCGGAATTAGCGACAGCCCAAGGTCGGTTATCGCATATTCGGAGCGCGGGGGCAGTTCTGGATAAATGGTTTTTGCGACGAGCCCGTCTTCCACCATCTCTTTGAGCTGGATGTCGAGCACCCGCGGAGCTGCCTCCGGCAGACATCTGTGGATTTCGCTCGGACGCATAGGCTTTCCTGCTCTCAACTCATCAAGAATACAAGATTTCCATTTCGACTCAATCAGACTCATTGTGAGCCGCAAAGGGCAGTCCAGGTCCACAGGAATTTTCTTTTCGTAAGCCATCGGATTGTAATATCGTTGATTGATACGCAAAGATACTAAATAACTGTCTAATTTTCATATACCGAAAAAATATTCGGTATATGAAAAATTTTTCGGTACTTGATTTTGACGTATTGTGACAGTAACTTTGCATACATAAAATCACATTAATACATAACGACATGAGAAGCGAAATCAAAGAATACGAAGCAGTGGCCAAGGCCGCCGAGAAGTTTGTGAAGAGCGTGGCTGAAGGCAACAGCGAGTACGCAAAGACTCTATTCACTGACGACGCCGTGCTGTTCGGCATACTGAACGGCACAGTTGAGCGCGGCTCTATCGAGCAGTTCTACCACAATGTAGACACGGTTGGTGCCGGAGCTGACTTCAAGGCCCGCATCGATGTGCTCGCCGTGGAAGAAACCGTTGCCGTAGTGCGCGTCCTCGAAGAGGGCTGGGGCGGCTCCATCGACTTCACCGACTTCCTCCTGCTGCTCAAGCTCGACGGCGAGTGGAAATGCGTGGCCAAGGCCTACAATCAGAACTCCGACACCATAGGCAAGTGAATGTGTTGATTGCCAGCTGTACACTCGCATCACACGTCAGAAGGCCGGGCGGCGTCCGTTAGTCCCCGGAGTTAAAAACCGTGCGCATGAATAAGAGCCGGTCCGTTATATCGGGCCGGCTCTCGGCTTGAAATGCCCGGGCATTATTTTCGTATCTGTCTGTCTGCGAATTTGCTTAGGTGACGAAAAAAACGTAAATTTGCAGAAATACTATGGATATGCACACACACCACGATACCACAATGCCTGTGGACGAGCGACGCAAGGTGTCGCTTGTGATTCCGGCCTACAACGAGGGACGCGGACTGCTGCGTCTGCGCGATGCGCTGACACCGCTGCTCGACAACCGCATGCGCGCCCTCTCCGACGGGCGCGAGATAGCCGAATACGATTATGAGGTGCTGCTCGTCAATGACGGCTCGCGCGACGACACGCTGCAGGTGCTGCGCGAACTGCGCGCCGCCGACCCGCGCTTCTGCTACGTGAGCCTGTCGCGTAATTTCGGAAAGGAAGCCGCGATGCTCGCGGGGCTCGATTACGCTACGGGCCACTGTGTGGTGATTCTTGATGCTGACCTTCAGCATCCCGTGGAGGCCATCCCGCGCATGATAGCAGAGTGGGAGAGCGGCTACGACGATGTGTATGGCCGCCGTGCCACGCGCGGGCGCGAAAGCTGGCTTCGCCGGCGTCTGTCCATGGCCTATTACAGCATGCTGCAGTCGGCCTCCGACATAGACGTGATGCCCAATGTGGGCGATTTCCGCCTGCTCGACAGGCGCTGTGTCGACGCGGTGCGCTCGTTGCGCGAAACCCAGCGCTATAGCAAAGGGCTGTTTGCCTGGATAGGCTATAGCAAGAAGGATGTGGAGTTTGTCACCGCCGACCGCGAGGAAGGGGCGTCGTCGTTCAGCTACCGCCGGCTGTTCAATCTTGCCGTGGAAGGCATCACAAGCCACTCCACCGCTCCGCTGCGCATAGCGTCGGTGGTGGGTTTCGTCACCGCGATAGCCGCATTTGTATATCTGATATTCACTGTGGTGCGCACGCTGCTGTACGGCGACCCCGTGGCCGGATATCCCACGCTGATATGCGTGCTGCTTCTGCTGGGCGGTCTGCAGCTCTGCGCCATAGGCATAGTAGGCGAATACATAGGGCGCATTTTCATGGAAAGCAAGCGCCGGCCCGTCTACATAGCCGACATTTATAACGATTCAAAGGTATGACCACGACTTCGCGGCGCGCCATCTCCGGCCTGATTCTTCTCGCCGGCGCCATAATAGTGTTCGCCTTCTGCATGAAGGCTGTGTGGATAAGCGACGATATGGACTATGGCTTCGTGTTCACTCATGACTATATTCCCATTATCGAGCGCGTGACGGGCGATGAAACTCCGCGGCATATAGAAACCGCCGCCGATATCGTGAGCTCTCAGCGGGTGCACTGGCTGGACGTGAACGGCCGTGCCTTCGCCCACACGCTGATACAGTTTTTCTGCGGCATCGGCGGCCGCACGCTGTTTGCGGTGTGCAATGCGGCGGTGTTCGTGGCGTTTATAGTGCTTGTGCTGGCCCACGCCGGAACCGGCGTAGGCCGGCCGCGCCCGGTGGCCACGGCCGTGGGATTGTATTTTCTGTTTTTTATCACCCATATGACCCCGGCCTTTCAGATATGCTACATGTGGACGTTTGCCGTGGCCATGCTGTGGCTGCTGTGGCTTTTCCGCAAGGCGCGGACTCCGCATTGGGCTTTGCCGGCGGCTTTTGTGCTCGGTGTGCTGGCCGGCAACGGCAACGAGGCGCTCTGCGTGGGTCTTTCGGTGGCGGTGTTCGTGTGGTGGCTGCGCAATCTGCGCTCTGTGACCACGGCGCAGTATGTGCTCATAGTCGGTTATGCCGTGGGCTGCGCCTTCCTGGTGTTCTCGCCGGGTAATTTTGCGCGTGCGCGCAGAGCCGGGTTCTCGGTGCTGAATGTGCTGTACTGGGTGAGCTATGGCATGTGGCTGGTGCCGCTTGTGATTGTGATGCTGCGCGCCAAGTTGCGTCGGCACGTTAGCTTCCGCAGCATGTATGCGTCGGGAGCGTTCTGGTTCGATACGCTCGTGGCGTGTGCGGTGTTTGCTTCGCTGCTCGGTCTGTGGGCCAACCGCATGCTGTTCGGTGCGGCGCTTGCCTCGCTTGTGCTGACCATACGCCTGCTTCCGCGTCGAGGCTTCTCCAATGCTGCGCTCGTGCTTACGGCTGTGCTTGCCGGCTGTGTGCTGCTTTCGGAGTGGACCTACACGAGTGCCTCGCGCGCGGAATATGACCGCATAGAGCGGGAGTTCATGGAGCGCGGAGGCGGCTGTGTGCAGTCGTCGCCGGTGTTGCCGAAGATGCTGTTCACGCCGGATGTGTCGTTCTCCTACATGATGCCTGTGAGCGATTCACGCATGGAGCGTGCGTGGCGTGCGTCGTTCCGCTCGCTTTATCCTCATGCGCGGCCGTTGCGTCTTGTGCCGTCGGCCATGCCCGGCCTTGACGATTCGATATCGGCGCCTTACGCGGCGCCTTTCGGGCCTGATGTGTGGGTGGCTGTGCGTCCGGCAGGTTCGTCGGCGGTTTTCCGAAGCCACCACAGTGTGGGCATGGGGCCGGTGCGTCGCGCATATAAGACTGTCGAGGTGGATTTCTCGCATCCCGATGTAGCTACTCCCGGCTGGGAAGGCGTGATAGTGCGCTGCGAGTATCCTTTCCGCTTCATAGGCCTTGACAGCATCTCTATAGTACCTGCTCCCTCGGAGCAGCGATAACGCGCGCGCCCCGGCGCCGCTGTGGTGCGGACGCCGGGGCGCATCGATGGAGAGAGGGCAGGGGGCTTAGTCCTGGCTGTCGCGCTCCTTGAGAGGATTGCGGAAGAAGAGCTTGTGGTCCACGTACTCCTGTGTTGCGATAAGCGTGGGCTTGGGCAGCTTTTCGTAGTAGCGCGAGATTTCTATCTGCTCGCGGTTCTCGGATATTTCCTCCAGGTTGTCGTTGAGCGAAGCAAATTCCTGAAGTTTCTTTTCGAGGTCGTGCTTCATTTCGCCGGCGATCTGGTTGGCGCGCTTGGCTATGATGCACACGGTTTCATAGACGTTGCCGGTGTCTTCAGAGAGCTCAATCATGTCGCGGGTCACGGTGTTGAGCGGGGCATTGGTCTTCTTGTAGTCCATGAGTTTTATTAGGTGTTGTATATTAGTCTTTAACGTAACGCGAGGCGATCTTGAAGATATTGTCGGCCTCGGCTCGGTTGGGGCTTTCGGGATAGTTGTTTATGAAAGAGTAGTACTCGTCTATGACTTCGCGGAAACGGTCTTCCTTGCGTTCCTCCACGCTTTGGTCGGCTTCCTGATAGCGTGCCTTGAGCACGAGCATCTCGAGGTCTTCCTTGTACTTGGAGTAGGGATAGTCCTTGATGGCGTTCTTTGCCACAATCACGGCGCTTTCGTAGTTGTTGCCCATGTAGGTGCCGAGGTTGTAGTAGAGCTGTGCGTTCTGCAGCTGCTTGAGGGTGAGTTTGTCCTGAAGCTCGAAGATGGCGTTCTGCGCCACATTCACTTTGTCGCTGCGGGGGAAATAGTCGAGAAATCCCTGCAGCTCCTTGATGGCTGTGATGGTGCCCGACTGGTCGAGCTGCGGCTCGGGCGAGTCGAGGTAGTAGCCGTAGCCGCAGTAGAAGCGCGCGAGCTCGGCGAACTTGCCTTTAGGGTAGCGCTGGTAGTAGCTGCGGAAATACGGGCCGGCCGTCACGTAGTCCTTGTTCTCGTAGTGGCTCATGCCGAGCAGGTAGAGCGATTCCTCAGCCTTGTCGGAGCCTTTGAACACAGTGATGCAATCTTTGAGCAGCGTGGCCGCCTGCACATAGTGCTTGGCTTCGTAGGCTCGCTTGGCGTAGTCGAACTTATAGTTGAAGTCGGAGCTCTTCTGAGCACGTTGATATTCGCCGCACGAGCACGTGAGCAGAGCAAGCAATATGACGAGGATGTAGTTTCGCATCGGAAAATTCATAGTTTTGAGTCTACAAAATTACACTTTTTCCCTGAAATGCACACAACTTTAACACAAAAACCGCGCTACTTTAACGTAAATTATGGTCTGGAAGCCTGCCGTAGCGCCGTTGGCGCGCATTTGCAGCAAAGCCGGAGGCCGCGGCGCGGCTTCCGGCTTTGCGTTGTACTGCCGAGAGTTACTGGTGGGCGGGACGGAGCAGGTCGTTGACCACCTTTACGGGGTTGAAGGTCGAGGCGGGCACTTCGACGAAAACGGTGTTCCAGTCGCTCATGGCGCCGTTCCACAGGCCGGGAAGCTCAAGAGCGCGCAGCTCGCGTCCGGCGAAACTTTTCGACGAGATAAAGCCGGTGTCGGGGTCGACGTATTCGCGCAGGTCGTAGGCTTCGTTGTCAAGGTCGCGCACGTAGCACACGAGGTCTACGGGGTTGAAATGCGTGGCTTCCGCCATCATTGCCACGGCCTCGGGATTGTTGCTGTCGATCTGTGTGCTCTCGAGTATCTGCGGCGAGGCAGAGCCGTCGGCGTTGAACGCCAGGTAGGGTCCGCCGCCGGGTTCGCCTTCGTTGCGCACCATGCCGCACACGCGCAGCGGGCGGTCAAGTTTGGCGAGCATGTAGTCCGGGTCGGCAGCTTCTATCTCGGGGGCTGTGATGCAGAGTGTTTCTTGCATGAAATCGGCTATCTCGGCGAGGTCGGCCGGGTCGTAGTCGCCAGAGGCGAGCAGTTCGGCATACTGCTCGATGGTGTCGTGCACCTGCATGAGGGTTCCGCCCAGCACGCGCTTGTAGCGCAGGGTGTCGGCGCGCAGACCTTCGGGCACCACGTTGTCGATGTTTTTAATGAACACCACGGTGGCATCCAGGTCGTTGAGGTTTTCGATGAGGGCTCCGTGGCCGCCGGGGCGGAATACGATGCGTCCGGCGTCGTCGCGGAAGGGTGTGCCGTCCATCGCCGCCGCGGGGGTGTCGGTGGAGGGCTTCTGCTCGCTCATGCTCACGTTGATTTTCACGCCGGTGGCAGCCTCGACAGCGGGCACGGCCTTGGCGAGCTTGTCCTCGAACAGTTTGCGGTGGTCGTGCGACACGGTGAAATGTATGTCGACGCGTCCGTCGGCCGCTACGGTCTGCACGCCTTCATAGAGCTGTTCCTCGAGCGATGTGCGCGTGGAGCCGTCGGCATAGCGGTGGAAGGTGAGCATGGCTTTGGGCAGCGCGCCGTAGTTCATGCCTTCGGGAGCTATTATGGCCTTGACGATGTCGCGGTGGCGGCCGGCAGCGGCGAGTGCGGCGGCGTCGGCGCCGTACATGGCGCGAGCGGCTTCGTCAAGTTCCGCCTTGAATGGAAGGCGGTCGAGTCCGGCCACGAGCTCGCCCACGGGGCTGCCTTCGGGAGCCGTCTGCTCCTGACCTTCAGCAAAGGCGAAGAGGGCCTTGAACATGCGCGATGCCGCACCTGATGCGGGCACGAATTTGGCCGCGCGTCCGCCGTCGGCAAGAAAGCGCTCCCAGCGGGCTATGGCAGCGTCCTGCTCTGCCTCGCCGAGCACATGTATGCCGGCCTCGGGGCGTGCGGAGTCCTGGAGGCGCAGATAGGGGAATCCGGTGGCGAAACGCTTCATCTGCGCTTCGAACTGCTCTGGCGATATACCGCGCAGGGCAAGGTTTTCAAGGTCTGAGTTGTTGAGCATGGTTTTTGTATATAGAGTGTTGGACACTGTTGGTCTTAGAGTTATTTGCGTATTCGTTTTATGAGGTTGTAGGCCGGCACTATGCCTGCTTCTCCGGCTTTGCCGAGGTCGGAGATGCCGGCCTGTCTGTTGCCGAGTTTGAGATAGATGTATCCGCGGTTGTAGTACGCCTCGCCCATGTCGGGTTTGAGCTCGATAGCGCGCGTGTAGGCTGCTATGGCCGAGGTGTAGTCGTGGTTTTCAAGCATAAGGTTGCCTTTGTTGTACCATGCCACGGCGGTGGTGGGGCTCAGCTCTATGCCGCGGTCTATGTCGGCCAGTATTTCGGTCATGGCCGCTTCCGCCACCTGCCTGCGGGCAGTGGGGTCGATGCTGCCTGTTTCGTCGGGTGTGTCGCGGTCGACCTGCAGTTTGTGGTAGCGTGCCTGAGCGCGCAGCCAGTAGGCGGGCGCATAGTCGGGCATCAGTTCTATGGCTTTTGTGGCGTCGTCGATGGCAGCAGAATAGTTGCGCGTGGTCACAAAATCGAGGGCACGGCCTATGTAGTCCACGGCGCGCGGCGTGTGCGTGGACATGAGCGAGTTGTAGTAGTCGATGGAACTGAAATGCCGCTGTATGATATCCTGGTCGAGGGTGGGGCGGCGGTTGGTCACTACCACCGCGAAGCGGAGCGCACGCGTGGCGTTCAGTTCGTCGATTTCCTTTATGTAATATGTGTTTGTGCGCAGCTCCGACGGTGCCGAATAGTAGCCGAGCTCCATCATGGGCTCTATTTCGATGGCCACATTGCGGTCCTGCACGCGCCCGCGGATGGCGCTGTTGTTGTACTGCTCGCGTATGTCGGCGTTGTCGTCGACGGTCAGGAGCGAGGCAAATCGTCGCGAAACCAGTTCCTCGGGCACGTCGGCTGATGCGACGGCCGCCGTGGCTTCGCTTTCGTCGACGGGTCGTGCGGCAGCCGCAAGCTGCTTGGCGCGGTTGTAGGTGGCTTCGGCTCTGGAGGTCTGCCCCATGGAGCGTTCGATGTCGGCCCGTAGCCAAAGGGCGTCGGGGAAATCGGGAAACGCTTCTGCCACGCGGTTTACGTCGGCTATGGCCGCACGATAGTTGCCTTTGGCGCGGTGGATCAGGGCCCGGCTGTAGAGCGCGCGATAATTGTCCGGCTCGATGTCGAGCACGCTGCTGAAATCGTCGAGCGCGCGGTCGTTGGCGTTCACTTCCGCAAGCAGAAGGCCGCGGTTGAACAGGGCGGTGGCATTGGCTGGCTCAAGCTGCAGGGCGTAGTCGTAGTCGGCCATTGCTCCGAAATAGTCGTTGAGAGAGTAGCGCAGATACGCGCGGTTGATATACAGACCGGCCATTTTGGGCTGCAGCTTCACGGCTTCGTTTATGTCGGCGAGGGCGGCCTTCAGGTCGCGGCCCGACCGCATGGCCATGTCGGCGCGGAGTATATAGCCGTTGAGTGCGTTTGGGTTCAGCTCCAGCGCGCGCTCTATGTCGGCGGCGGCGCCGGTGGTGTCGTTGGCGCCGAGGCGCAGCTGCGCGCGGCCGAGGTAGGCGTTGTCGTAGTTGGGATAGTATCGCAGCAGAACGCCGAATGTGGAGTCGGCGTCGGCCTTGTGGTCGGCAGCCTGCTGAGCCATGGCCAGGTTGAAGAGCAGATTGCGGTTGCGCGGGAGCAGGCGCAGCGCTTCTTCGTAGTCGGTGATGGCGTCGGCGTCGCGCTGCATGTTCTGGCGCGCTACGCCGCGCACCTCCCATGCATCGGCTATGAACGGGTTCAGGTCGAGGGCGCGCGAGGCATCGGCTTCCGCTCCGGCATAATCTTCAAGATTGTATTTGGCGATGGAGCGCAGCAGGTAGGGCTCTGCCAGATACGGTTTCGAATCTATCACGCGGTTGAAATACTGGATGGATAGCATGTAGTCCTCGAAATAGAGGGCGTTGCGGCCCACACGTATCACCTGTTCGGTATTAATCTGTGCAGAGGCTGCCGCAGCAGTGGCCACTATCAGAGCCATGGCTGCGGCGCGTTTGCGTATGTGGGAAAAAATGATCATTGTTTCAGTTGCAAAGTTAAGCAAAAATCGCAATCGTACTACCGAAAAGATGCAAAATCGGCATATCTTTCACATATGTTTGCATAATTGCGCGCGCATCGGTCCTGTGCCCGCGTCCTGCGCCTCCGCAGCCGGCAGGCGGAGGCGCAGGATGCGGAGGCTCTGACAGGAGTGTACGATTTGAGTGATTTTATGGTCTGAATAGTGAAAACATCAAAAAAAACGCGGCTTTTGTGTCAGATGTGTTACAAAAAATGGGGGGGGGGTAAATTTGCTATATATTTGCGTGTTAAAACAAAAGAAAGCGTTCTAATACTTACACACCAACAAGCAAAATGACAATTTTTAAGAGTATCAGATGTGCGGCTGCGATAGCCGGAATAGCCGTCGCTACGGCTGCTTGTACCGACGAGGTGCCGCAGCTGTCCACCGACGAGCTGTATCTGCGCGGTTTCATAAAAGAATTCGGTGTGCCGGCCAAGGACCACACCTGGAGCATGGCCGAGCCCATCAGGGCTGAGGTGGCCCTGGCGCCATCCGTCAGCGGCACAGCCAGGTTTTACACCGATTCGCCCAACGCTCCCGGCAGTTCGATATTGGCCGCGGTGCCTGTGAGCGGCGGCCGCGCGTCGATGCGTTTCGACATTGAAACAGGCACCAAAAGCCTTTACGCGCGCGTTGAGCGCCCGGACGGCACCGTGGTGTTCGGCGGATATGTGTATCCCGAAAATGGCACAGTGCGCATAGCCGACAATGGTTCGCGAGCCGGCGGCGACTGCCCGGTGACGGCTACGCCGCTTGATTACAAAACCGTGCGTGTGACCGACAGGAACCTTGATGTAATAAAGCCGTACGTAGGCGACGGCACTACCACGTGGGAGGATTTGTATTACAAAATAATCGGCCACGACGGCATGGACCCCATCGACAATAAGGTTGAGGTGAGCGTGCCGAGATTGTATTCTCTGAACAATTTCGATTACAGCCAGCGCACTCCCGAGTTCAGCAATCTCGACATAGTGCCGGTGGTGCATACCTACATAAATGATGAAGGTGAGGAAAAGCGCGGTGTGTTCGGCAACCAGTCTGACCAGTCGGAATACGGCTCCGACGACAATGTGACGCACTATTTCTTCAAGGAGCAGATTCTGGACCCCGACGTGACCATGACGGTCAGGGAGGAAGGCGACGTGACCATGGACCTGATGTGGCGCACCATGGAGGGCGACACATATTGGGGATACTACTACTATTCTCCCGAAGACGAGGCCGAGTTATACGCCGACCCGAAGAAATTTTTTGAAGAGGTTCCGAAATACGTAGTTTTCCGCCGCAATGAGGTGGAGCCGGAGCACAGTCTTAGCGGAAACAATGCCCTTATGCAGTTCCGCTACTGCAATCAGTGGAGCTCGCATCCCGACAAATACAATCCGAACATGAACCATGAGGGCGACCATGTGTTCGGCGAGTGGGAGAACCTTGAAAGCACGCGCGCCAAGACCATAAACACGCAGATAAAACAATTCCGCCCCGCGCAGTTCCGCAGCGTGCGCATACGGCTGGTGTATTTCGGCGAGCACGGCGACAGCGAGCAGGGCTCGTACACCTTCCCGGCCGGCACGCGCATAGGCTTCTTCTATGGCAGCGTGAGCGGAAGCAACAAGTTCTACTTCGGCAACGCGGCCATGAACTACTATCTGTTCCACTATCACATGTATGTAATGGGCGGCAATGACTTTACCCCGGACGAGAAGCCCGACAATTACAGTATATTCGCTGCTAAGTATCGTTTCGACGGCAGCAACTATGTGGGCTTCGAAGAAGGCGGCGGCGACAACGACATCAACGACATCGTGTTCCGCATACACAACACATGGCCGCCCGAAACGGACCTTACGCCCGACGATTTCCCCGTGGCTGAGCCGAAAGAGTGGATTGTGGCCTGCGAGGACCTCGGCAGCACCGACGACTATGATTTCAACGATATAGTGCTCGCTGTGAATCATATCTCGGGTGAAAACATGATAACGATACGCCCGCTGGCGTGCGGCGGCGTGCTGGAAAGCTTCGTGTACTTCGGCGGCACCGAGCCCGAGCATGCCCTCGGCGAAATCCACGACCTGCTGGGTGTGAAGCGAGGCGTGATGGCCGGCGTGGGCAACGGAACGCCCGATATCGATTTCAGCAAGGTGAAGCTGATAGGCCGCTCTGTGCCCGAAGGCTGGCTGATGAGCGAGAGCCTGCACGATTTCCATATCTGGACTCTTCCCGAAGATGCCACGCAGATGAACCAGGGGGTGTGGATTGACCACGAAGCCAACAGCGAGGGCGAATTCCGCGCGCCGCAGATGCTTCTGCTGCCCGAAGGCTGGCGCTGGCCCATGGAGCGCCTGAATATAACGCGCGGCTATCCTGATTTCAAAGGATGGATAGGCAAACCGACCGACCATCACGGCTGGACGGGTGTGGGCGAACACAACGACCATCTGCTATACCGCCGTATCGATTGAGAATCATTATAACATAAGTTTTGGCCCCCTTTCCGAAAAAAATAATAGGATAGGGGGCTAAACTTTTACGGCGGGACGCGTGTTGTTTTTTCATAAAGCTTAAAAACTGTTTATTTATGAAAAAACTACTCATTGCTTTTGCTCTGATGCTCGCCTGCGCTACAGGCGTCAACGCCCAACGAACGGAAATATCCTTAGGCTACGGCGGCTATACACAGATGGACGCCACCGACTGCCACGACGGCTGGCACGGCGTGAAGAACGCATGGGGAGCCCTTACAGCGGGCCTCAACTTCAGACTTACCAACCGTCTGTGGGTGGGACCGAGCTACACGTTCTCGAGCACAAACACCAAAGGCGGCCCCGAACGCTCCTACATAGCTTACCATGTGCTTCTTGCCAACGGACGCTATGACTACTACCGCAGCAACATCTTCACCCTGTACGGCCATCTCGGCCTGGGTGTGATAATCAGCTATATGCAACCGTGGGGCGGCGACAACTACAACAATACGTATTTCGGCGTGCAGATTTCGCCTATAGGCGTCAACGCCGCTGTGAGCCGCAATGTGTCGCTGTACGGCGAGCTGGGCTACGGGGCGCAGGGCCTGCTGCAGGTGGGCGTGCGCATAGGCATATGATTATGCGCATAGGCATATGATATTACTTGACAAAATTAAACTGCCGCGCGAGCGGCAGTTTTTATTTTGGCATAAAATTTAGTAACTTTGCGGAATACGGGCGTAAAAGGTCCGTGACAGTCTGAAAAACATAAATAAGCATAAGAATATGGCTATGAAATTTTTTGCAGGCGCGGCCCTTGCCGCCGCGCTTACGGCGGGCAGCGCGAGCGCGGCTCCGTATCATGTGACGGTGCCTATGTCGGCCGACGATGAAGGCGCTATGGTGCAGATTGAGAATTTCGATACGGGCGAGCGCCTGGATTCGGTGCTGGTGACCGACGGCGTGGCGGAATTCCGCGGCACTATCGACGAGCCCGTGCTGGCTCGGCTGCTGCTCGACGGGCAGCGCTACTGCACATTTATCCTTGAGGAAGGCGGTATTGCCGTCAATAAGAATCGCGACGCCGTGGGCTCTATGCTCAACGACAGGCTCAACGAAATGGGCGCGCACATAAACAGCGTGCGCGCCAGCTATAGCAAGGCCACGTCCGAGGCCGAGCGCGAGGCCATAATCGAGGCGTATAACAAGTACATGGAGGGCGTGCTCGACGAGAATTCCGACAATCCCATAGGCTATTATGTGTTCCTCGACCAGGCCGGTGCTTTGTCGCGCGAAGAGTTTGCCGCCGCGCTGGCTAAATATCCCGACATGGCCAAGTACAAGCGAGTGCAGCGCTACCGTCAGTCGTTCGACCGTCAGGAAGCCACGGCCGTGGGTCGCAAATTTGCAGATTTCGAGATTGAAAGCGACGGAGTGAAGCACCGCCTCAGCGATGTGGTGGGCAAAGGCGACTATGTGCTCGTGGACTACTGGGCAAGCTGGTGCGGCCCGTGCATCCGCCAGACCGCCGTGCTGAAAGACCTTTACAAAGAGTATAAGGACAAGGGTCTGAATGTGCTCGGCGTGGCTGTGTGGGATGAGCCCGACGCCACGCGTGCCGCCGTGAAAAAACACGACCTGCCCTGGGAGTGCTGGGTGAACGGAGGCAGTGTGCCTACGGACATTTACGGCATAATGGGCATACCGTGCATTATCCTTTACGGCCCCGACGGCACAATTCTGAGCCGCGACAAGCAGGACGATGCCCTTAAAGCCGACGTGGCTGCTGCCATGTCAGGCAAATGAAGCGTTTCAGGATGACCTCCGGCGACAGCATCGGCATGGCCGTGCTGTTGCTGTTGGTGGCCCTTCCGATAGTGTTTCACCTCGCGTGGGGCGGAGCAGGGGGCGGCGACAGCGCCGCGGCGCTGTCGCGTGAGCTCGAAGCGCAGCACCGCATCGACTCAGCACAGCAACGCGACGACAGCATACGCTCGGCACGCGACAGTGTGCGGGCCGAGAAAAAGCGTATGCGCGAGGCACGCCGCGATTCGGCGCGGGCAGCCCGTGAGGCCGCACGGCGCTTTGTGCCCGAGCGCAGCCGGCTTGACGAGCGGCTCAACTGACGGCCGACGCCGGCCAATGTTGGCAAATGTTAAAACTTTGGCAGGGAAGCGGGTTTTCGCTATATTTGTGCATTAATAAATCCTAAAGCAATATTCAACATGCCTAAAGTGATAGGAGCAGTGACGGTCGATGCCATGCGCTGCAAGGGCTGCGAACTGTGTGTAGTGGCTTGTCCGACACACACTCTCGCCTTGAAAAGCAACGATGTGAACGACCGTGGCTATCATTATGCTTACGCAGCCGATATGGCGACATGCATAGGCTGCGCGGCCTGCGCCACAGTCTGTCCTGATGCATGCATTGAGGTGTATCGCGTCATTGAAAAATAAATAAAGTATCATGGAAGAAGTAAGACTGATGAAAGGTAACGAGGCGATAGCCCACGCTGCAATCCGTTATGGTGCGGACGGCTATTTCGGTTACCCCATCACCCCTCAGAGCGAGGTGCTCGAAACTCTGGAAGCCGAAATGCCGTGGGAAACTACAGGCATGGTGGTGCTTCAGGCCGAGAGCGAGGTGGCGGCTATCAATATGATATATGGCGGCGCCGCTTCCGGCAAAGCCGTGATGACGTCGTCGTCGAGTCCGGGCATAAGCCTTAAGCAGGAGGGCATAAGCTATATAGCCGCTGCCGAGCTGCCTGCGCTGATAGTAAATGTGATGCGCGGCGGTCCCGGCTTGGGAACCATACAGCCTTCGCAGGCCGATTATTATCAGGCCACCAAGGGAGGCGGCCACGGAGATTATCATTTGATAGTGCTGGCGCCTGCCACGGTGCAGGAAATGGCCGATTTTGTGGCGCTCGGTTTCGACCTTGCTTTCAAATACCGCACTCCTGCCATGATTTTGGCCGACGGCATCGTGGGGCAGATGATGGAGAAAGTGGTGCTGCCCGAGCCGCGTGCGCGGCGCACTCAGGCAGAGGTGGAAGCGCAATGCCCGTGGGCGGCCACCGGCCGGCACGGCCGCGAGCACCGCAATGTGGTGACAAGCCTGGAACTTGACCCCTCGCGCATGGAGCTCAACAATGAGCGCTTCCAGCGCACATATGCCGAAATAGAAGCCAACGAGGTGCGCTATGCCGAGTATTACACCGACGATGCCGAGTATCTGATAGTGGCGTTCGGCTCGGTGGCCCGCATATGCCTGAAAGCGATAGAGGATGCCCGTGCCAAGGGTGTGAAAGTGGGCCTGCTGCGTCCGATTACGCTGTGGCCTTTCCCCAAGACGCGCATAGGAGAGCTCGCATCGCAGGCAAAAGGCATCCTGACTGTGGAACTGAACGCCGGTCAGATGATAGACGACGTGCGTCTGGCGTCGGAATGTCGTGTGCCTGTAGCGCATTTCGGACGAATGGGTGGAATAGTTCCCAATCCTAACGAGGTGCTCGACGCATTGTATAATCATTTTCCTGAAGCAAAGCCATGACCCCAGAAGAGATAATCAATCCCGCCAACCGCGTATACGCGCGTCCGCGCCTGCTCACGGAGGCAAACACGCACTATTGTCCCGGATGCAGCCACGGAGTGGTGCATCGCATCGTAGCCGAGCTGCTCGAGGAAATGGGCCTGGAAAACCGCGCGGTGGGCGTTGCGCCGGTGGGCTGCGCGGTGTTTGCCTACAACTATATTGATGTGGACTGGGTGGAGGCCGCACATGGGCGTGCGCCCGCAGTGGCTACGGCCCTGAGCCGCCTTAATCCCGACAATCTGGTCTTTACCTACCAGGGCGACGGCGACCTGGCTGCGATAGGAACCGCTGAAACCATACATGCGGCCAACCGTGGCGAAAACATCGCCATCATATTTATCAACAACGCCATATACGGTATGACAGGCGGACAGATGGCTCCGACCACACTGCTCGGCCAAAAGACCGCCACGACTCCCTATGGACGTCGCGCCGACCTGAACGGTTATCCGCTTAACATCACCGACCTGCTCGCGCAGTTGCGCGGCACTTGCTATGTGACGCGCCAGGCTGTGCACACCGCAGCTGCCGCGCGCAAGACGAAAGCCGCCATAAAGAAGGCTTTTGAAAATGCATTGGCCGGAAAAGGCACATCTGTGGTTGAGGTGGTGGGCACTTGCAGCAGCGGCTGGAAGATGACTCCCGCGCAGGCCAACGACTGGATGGCGGAACATATGACAGAGCATTATCCGCTCGGCGACCTGAAAAACGAATGATTACTATGAAGGAAGAGATAATTATAGCAGGTTTTGGAGGCCAGGGAGTGTTGTCGATGGGCAAAATACTGGCGTATGCCGGCCTGATGAACGATATGGAGGTGACCTGGATGCCGTCCTACGGTCCCGAACAGCGTGGCGGAACGGCCAATGTGACCGTGATACTGAGCGACAGCGCCATATCGTCGCCTGTGCTCGACAGTTATGACACAGCGGTGATTCTGAATCAGCAGAGCCTCGACAAATTCGAGAGCAAGGTGAAGAGTGGCGGCACACTTGTGTACGACCCGTCGGGAATACATCATAAGCCTACACGCACTGATATAAAAGTAGTGGAGGTCAATGCTATGGACGCTATGATGGAGCTCGGCAACGCCAAGGCTTATAACATGATTTTGCTCGGGGCGTTGCTCGGGCTGCGTCCTGTTGTGCCTATGGACGCCGTGTTGCGCGGTCTGAAAAAGACTCTTCCCGAACGTCACCATCATTTGATTCCGCTGAACGAGCAGGCACTCCTGAAGGGAATGAGCCTGGTAGGATAGGGGATTATGGCGGTAAAACGCAGTAATGGCGCCTACGCGCGGCGCAGCGCTGGACGCCGTCGCAGGCAGGCCAGACGCAGGCGTGCGGCCTGGCCTTTGGGCCTGATATGGTGTGTGGCGATAATCGTCGCTGCGCTGTATTGGGTGGCAAACGCCGGTCCGGCGCTCCCGGCAGATAAATCGGAAGGCGCCGGTGGTGCCTTGCAGTTCGACGGCAGTCTTGAGGATGTGCGTGTGCCCGAAAACGTCGCGCAGCATATGGTAGAATATCCGGGTTTCAAAGTAAACTTTAACCCTGATATGCACGTGCCGAATTATGTGGTCTGGGAACTGACTGCCGAAGAGTGCGGCGGCACGGAAAAGCGTCTGTCCAATTTTTTTAAGGATGCCGACGTGCCGGGATGTGCTACCCCGGAGGACTATCGTAAGTCGGGATATACGCGCGGACATATGGCGCCGGCCGCCGATATGAAGTGGAGCGCCGAGGCTATGCGTGCCTCGAATTACCTCACCAACATATGCCCTCAGGCGGCGGCGATGAACAGCGGCGGCTGGAGCACTCTTGAGGAGAACTGCCGCGCGTGGGCACGTCGCGACAGTGCCATCATTATAGTGGCAGGCCCGGTGCTTACGGACCGCATGCCGCTGCATATAGGCAAGAGCAGGGTGGTGGTGCCGGAGCGCTTTTTCAAAGTGGTGCTCGCACCGTATGCAGACCCTCCTCGAGGCATCGGTTTTCTGATGCCTAACGGAAAAGTGCAGGGTGGGGTGCAGAGCCACGCCGTAAGCATCGACGAGGTAGAGGCCGTCACGGGTATGGATTTCTTTTCCGCGTTGCCCGACTCGATAGAACAGATTGTCGAACGTCAGAATTCTTATCCGCGATGGCAGACACTGCGATGACTAAAAACGATACAATATGCGCCATCTCTACGCCCCCGGGCGTAGGCGGCATTGCTGTGGCGCGTGTCAGCGGACCCGACGCGCGCGACGTGGTGCAGCGAATATGGCGCGGTCGGCGCGCCATTACGAGCGCGCAGGCTAATACGTGCCTGGTAGGAACCGTTCTTGACACCTGCGGCGAGGCCCTGGACCAGGCCGTGGCTACAGTGTTCCACGCTCCGCACTCGTTTACGGGCGAGGATGTTGTTGAGGTAAGCGTCCATGGCTCGCGCTGGGTGCAGCAGGAGCTGGTGATGTCGTTGCTTAAGGCCGGGGCACGAATGGCCGAGGCCGGCGAGTTCTCGATGCGTGCGTTTATGTCGGGCCGGATGGATCTGACGCAGGCAGAGGCCGTGGCCGACCTCATAGCGTCGACCTCGCGTGCCACACAGCGCCTTGCCCTACGGCAGATGAGAGGCGCCTTTTCTGACAAGATAGAGCGGCTGCGCGAAGAACTGCTCGAACTTGCTGCGCTTCTCGAACTGGAACTTGATTTCAGTGAGGAGGACGTGGAATTTGCGTCGCGCGAACGGCTGATGGAACTTACTGCAAAAGTATGTGACGCGACCGCACGGCTTGCCGACGGATTCTCTGCCGGACGTGCGATTCGCGACGGTGTGCCGGTCGCTATAGTCGGCGCGACTAATGCAGGTAAATCCTCGATTCTGAACGCCCTTGCCGACGACGAGCGCGCCATCGTCAGTGATATACACGGCACCACGCGCGACGTCGTGGAAGACCTGATATCAATCGGCGACTATACTGTGCGCCTCAAAGATACCGCAGGCATACGGCACACGACCGACACCATAGAGCGACTCGGCATCGAACGCTCGCGCCGCGCGCTGCAGGAAGCGGCAGTGATACTGCTCGTAATAGATGCTTCGAATTCGGAAGCGCCCGTGCCATGGGACGACATACTCTCTGCCATGGCCACGTCGCCGCATACGCGCCTTGTAGTTGCCGCCAACAAATCTGATTTGGTCGGCGAAATTTGCAATATGGATATCCCTGCGGAAAGGGCCGAGGTGGTGTCGACAAGCGCGCTTACAGGCCGGGGCATTGATGAATTGCGGAGCACTCTGAGTTCGGCAATAAGCGCAGCCCTCGGCACCGATGCCGACAGTGGAGTCCTCGTGAGCAACGCCAGGCACTATCAGGCGCTACGCGAAGCATCCGCCGCAGCCGCACGCGTCCTCGAGGCCCTACAGGCCGGAATACCCGGCGATCTTGTTGCTCAGGACCTCCGCGAATGTCTTGCCGCCCTCGGCTCCATAACCGGCGCCATCACCACCCCCGAAATCCTCTCCACCATCTTCTCCCGCTTCTGCATTGGAAAATGACAATATAGTTAGAAACGATTACAAAATAGCATAATCTGTTAGTATGGCACTCTTTACAGGGTGCCATTTTTGTTGCCGCATTTCTCGGTTTTAACCGTTTCTGCTCGATTTTACGCCCATTTTTGTATCCCGGTTGTATCTCGTTACTCAATCGGGGCTAACCTGTCAGAGAGGCAGTAGAGGGTTTAGACACCCTTAGACACCAATAGACGCGGTTAGACACTTTTAACAGAAAATTAACAGAAATAACAACGTAAAATGAGCAGTACAATCGAAATCACCAAGACCTGTGAATGGTGTGGCAGCACGTTCATAGCAAGAAAATGTACGACACGCTATTGCTGTAAAAGATGCGCCGAACACTCCTACAAGGATGCGAAGCGCAAACAGCATGTCGAGCGTGAACAAGCCAAGGCTTCAATGCCTCAAATGAGCGATGACAAACGCTTATTCATAACTCCGGCTCAATGTGCCAGACTTCTCGGAGTATGTCGTGCTTCCATCTACAATTATCTTGCCGCTAATTCTATCCCTTGTTTCCAGTTCAAGGGAAAAACTATTATCAGTAGAGACAGCCTTAATTCTCTTTTCGATGGTTCACATCTCTATCAGTTACGTCCGGCAAAGGAGAAGCAGACTATCACTGAGTTCTACACCACCAAAGAGGTGCTGGAAAAATTCGGCATCAGCAATTCGTGGCTATTCAAGGCGGCGAAAGAAAACAATTTCCCAAAGCTAACCCAAC
>CAMWTJ010000020.1 GCA_947177185.1 uncultured Porphyromonadaceae bacterium | reverse complement strand
GCCCCCCCCGATGCTTGACAGCCCCGGCGTGAACAATGGGGAACGGGGTCTTACAGCCGCCTTTATAATCTATCGGGAAAACACATCTCCGGCCGCTGCGACTGAGATGCCGCCGGAGCTATAGCTCTATTCCTTTAGCGACTCGTCGTAGCTCACGGGATAAGGCAGGCTACCGTTGGAGAACTGCCAGTCGAAGCCGTCGCCCCAGCCCGGGGTCTGCGTGAGCACCTGCTCGGTAAGTATGATCTGCTTGGAAGGCACGGGCATGAAACCGCGTGTTTCCTCGTAGCGCTTCTGAAGGCCGTTGCCTGCTATTTCGGCATATCCGCCGGGCACTCGCGCACCCATGTACTGTATGTACGCGCCGCGCTGATTGTCGCTTATGACAGCGCCTGCCGTGGCGGGGTACCAGCGGCGCAGGTCGTTGAAGCGCACTCCTTCGAACACGAATTCGTAGCGGCGCTCTTTCTGCAGGCGCTCGAAGGTGTAGCTTCCATAGGGTTTGAGTCCGGCGCGCACGCGCAGACGGTCCATGCCGGCCGACGTCTGCTCCAGCTCGTCGAGCATAAGGAGCACGTCGGCGTAGCGTATGTAGATGGCATCGTTGCGGTTGTCGTACTGATTGCTGTTTTCGAGTCCTCCGCCATAGGCATAGAAAAAGTTTTTGTAGATGGTGGATGCGTCGGAGCCGGAGTAGCAAGTGGACACTATGTACTTTTTATTGTGGAAAAGGGTCTTTTCCACCTCCTTAGGGTCGTTGCCTGTGTGCTGTGGCAGCTCCGTGGGCTGTCCGGCCATCCAGCTGCCGCCGCTGCCGCCTCCGTAAATCTCGGAAGCGTTGTCGACCGAGAGCACCGAGCCCCACAGACGCTTGTCGTCGAATCCATAGTCCGGGTCGGTGGCCCAGTCCTCCACCATCCGGGGGTTGACGGTGCCGTTGGTGTAGCCGATGCCGTAGGGATAGTTTTCGGCGTTGGGAGCCGATTTCGGGTTTCGCAGTCCGAAGTATTCGCCCATGCGGTTGTAGTTGGTGTTGCTGTGTCCGAGCATGAGAGTGAAATGGCAGGCCCAAATGGTTTCCTTGGAGTGGTTTCCCACCCAGTGCAGGCCGTTTCGCGACGCGTAGGTATCGAAATCTGTGTTGAAGGCGAATCCCGAAGAAAACTCGTTGGTGTACGGCCATATCTCGCGCGGGTCGTCCTCGAGTCCGAAGCCGGAGTTGTCGCGGCAGTCCTTGAGCATGGCCACCACCTTATCGCGTCCCAGTCCCGCAAGGTCGGGCTTGGAGTAGAAACCCGTGTAAAAGAGCCATACGCGTCCGAGGAGGGCCTGGGCGGCGTAGCGTGTGGCGCGTCCGGCCATGCCGTCCTCGCGCGAATATCCGTAGCGTGCGGGCATGAGGTCGATGGCCAGCAGCAGGTCGTCTTTTATGGCGGTATATATTTCGTCGACGCCGCTGCGTGGCAGGTTGGCCACTTCGGTGGATGTGAGCAGAGGGAAGGTTTCGTAGAGGCTCGCCATCTCCCAGTTGGCCCACGCACGCATGAAATATGCCTGCCCGAGAAGATAGTCTTTCCATCCGGCGACGGCGAATTCCGCGTCAGGGATGAGCGGAATCTGCTCAATGGCGTAGTTGGAGCGGAACACTATCTCGTACATCGTTTTCCAGGTGCCCTGCACGGTGCTGTTGTCGAGGCTCGAATACATGAGTCGGTCAAGGCCCTGCGCGCCGGAATTGGATGTGGAGCCGCCACCGAACATTTCGTCGCCGGCGAGGTTGTGTATGAATATTGTGGCGCCTTCCGGGGCCTTGTAGACCTCGCCGAGCCGGTTGTAGATGCTGGTTACTATCTGCTCGGCATCTTTCTGCGATGTGGGGAAGGACGAGGTGTCGTACTTGGAATAGTTGACTGTGTCGAGTGCGTCGTCGCATCCGGCGAGGGCGCATGCGCCGGCCATGAGCAGCGCGTATATCTGGTGTTTCATGTGTCTGAGTTCTTAGAATTTGACGTTCAGTCCGAAAGTGTAGGCTTTGGGGCTCGGATAGTAGCCTATATCGATACCCGACGACCAGCTGTTGCCGCCGCCGTAGCCCACTTCGGGATCGAAACCGTCGTAGCCGGTGAATGTGAGCAGGTTTTGTCCGGTGAAGAACACTCGCAGCTGCTGCATGGGCAAGCCCGGGAACAGGTGTTTGAAATCGTAGCCCAGTGTGATGGTGCGCACCTTGAAATAGTCGGCGTTCTGCACCCACACGTCGCCCACGTAGCCGTTGCACTTGAAATTGTTGTGCGAGCCGTCGGTAAATCTTGGGAAAGAGTTGGTGGAACCTTCGCCTGTCCAGCAGCGGCGCACAAAGTTGTCGGTATAATTGTCGTAGTCGCTGTTGGCAAACGAGCGGTAGCTCTGCAGCACCTGCTGTCCGAAGGCTCCGCTGCCGCTTACGGCCAGGTCGAAACCCTTGTAGCGCATGGAGATGTTGAGTCCGAGTGTCACATCGGGATGCGGGTTGCCTATCATCACCACGTCGTTGTCGTTGTAAGAGCCGTCGCCGTCCTGGTCTATCCATATCACATCGCCGGGGCGGGCCTTGTCGTAGCCGTCCATGAAGGAGTAGCCGGCGTCGCGGTAGGCGTCTATCTGCTCCTGGTTCTGGAATATACCTTCGCTGGCGATACCCGTGAAATATCCTATCGGGAAGCCCACGCGCGCCTCGTAGGTGTTGTACTGCGCGAGGTTCTGCGATATCACGTTGGTGTTGCCGTGTATTATGCCGTCGGAGTTGTTGATGGCGGTGACTTTGTTGGCGTTGGTGGCCATGTTTATGCCCACGCTGTAGTTGAAGTCGCCTATGTTGTCGTACCACGAGAGCGAGAGTTCCACGCCCTGGTTGCGCACGGAGCCGCCGTTGATTACCGGCGAGCCCGTGCCGTACGAGTCAAGTGTGGGCGCGTTCACGAGCCAGTCGCGCGTGGTCTTGCGGTACCAGTCGAAGGTGGCCACGAGCCGCTGTCCGAAGAAACGTGCGTCGAAGCCGAAATCGAGCTGCTCGGATTTCTCCCACGTAAGGTCGGGGTTGGGAATTATGTCGGGATAGGCGCCGGTGCTGATGGATGTGCCGCCTGTGGTGAAGTCGTAGGGTGCGTCGAGCGACACAGTGGAGAGATACTGAAAGTTGTCTATCAGACAGTTGCCATTACGCCCCCAGCTTCCGCGTATTTTCAGGAAGTCCATGGTGCCGCGCACGCTTTCCATCCATTTTTCGTTTGTAAGAATCCATCCGGCCGATATGGAGGGGAAGGTGCCGTAGCGGTGGCCGCGCGCGAAATTGGAAGAACCGTCGCGGCGGAGTATGAACGTGAGCAGGTATTTTTCGTCGTAGTTGTAGTTGACGCGTCCGAAAAACGAAATGAGCTTTTTGTACGGTATGGTGTTGTCGCCCCACACCGACACCATTTCGGGATCGATGGCACTGTCGCTGTTGCTCAGGTTGGCGGCCTCCCAAGTGCCGAACTTGGTGTCCTTGCGCCATGCTCCGACGCTCGCTCCCCAGCCCTGCTGCTCCATGGAGGTTCCGACGAGCGCGTCGACGTGGTGCGCGCCGAAATCGCGGCGCCACTGCAGAGTGTTTTCCCAAGTCCAGAAGGTGCTTGTGGAGGCTTCCTGCTGCACGCGGTCGTACTCGGAGTAGTCCTTGCTCGACAGTTCGTAGGCGGGCGTGTAGGTGCGGTTGTTGCGGTTGTAGTAGTTGTAGCCGTAGACCGAGCGGAAGCGCCAGTCCTTGTGCGGATTCACCTCGAGCCAGAAGTTAGACTGTATGCGGAAACGGCGGTTGTCGTAGCTTCGGAGCGAGTTGTCTTCCAGCATATTGTAGCCGCCGGATGGGAGCTGCATGCCGTCGGCCAGTTGGTCGGCGTAGGTGTAGAGCGAGCCGTCGGATTTGTAGGCGGGCAGCAGCGGCGACAGCACGAGCAAGTCGTGGAGTTTGTTGTCGTAGATATTGCCCTGCGAAATGCTGTTGCTCTTGTAGGTGGAGAAAGTGATGTTCTCGCCCAGTTTCACAATCTCAAGGTCGCCGCGGCGCCAGATGGTGAAATCGGTGTTGAGGCGCACAGTGGTGCGGTTGTATTTGGGCGGTTTGGGCACGCCCAGTGTGCCCTCGGTACTGGTGTTGGTGAATCCGAGAGAGAAACGCGCCATGTCGTTGCCGCCGTCGACCGTCACCGCATTGTTGTACGACGGTGCGTTGTTGTTGACAAACTCGGCGAGCCAGTCAGTGCCGTTCCATGCTCCGCTCTGCAGCAGTGCATACTGCTTCGGCATGAGCACCGACCAGTCGTGTATGCTCTCGCCGGCGCTTATGGTACCCTTCGACACGAAGGCCTTGTTGAGCAGATCTATGTACTCGCCGGCGCTTACGGATTTGACGCCGTTGAGATTGGCTCGCTGTATGGAGTAGTAGCCGTCGTACGACACGCGCACGCGTCCCTTGCCTCCCTGGCGTGTGGTCACGAGCACCACGCCGTTGGCCGCGCGCGAGCCGTAGATGGCGCACGAGGCGGCGTCCTTGAGTATGTCGACGGACTCTATGTCGGCTGGGTTAAGGGAGTTTATGTCGGCTCCGGCAATGCCGTCCACCACGTAGAGCGGTTCGGAGCTGCCGGTGGTACCGATACCTCGGATATTGACCTTGAATCCGGCGTCGGGCTGCCCGTTGTTCTGCACTATGCTGACACCCGGCACCGAGCTGTACAGCGCTCCGAGTGCGCTGGTAGTGTTCTGTCGCTGTATGTCGTCGCCCTTGATGTTGAGCGTGGCGCCCGTGACAAGACGCTTTTTCTGCACGCCATAGCCCACGACCACCACCTCGTTGAGCAGATTGCTGTCGTCGGCGAGAGTCACGTCCACGGTGCCTTTTCCGGCTATCTTCCGGCTTACGGGCGCGCATCCTACATATGAGAATATGAGTGTGGTTCCGGCCGGCACGCGTATCTCATAGTCGCCGTTAATATCTGTGGTGGCACCGCCTGCCATGCCGGCACGGGTGACCGATACACCGATCAGCGGCTCGCCGTCGGAGCCGCGCACGTTGCCGCGCACGGTCACCAGGTCGGGTGTTTCGGAGGCCGCTGCCGCCGGCCGGCTCAGCACCACCTGTTTTCTGTCTATCACATATTTTATGCCGCTTCCGGCAAACAGCTCGTCGAGAGCCTGCGGGAGAGCCATGTCTGAAACCTTAAGCGATACACGCGTGTTTACATCGACCACATCGCGGCTGTAGAAGAAGCGATAGTCGGTCTGACGCTCGATTGATTCGAGAACACTCTCGAGCGTGGCCTCTCGGGCGTTGATGGTTACCGTGCCGCCCTGCGCCGCGGCCGGCATAACCGGCAACACCGCGCAGACCAGCATAACGATGAGTGTGCGTGCCCGCACGAGCAGGAACGGCATCAGTAGGCGTAGTCTGTTCATAAATAGATAATGATTGGTTTTCATGGTGTCAGGCGCCCTCCAGCGCTGTGTGTATTCTTTCGTGTATGCATATGACGTTTTAAGACTGCAATTCCCACATGCCTGTTTTTCACTTTTTTTATCACACGGCATGCCGGCATGCAAAAAAACATTAATGACGACCGAAAGGCCGCAAACCCGAAGCCTTAATGTGTTAAATTATGTTTAAGCGATATTTTTGTTATAATCGCTTGTATTAAAATATTTTATTGCATATCTTCGCCGTTGCAAAACAGCTTTGCGCGATACCATGGCAAAAGAACACCCGCAGACCGACATAATGCTCATGGCTGCCCTGAAGATGGACAGCCACGAGGCTTTTGTGGAAATATTCCGTCTTTACTACACGGGACTTGTAGCGTTCTGCGGCCAGTTCATCGACGACCGCGACAGCTGCGAGGACATAGTGCAGGACGTGTTCGTGAAAATATGGGGCGAACGCCGGCAACTTGAAATACGCCGCTCGCTGAAATCGTATCTCACGGCGCTGGTGCAGAACCGCGCGCTCGACGAACTGCGCCACAACAAAGTGAAGGCGCACTACGCCACAGGCAACCACGCACGCATACTGTCGCTGTCGCCCGAAGAACATCTCTTCTACTCCAACCTCAGCGAAGCCCTCGACCATGCCATCGAAAAACTCGCCGCCCCGGTGCGCGAAACCCTGCGACTCAACCTCTACGAGCGGCAGACATACCCGCAGATAGCCAAAACGCTGGGAGTGTCGGTGCGCACCGTGGAGGCACGCATGAGCAAGGCTCTGAAGCACATACGCGAATCGCTCAAAGACTTCCGCACGCCGCTGCTGGCTGCGGTGCCCATTCTGGAACACATATTCAACACCATCGGCCTATGAATCCGAACACCGCATCAGACATCGACATAATCATAGCCCGCTACCTCGCCGGCGACGCCACAGAAGAAGAAACAGGCCTGCTGCTGCAATGGATAGAGGAGTCGGACAGCAACCGCCGCGATTTTTTCGAGCAGAAAGACATCTGGCACGCGCTGCATCCGACATTCGACACCACAGACATCGACGTCGACGCCGCACGCCGCAATGTGCTCGCCCGCACTGGCATAGCTCCAGGGAAGAGCCGGCGATGGAAAGTGATAAGCGTGGCGGCCGCCTGCGCGCTGGCTGCCACGGCCATGGCGGCCGTGCTCGCCCGCATCGCTATGCCGGCGGCGCCGGTGCCGGAATACACCATAGCCACCGCCTACGGCTACACCATGGAAACCGTGCTGCCCGACGGCACCGGCGTGTGGCTTAACGCCAACAGCACGCTGCGCTACCCGGCAGAATTCCGCGGCGCCGGACGCGACGTGACCCTCACCGGCGAGGCGTATTTCAGTGTAGAGGCCGACGCGGAGCACCCCTTCAGGGTGCACACCCCGGACATGACAGTGACAGCCACGGGCACACAGTTCAACGTGAATGCCTACGAAATATCGCCCACATCAAACGTGACACTTGTGGAAGGCAAGGTCGACGTGTCGGCCGAAGGACACACCTACACTATGCGCGCAGGCGAGCATCTGGCCCTCGGCGGAGGAAAAGCCGAAATCACACGCAAGGCCAACATAGACAAATACTGCGCTTGGCGCGACGGCATACTGCTGTTCGACAACGACTGCCTGAAAGACATATGCGCGCGCCTGGAACAGATACACAATGTGGAATTCCGAATCGACCCGGCGGTGGAAACGGTCAATTTCCACATCATACTCAAGGGTGAAAGCATCAGCGAGATAATGCACATGATGGAGATGAGCGCCTCGCTCGCATGCGAAACCGAAGAACGCGACGAAAAGGCGGACGGGCGGCAGCGACAGCGCATCACCATATCGGCACGCGACACGAAATGACATTCCGCGCCCTCCACGCCGTGTGCTCAGTTTCGTGACTCAAACCTTCAAAAACCCTATCATGATGAAAAACTTCCGACAGCTGATGGCGGCGGCTCTGCTGGCCACAGCGGCAGCCGCGACGGCGGGCGCACAGGCTCCCCGCTACATTTTCTACTACATAGCCGACGGCATGGGCATGGGCCCCGTGATGGCGGCGCAGACCTACATGCGCGTGGTGCGCGGCAGCGACACGCCGCTGCTCATGATGCAGTTTCCGACCGCATCGTGGTGCCAGACATGGTCGGTGTCGTCGACCACCACGGATTCCTCGGCGGCGGGCACGGCTCTCTCCACCGGCATAAAGACTCGCAACGGCATGCTGGGCATGAACCCCGACACCGTGGCCGTAACGTCCGTGGCAGCCACACTGCACGACGCGGGTTGGGGAGTGGGCATCACCACCTCCGTGGCTGCCGACGACGCCACTCCCGGCGCCTTCTACGCGCATGTGCCGCACCGCAGCATGAGCTATGAGATAGACTGCCAGGCGGCCGAGTGCGGCTACGAGTTCCTGGCCGGAGCCGGCCTCAGCGGCCTTAACGGCGACCGCCGCGACGACATACTGCGGCGCATGCGCGAAAACGGCGTGCAGATGGTCTACGGACCCGACGGCATAAAAGACATAAACTCGCGGCGCGTGTGCCTGCTCAACACGCCGCAGGGGCGCACGGGCGACATAGGCTATACCATCGACTCCCTGCAAGGCAATCTCACGCTGCCTCTGATAGCCGAAACATGCCTGGCACACCTTCAGAAGCACTCGCCTGACCGTTTCTTCATGATGGTGGAAGGCGGCAACATAGACCACGCCCTGCACGCCAACGACGGCGGCACGGCCATGAAAGAGGTGATAAACTTCGACCGGGCGCTGGAGGTGGCCTACAGGTTTTATCTCGAACACCCGGACGAAACGCTGATAGTGGTCACCGCCGACCACGACACCGGCGGATTTGTCCAGGGCAACAACTACATACCCTATGCGTCGAATCTCGCCGTGTTCGACAGCCAGCGCAAGTCGAAAGAACGTTTCAGCGAAGAGTGCCGGGACATGCTGCGCGACGGGCACGGCTACAGCTGGAGCGACATGCGCGAGAAACTGTCGGCCGACTTCGGCCTGTTTACGGCCGTACGCGTGAGCGAAAAGCAGGAAAAGGAACTGCGCGAGATGTTCGTGCGCACGTTCGAACTGCGCGACAGCGAAGACCAGAAGACCCTCTACGCCAGCTTCGACGCCTTCACGGTGGCTGTGTTCCGCCTTATCAACGACTCTGCGGGCATAGGCTTCACCACCACGGGACACAGTGGCAACCCTGTGCCGCTGTTCGCCATAGGCGCGGGTGCGGAAGCGTTCAAAGGCGTGTACGACAACGATATGATAGCGCCGGTGATGCTTCGGCTGGCGGGGTCAGCGGGCGAGCAGTGACTCCACGTAGGGCGTGGGGGCGAGCTGCTGCGCGCGGGCCAGCAGCTTGCGCCCTTCGTCGGCGCGGTTTTCGGCCATGAGCATGCAGCCGAGGTCGCGCAGGGTGTCCACATTGTCGGCGTCCAGCTCGAGCACGCGGCGCCAGGCGGCTTCGGCCTGCGCGGTGTGGCCCTGCAGCATGTGGCCGCGGGCCAGGGAGCGCAGGTAGCGCACGCTGTCGGGCAGACCGCGCAGCATGGCTTCGGACAGGGCCACTATGCCGGGCCCGTCGTTGCGGAACTCGTAGTAGGCCAGCAGACGGACGTCGATGGCACGTGCCATGTAGGGCAAGTGTGCGCGTGTCTGCACGAGAAACTCTTCGTAGGCGGCCGCGTGGCCGGCTTCCATGGCGGCTTCCCTCACGCCCGCAGCCACGGAGTCGAGGGCCACGCCGTGGGCCATGGCGCGCGAGAGCAGGTCGGCCGGACGCAGTGAGTCGCCGAGCATGCCTGCCGCCACTATGGCGCGCGAGTAGGCAGCGGCGTCGGACGGGCAGCTGTCGAGCAGCAACTCGTACAGCGCGCCGGCCTGCGCCCACTCGCCGAAACCGAAGCTGCGGTCGGCGCGCAGGCGTGTGAGGCCGCCGGCACCGGCGGCGGAGCCGGAAGCTATGGCCGAAGCCGTCAGCGCCAGGCATATCAGGATACGTGTGGGTGTGTTCATATACAGACGCAAATGTACGAAAAAAACAGGAAAGAGAGCATGTGCCGCTCTCTTTCCTGCATTTTCAGGCGGGTGTGTTCAGGCCGTCAGGCGAAGCTGTGCAGGGCCACGTCGGTGAGCCATATCCACAGCGGGCAGAAGCCCACGAAGAGAATCACGCTGAGAGTAAGCGACGAGGTGCCTGTGGCCACATACTGGTTGTATTCGTCGGCAATGATGATGCCGGAGAAGGCTGGCGGCAGCGAGGCGGCCACGACAAGCATCTTGAGGTTCAGGGGGTCCATATGGAACAGCAGTCCGAGCACGAGCACCACCAGCGGCATGAGCACCATCTTCATGACGGCGCCCCAGAGCACCTGCATGTTGAAGGTGAACTTTATGGAGCTGAGTGTGATGCCGGCCGAGAACACGGCCATTGAGGCATTGGCCTTGGCTATGAGGTCGAACGAGGGCGATGCCCAAGCCGGCCAACGCAGGCCGCACACCACCAGCACCACGGCCAGGATGGGCGCCCACGCCACCGGCTGCTCGAGAGCGTGCAGCACGGGTTTCCAGGCGCTCTCCCGCGTGCCGCTGCCGGGTGTCTGCGCCTCCAGGGAGGCGTTCATGAGCGAAAGGCCCACGGGGATGCCCACGGCGTTGACCACGATGCCCACGATGGCCACCACGAGAGCCACGGCGGGCGTGGTGCCGAAGATAGGCTCCAGCACGGCGAATCCGAGGAAGCCTATGGTGGGCGAGCCGCTGATCAGGGCCGACACGGCGGCGTCGGCGCCGGTGTTTTTCTTAAAACAGTATCTGAACACAAAATAGACAAGCATGAAGCAGCCCATGATGCCTATGAGCGATACGAGGGTGAGTTTGAGGTCCTTGACCAGGTCCTCGCGGCTGGCCTGCACGATGGATACGAACAGGGCCGCGGGCAGTGCGTAGTCAAGCACCACTTTGTTGAATTTCTTGGCGTCGTCGCCGCTGAAGGCTCCCTTTTTGCCGGCTATGAATCCCGCGAGCATCACCACCACTATCGGGACTATGGCGTATAGTATGACGTGTAGCATTTTTTAGAGTTTTGGCGGAGGTGGGCGGACGGCAGAAGGGGTGGGACACCCATGGCTCCTCAGCGGCAGCCTTAGGCCCGGCTTCTGCCGCCGTCCGCCACCGCGGGTTATACTTTGTATTGGATAAGCGGCGTCGGGTTGAGGTAGCCTATATGGCCGCTCTCGGCGCCCGAGTCGGCGGCGAGCTGCACGTTAATCAGACACGGCTTGCGCGAGGCTATGGCCTCGGACAGCGTCTGCGTGAGCTCGGCGGGAGTGGTGACATAGAAGGTCTGCGCGCCGAAAGCGTCGCCGAGCTTGTCGTAGCGGGCGTCGATATCGAGCGTGGTGGGAGCGGGCGCATCGCCGCCGGAGGGGTTCTGGCCCACACCGTTGTAGATGCCGCCGTTGTTGAACACCACCACCGTGCAAGGCAGCTTGTAGCGGCATATGGTGGCGAAGTCCATGCCCGAGAAGCCGAAGGCCGAGTCGCCCTCCACGGCCACCACGCTCTTGCCGGTGGCCACGGCTGCGCCTATGGCCGAGCCCATGCCCATGCCCATGATGGACCACGACGCGCAGTCCACGCGGTGCCGGGGCAGCGACATGTCCACGCTGTCGCGCGTGTCGTCGAGCGTGTTGGCGCCTTCGTTGACGAGTATCACGTCGGGGTTGGCCTCCAGCACGGGCTTGATGGCGCCGATGGCGCTCCAGTGGTTCATGGGCTGCGCGCCGGCGGCGTCGGCAAGGCGTGTGGCGAAGCGTGCGTTCTTGGTCTTGCTCTCGGCCTGCAGCGAGGCGAGCCATGCGGGGTCGGCCGCCATGGTGCGGCCGGCCAGCGCGCTCAGCAGCGCGTCGAGCGCGAGGCCCATGTCGCCCACCACGGGTGCGGCCACGGGCACATTGCGGTCCATCTCACGCGGCTCCACGTCGAGCTGCACGAACTTCACGGCCGGATTCCACTTGCCGCGGCCGAACGACAGCATCCAGTTGATGCGCGCGCCTATCACCACCACCACATCGGCCTGCTCCATGATGGTGCTGCGGCACGACAGCGCGCTCAGCGGGCCTGCGTCGGGCAGCAGGCCCTTGGCCATCGACATGGACAGATAGGGCAGCTTGTATTTCTCGACGAGGGTGCGTATTTTGTCGTCGACCTGCGCGTAGGCAGCTCCCTTGCCGAGCAGCACAGCCGGGCGCCGGGCGCCGGCTATGAGCGCGGCGGCGCGTTCCACGGCCTCGGCGTTCGGGGCCACGGGCGAGTACACGTCGACGGGTTCGTAGAGCAGTTTCTCGGCCTCGTCGGCGTCCATTATCTCGGCCAGGGCGGGGGTGGTCATGTCAATATACACGCCGCCCGGACGGCCGCTGACGGCCGCGCGGTATGCGCGTGCCAGCGCCTGCGGTATGTCCTTGGCGTGGCTGCAGCGGAAGGCCGCCTTTACGAGCGGGCGAGCCGTGTTGAGCTGGTCGAGCTGCTCGTAGGTGCCCATGTCCATGTCGACCATATGCGGGTCGCTGGCGCCGGATATCTGAATCATCGGGTAGCAGTTGACCGTAGCGTTGGCCGTGGCGGTGAGTCCATTCAGAAAACCGAGCGACGACACCGTGAGCAGCACGCCCGGCTTCTTGGTGAGAAAGCCGTGGGTGGCGGCGGCCATGCCCGCCTGCTGCTCGAAGCGGAAGCCGTAGTAGTTGAGGCCTATTTTCTGTATCGCGTAGGCAGCTTCGGTGACCGGGATGCCCACGAGGCCGTACACATCGTTGAGTCCGAGGCGTTTCAGAGCCTGTGCCAGTATGTACATGCCCGTGACCTGCGCGGGAAACTGAGGCTTGGTGTTTGTAGTTGCGGTAGCCATTGTGTGTCTTGTTTTTTATTTTTTAGTATCGGCGGTCTTGGGCATGGGCGCCGTGGTGCCGTTGGCTGCGAAGGCAGCCTGTTGCTCGGAGGTATAGCCGAGTGCCGTGAGCACGGATGCCGTGTCGGCGCCGAGTTCGGGAGCCGGACCGTAGGCGGGCTGATAATTGCTCATGGTGAAGGGGCAGCCCACTGTGACGTACTCGCCTATCTTGCCGCCCTGGTTGATGCGCACGAGCGTATTGCCGTCGTAGAGGCTCTCGTCGGTCATCACCTCCTTGGTGGAGAGCACGGGGCCTACGGGCACGCCGGCGGGGCCGAGTATCGATGTGACCTCGAATTTGGTCTTGTCGGCCGTCCATGCGCCGATGCGCTTGTAGATGTCCTGTTTGTGGCGGTCGCGGGCGTCGGCGGTGTTGAAGTCGGGGTTGGTGAGCCAGTCCTCGAAGCCCATGGCCTTGCATGCGGCCTCGAAATCCTTGGCGCCGCGCTGCAGTATGATGTAGACATAGTTGTTGGCGTCCACTTCGGTGTCGTAGCCGCCTGCGGGCTTGCACTTGTAGGTCCATCCGAGCACGCCTCCGCCTTCGGTGTTGCCCGAGCGTGGCACACAGTCGCCGAACTTGCCGTCGGGATACTGCGGGAACTGCGTGAGATAGCCCACTTTGTCGAGCGTGAGCTGGTCGCGCGTCTTGATGCGGCAGAGGTTAAGACAGGCGTTGTGCATCGACTGGTACACGTACACACCCTCGCCTGTGTGCGAGCGCTGCTGCAGCGCCGCGAGCAGACCTATGAGCAGGTGCATGCCCGTGTTGGAGTCGCCCAGGGCGGCGCCGCTCTGCGTGGGTATGTTGTAGTCGCCGTCGAACCATCCCGTGGTGGACGCGGCGGCGGCCGTCACCTGCGCTATGGGCTCGTAGGCCTTGAGGTCGGCGTATTTCGACGAGAGCGGGAAGCCCTTGATAGTGCCGTAGATGCAGCGCGGATTGAGTGCGTGCACGGCCTCCCAGCTGAATCCCAGCTTGTCCATGGCACCCGGGTGAAGGTTTTCCACGAATATGTCGCAGTCCTTGATGAGCCGGGTGAGTATCTCCTTGCCGTCGGGAGTCTTGGCGTCGAGTGTCAGCGATTTCTTGTTGCTGTTGAGCTGCAGATAGTAGTAGCTGGGCAGGGAGGGGTCGAACTGGAGTTCGCCGCGCGTGGCGTCGCCCACGCCGGGACGTTCGATTTTCACAACTTCGGCGCCGAGCCATGCCAGCATCTGCGTGCACGAGGGGCCGGACTGCACTTCCGTGAAATCGACCACCTTGATACCTTGGAGAGGAGCGGTATTCATAATCTGGATTTTTAAGTGAATTTTGGTGTTTTCCTATGCTTTTTTCAGTATAAATTAAAACGCCGCGGGCCGCGGCAAAGTTCGGGGCGGGAGCTGCAAAGCAAAAAATATTTGCAATTGTAAATTTTTTTATTTTTAGTCGTAAATTTTTACATAATTTTTGACTAACTTTGAGAGCCCAAAACACGCAAAAAGCACCGGTAGATACAATCGTCTATGAGTCAAGAAGTTTATCACATCCCTGCATTACTGCCGCAGACCGTCGGCGCCCTCGACATAAAGCCCGGCGGCATCTACGTCGACGCCACCTACGGCGGCGGCGGCCACTCGGCGGCCATACTCGACGCACTCGGCCCCTACGGGCACCTGTACGGCTTCGACCAGGACGAGGACGCCGTGCGGCGCGCCCCGGCGGCGGCTGACCCGCGCTTCACCATGGTCTACAGCAATTTCCGATACCTTCGCAACTTCATGGACTACTACGGCGCCGACGGAAAAGTAGACGGCGTGCTGGCCGACCTGGGCGTGAGCTTCCACCATTTCGACGACCCCGAACGCGGATTCTCGTTTCGCTGGGACGGCGCGCTCGACATGCGCATGAACCGCCACGCGCGGCGCAGCGCCGCCGACCTCCTGGCCGAGGCCGACACCGAGAGCCTCACACGCATGCTGCGCCTCTACGGCGAGCTGCGCCAGGCGCCGCGTCTGGCCGCGGCCATAGTGCGCGCCAGAGCCGAAGCGCCGGTCGACACAGTGGAGCGCCTGCGCGCCATTGTCGAGCCGATGCTCAACCCCAGGGCCGTCAAGAAAGAGATGGCACAGCTGTTTCAGGCGCTGCGCATCGAGGTCAACGACGAACTCGGCGCCCTGCGCGCGCTACTCACGCAGGCTCTGCGCACGCTGCGACCCGGCGGACGCCTGGCCATTATCACATACCACTCGCTCGAAGACCGCCTGGTCAAGAATTTCATGCGCACCGGCAACCTCGACGGCACCGAGGCCAAAGACTTCTTCGGCCGCTCCACATCGCCGCTGCGCCTGCTCACCGGCAAACCCATAGTGCCCGACGCCGAGGAAACAGAAACAAACCCCCGAAGCCGGAGCGCCAAACTGCGCGTGGCCGAAAAACTCTCCGACCTATGAAAATCAACCTCAGCCAACGCATATCCGGCTCCGACCGCCGCCGCATGGCCGCCACGGTGGACCACGTGGTGCACGGACGCTTTATCACCAGCACCCTCTTCAAGCGCTATTTCTTCGCAGTGCTGCTGGGGGTGGCGCTGGTGATGATGAGCATCAGCGTGCGCTTCGACTGCGTCACGGGCATGGAATCCATAGCCTCGCTGCGCACACGCCTCGAGGTGGTGCGCACGGAGCTGCAGCGCGAGCGCTCGCAGTACATGAGCACCACACGCGAATCGGCCATGCAGGCACGCGTCGACTCGCTCGGCCTCGGTCTGGCCGTGCGCCAACGTCCACCCTATAAACTCCCGGCACAGCAATGAGTCCCTCTCCTTCCCGCCCGGCCCGCAAAGACAGCAACCGCCGCGGACGCATCATACTCAACGTGGGCATTATCTCAGGCTGCGTGCTGCTGATGAGCGCGGCCATAGTGTTCATGCTCGTCAACACCACAGTGGTCAACGCCGACGCCTGGAACGCCAAAGGCGAGCGCCAGCTCGACACCATACTCCCCATACAGCCCCTGCGCGGCGACATCCTGGCATGCGACGGCTCCATACTGGCCACAAACCTCAACTACTACGACGTAAGCATCGACTTCCGCCCGAAGCGCTTCCTGATAAGGCAGTACAAGCAGGCGCTCGACTCGCTTGCCGACACCCTGGCCCTGTATTTCCCCACGCGCACACGCGCCCAATGGCACGACTATCTGGCAGCGCCGCTCGACAAACCGCGCTCCAAGCGCAGCGGCACCTACCGCCTGGCGCGCAACGTGCCCTTCGACATGGCGCAGCGCTTCAAGCAGTTTCCCTTCTTCCGGCGCACGCGCAACGCCAACCGCACGGGCCTGAAAATAGAGCCCGTGCTGCGGCGCATGTATCCCTACGGCGACATGGCCAAGCTCAGCGTGGGCCGCGTGGGATGGGTACCGGGACAGCCCGCCCAACACGGTATCTCGGGCCTCGAGCAGGCGCTCGACACTCTGCTGTTCGGCAAGCCGGGCAAGGCCAAGCGAGTGATGTTCACCAACCGACTGGCCAACTGGCCCATAGAAGCGCCGCGCCACGGCTACACCGTCACCACCACCATCGACATCACCATACAGGACATACTCGAGCATGAGCTCGGACAGATGCTCGTGGCCAGCAACGCCGACTGGGGCACGGCTTTGATAATGGAAGTGAAGACGGGCGACATCAAGGCCATCTCCAACCTCGAGCGCGACTCGCTGCATCCGGGACAATACATCGAGGCCATGAACCGCGCCGTACTGGCCTACGAGCCCGGCTCGGTGATGAAGACCATATCCATGATCACAGCTCTCGAGGACGGCTACGCGCTGCCCGTCGACAAGACATTCCCCATAGGCCACAGCTACGCCTACAAAGGCGACCGGCCCATACACGACACCCACTCGCCGGCCACGCTGCCCGTGAGCCGCTTTCTGGAATACTCGTCGAACATAGGCATGACCAAACTCGTAGCGGCACACTTCGAGGGCAATCCCAACGGCTTCCGCAAGCGCCTGGAGGACATAGGCTTCTTCGAACGCTTCCACACCGGCATTGCACGCGAGCGGCGACCCTACGTGCCCACCGTCACCAACGACCGCCAGGGCCACGTGGCGCTCTCGCGCATGACCTTCGGCTACAGCACCATGATACCCCCGCTCTACACCTGCGCCATGTACAACGCCGTGGCCAACGACGGACGCTTCGTGCGCCCGCGCCTGGTGAAGGCGCTGCGCGGCGCCGACGGACGCGACAGCGTGATACCCGTAAGCTACGTGCGCGACAGCATCATGAGCGCCGCCAACGCACGCCTGCTGCGCGAAATGCTCACACAGGTGGTGTACGGACAGGGAGGCACCGCCAAATTCCTGCGCGACAAGACTGTGCGCATAGCCGGAAAAACGGGCACGGCCAAGATAGCCAACGAGGCGCGCCCCGGCGAGAAACGCGACAGCGTGGTGGGCGCCGACGGACGCAAGCGCCCGAAAAACCTCGGCTACCGCGAGGGACACTACCGCGTGGCCTTCTGCGGATTCTACCCCGCCGAAAAACCGAAATACACCTGCATAGTGGTAATCAGCGACCCGCGGCCGCCGCTGCACGGACCGGCCGTCACGGCAGGAGCGGTGCTCAAGAACACTGCCCTGAAGCTCTATGCGCGCGGATACCTCGACGAGTATCCCGACATCAGCGAGAACGCGCCTGCCGACCCCGGACGCCCCACCCTCTACGCCACATTCCGCAAAGACCGCTCGCTCAACATACACCGCTACATCGACATGGACCGCGCCGCCGTGATCGAGCAGCCCGGAGCCACCGCTCCCGGACTGGTGCCCGACGTGCGGGGCCTCGGCGTGCGCGAGGCCGTGGTGCGCCTCGAGGAGGCCGGCTACAATGTGGCCTTCGACGGCATAGGCTACGTCACGGCACAGAACCCGCCGGGCGGCACAAAGGCTCCGGCAGGCCACCGCGTGCACCTGCAGCTGCAGCAATTCTGAGCTACCATACCACCCCACACACATACACACCCCCATACATGAAACTCCTTAAAGACCTCATAAAAGACATAGCCCCCTGCGCCACCGAAGGCAGCGACGATGTGGCCATCGAGGCCCTCACCGCCGACTCCAGGCAGGCAGGCCCCGGCACACTGTTCGTGGCCCTGCGCGGCACGGCCGTCGACGCCCACCGCTTCATCCCGGGCGCGATAGCCGCAGGCGCCGCCGCCGTGGTGTGCCACCAGGACTACACCCTGCCCGAAGGCACCGGGGCAGGCGCGTGCACACTGGTGCGCGTGCCCGACACCGCCGAGGCCCTCGGACGGCTGGCATCGGCATGGCACGGCCACCCCTCGCGCAAGCTCACGCTCGTAGGCGTGACCGGCACCAACGGCAAGACCACCGTGGCCACCCTGCTCTACGACTGCGCGCGCATGCGCGGCGAGAAGGCCGGACTGCTGAGCACGGTGGTCAACCGCATCGACACCCGCGCCGTGGCATCCACACACACCACCCCCGACCCGCTCGAGCTCAACGCCCTGCTGGCCGCCATGGTCGACGCCGGATGCACCTTCGCCGCCATGGAAGTGAGCAGCCACGCCTGCGCGCAGCGGCGCATAGCGGGACTCACCTTCGCCGGAGGCATTTTCACCAACCTCACGCGCGACCATCTCGACTACCACCACACCTTCCAGGCCTACCTCGAAGCCAAGAAGATGTTTTTCGACGCACTCCCGCAGGGAGCCTGGGCGCTGGTCAACGCCGACGACAGCCACGCACGCATACTCGTGCAGAACACACGCGCCGCAGTGCACACATACTCGCTGCGCGCCGCCGCCGACTACCGCGCCGCCGTGGCCGAAAACCACATCGACGGCATGCTGCTGCGCATCGACGGCGAAGAGGTGGCCACACAGTTTGCCGGACGCTTCAACGCCGCCAATCTGCTTGCCGTCTACGGCGCATGCCGCCTGCTCGGCTGCGGCAAGACCGAGGCCCTCACGGCCCTGAGCGCCCTGCACCCCGTGGCGGGACGCTTCCAGACCGTGCGCAGCCGCGGCGTCACAGCCATCGTGGACTACGCCCACACGCCCGACGCGCTGGCCAATGTGCTCGACACCATCCGCGAGGCCGCGGGCCGCGACGCATGCGTCATCACCGTGTGCGGCTGCGGCGGCGACCGCGACCACGGCAAGCGCCCCATCATGGCCGCCGAAGCGGCGGCGCGCTCGTCGCACCTGATCATCACCAGCGACAATCCGCGCAGCGAAGACCCCGCGGCGATAGCCGCCGACATGCTCGCCGGACTCGGCGACGACGAACGCGCGCGCACCGAAGTGGTGCTCGACCGGCGTGCGGCCATACGCCGCGCCGTGGAAGCCGCCGCGCCGGGCAGCGTCGTGCTCGTGGCCGGCAAAGGCCATGAGGACTATCAGATCACAGGCTCCGAAAAGCGCCACTTCTCCGACATCGAGGAACTGAGGGCCGCCTTCGCCGCCCTGTAAGCGAACGCACCACCTACCATCACACCACCATAAACACCCCCACAAGCTCTAAAACGTGTTTTACCACCTATTCCAAACCCTTCAGGACTCAGGCGTGCCGGGAGCGCGGCTGATGGACTATCTGACATTCCGTTCGGGCGCAGCCTTCGTGCTGGCCATGCTCATGGCCATTTTCGCGGGCAGAGCCATCATACGCCGCCTGCAGCTCATGCAGGTGGGCGAAATCATCCGCGACCTCGACCTCGAAGGTCAGGAGAAAAAGAAAGGCACGCCCACCATGGGTGGCATCATTATAATACTCAGCATACTCGTGCCGTGCCTGCTGGTGGGCAACCTCACCAACGCCTACATGCTGCTCATGCTCGTGTCGACGCTGTGGCTCGGCGCCATAGGTTTTCTCGACGACTACAAGAAATTCAAGAAGCGCAACAAGGACGGCATACGCGGCAAGTACAAGATAATCGGACAGGTGGGCCTGGCGCTGATAGTGGCAGGCACCATGTATCTCAACCCGCACATGGTGATTGTGGAAAACCGCGAGGTGATAAGCACCGAAACACAGCGCGTGGAGGAGGTGGTGTACGCCGACGAGGAAGTGAAATCGCCGCAGACCACCATACCCTTCGTCAAGAACAATAACTTCAACTACGGATGGTTCACCGGCTGGGCCGGCGACTATGCCGAGGCCGCAGCGTGGGTGGTGTTCTTCTTCGTGGTGATGTTCATTGTCACCGCCACCAGCAACGGCGCCAACCTCAACGACGGCCTCGACGGCCTCTGCGCGGGACTGAGCGCCATAGCCGGAGCGGCACTGGCCATCATGGCCTATCTCGGAGGCCACCTCATATATTCGGCCTACCTTAATATAATGTATATACCCGACAGCGGCGAGCTGGTGGTCTACATGGCCGCCTTCATAGGCGCGCTGGTGGGATTCCTGTGGTACAACGCCAGCCCGGCGCAGGTGTTCATGGGCGACACCGGCTCGCTCACGCTCGGAGGCGTGATAGCAGTGTCGGCCATTCTCGTGCACAAGGAGCTGCTGCTGCCCATACTGGTGGCGCTGTTCTACCTCGAGGACCTCTCGGTGGTGCTTCAGGTGGCCTATTTCAAACGTACCGGCGGCAAGCGCATCTTCAAGATGACACCCATACACCACCACTACCAGAAACCCGGCGACGGCTCCTATCCGGCCCTCATACAATGGCCCCGGCAGGCCATTCCCGAATCCAAAATCGTGACACGCTTCTGGATTGTGGGCATCATTCTCGCCGTAATCACTTTCGTAACGCTTAAAATACGATGAACAGCAAAAAGATAGTAGTGCTCGGCGCGGGCGAGAGCGGCACCGGCGCAGCCATACTCGCCAAAGACCGCGGCATGGACGTGTTTCTCAGCGACTACGGCACCGTGGCACCGCGCTACGCCGCCATGCTCGACGCCGAAGGCATAGACTGGGAGCAGGGCGGCCACTCCACCGACCGCATACTCCGGGCCCACGAGATAGTGAAAAGCCCCGGCATACCCGAAACGGCACCGATAGTGCAGGCCGCGCGGCGCGCCGGCATACCCGTGATAAGCGAGATAGAGCTGGCCGGACGATACCTGCCGGAAGGCACGCGCACGGTGTGCATCACCGGCAGCAACGGCAAGACCACCACCACCATGCTCACATGCCACATACTGCGCGGCGCGGGCATCGACGCGTCCACAGCCGGCAACATCGGCAGCTCGCTCGCGCTGCAGGTGGCCAGAGAGCCGCACGCGGTGTACGTGGTGGAGCTGAGCAGCTTCCAGCTCGACAACATGACCGATTTCAGGGCCGACACCGCCGTGATCACCAACATCACACCCGACCACCTCGACCGCTACGACCATCTGATGGACAACTACGTGGCCGCCAAGATGCGCATACTCCAGAACATGCGGCCCTGCGACACGTTCGTGCACTGGGCCGACGACCCCGTGGTGATGCGGCGCAGCGAGCTGGAGGCACTCGTGCCGCGCGACGAGATGTTCGGCCAGGGCGACCCCGCCGCGCTGGCCGCAGCCACCGACGGCCGCAGCCTGTGGCTGCACGGCAGCGAGCTCATGCCTCTTGAAGAGCTTTCGCTGGCCGGCGAGCACAACCGCCTCAACAGCATGGCCGCAGCACTGGCTGCCGAGAGCATGGGCGCCGACCGCGAGGCCATACGCCGCGGCCTGCGCACGTTCGCCCCCGTGGAGCACCGTCTGGAGCCCGCGGGCACGGTCGACGGCGTGCGCTGGATCAACGACTCCAAGGCCACCAACGTCAACTCGTGCTTCTACGCCCTGGGCGCCATGACCACACCCACCGTGCTGATACTCGGCGGCAAGGACAAGGGCAACGACTACAGCGAGATTCTGCCGCTCGTGCGCGAAAAAGTCAAGGCCATAGTGGCCATGGGCCTGCACAACGAGAAAATAGTCGAATTCTTCTCGCCCTACGTGGCCGTGGAGAGCACAGCGTCGCTGGCCGACGCCGTGGCCGCCTGCCGACGCCTGGCCGACGCCGGCGACACCGTGCTGCTGTCGCCCTGCTGCGCCAGCTTCGACCTCTTCTCGAGCTACGAGGACCGCGGACGCCGCTTCAAGGACGCCGTGGCCCGGCTCGCCGACCATAAGTAACCACCCACACTCACAAACCATAGCCACACACATGGAACCCTCTCCCAATCCCTCCGCAGTAGCGGCCGAAGCCGAAGCCATCCGCCCGCGCGTGCGCACCGACCACCACATCTGGGGCATTTACATAGTGCTGCTCATATACTCCGTGATAGAGCTTTTCAGCGCTTCCAGCCAGGAAGTGCGCGTCGACGACATCTACGGTCCGCTGGTGCGTCACGCGCAGTTTCTCGTGATAGGCTTCGGGCTGATGCTCGTCATACAGCACTTCCACTACCGCTACGTGGTCAAGCTCATACCCTACCTCATAGCATGCAGCATCATAGCCATGCTGTATGTGCTCGTGGCCGGCGTCACCATCAACGGCGCGCGCCGCGGCATGCGCATAGCGGGCATGGTGATACTGCCCGCCGAGTTCATAAAACTGGCCGTGGCCCTGGGCGTGGCCCTCATAATGAGCCGCTATCAGGTCAAGGGGCGGCGCGATGTGAGCACACACGGCATAGTGCTGTGCGTGGTGCTCACGCTCGTAAGCTCCGGCCTGCTGTTCACGCAGGGACTCACCAACACGCTTCTGCTCATGGCCATGAGCGCCGCCATGATGGCCATAGGCGGCGTGGGCTTCCGCAAGTTCTGGGCCGTGATGGGCTTCTACGTGATAGTGGGGCTGCTGGCCATCGGAGGCAAGTCGCTCATGGCCAAGAACGCGGCGCCCTCGGCCGAGATGAGAGAGATAGCCATGCTCAACAAAGAAGAGGTGGGCGCGGGCAACGTCGACGACCGCTCCAGCACATGGCGCGGACGCATCGAGCGCCATTTCCGCCTCAACAAGCATCTCGACACCATCACCGACCTCAACAAGCAGGAGCAGCTCAGCTACATAGCCCAGGCCCACGGCGGCATCACAGGCGTTGGTCCCGGCAAATCGCGCGAGAACGCACGCCTGCCGCTGGCCTTCAGCGACTACATTTTCGCCATCATAGTGGAGGAGTGCGGACTCGTGCTCAGTGTGTTCCTGCTGCTGTGCTATGTGTGGCTGCTCGGACGAGCGGCCTACGTGGGCACTCAACTAAGACGCACTCCCGCTTGTTTTCTTATAATAGGCTGCGGGGTGTATATAGTCATACAGGCGCTGTTCCACATGGCCATCGTCAGCGGAGTGTTTCCCGTGTCGGGACAGCCGCTGCCGCTCATAAGCAAGGGCGGCACATCGGTGCTGGCCACGAGCATCGCGCTCGGCGTGATGCTCAGCGTAAGCCGCCACGCGGCGCGCACAGGCACCGCCGACGACACTGCCGCCACACTGGAGCTGCAGAGCCTGCCTGAAAATCTGCGAAACGAAAACCCCACGCAGCTGTAGCGGCACAGCCCTCAGACGCACTACTTCCGACCCCTCAAAAAGCGATGAAACAGAAAATAGAACGAGTGATCATAAGCGGCGGCGGCACCGGCGGCCACATATTCCCCGCACTGAGCATTGCGGGAGCGCTGCGCCGGCGCTACCCCGACGTCGACATACTCTTCGTCGGAGCCGACGACCGTATGGAAATGCAGCGCGTGCCTGCCGCAGGCTACCCCATCGTAGGCCTGCCCGTGGCCGGATTCGACCGCAAGCGTCTGTGGCGCAATTTCCGCACCCTGTGGCTGCTCTGCAAGAGCATGCGCAAGGCACGGCGCACCGTGCGCGACTTCCGCCCGCAGATAGCGATAGGCGTGGGAGGCTACTGCAGCGGACCCACGCTCAAGGCCGCGCAGCGCCTCGGAGTGCCCACTCTCATTCAGGAACAGAACGGCTACCCCGGCGTCACAAACAAGCTGCTGGGCAAAAAGGCACGCGCCATATGCGTGGCCTACGAAGGCACCGAGCGCTTCTTCCCGGCCGACCGCATACACCTTACGGGCAACCCCGTGCGCGCGTCGCTGCTCGACTGCGCGCTCACACCCGCCGAGGCCAGGAGCCGGCTCGGCTTCGACCCCGAGAGGCCGCTCGTGCTCGTGGTGGGCGGCAGCCTCGGCGCCACCACCGTCAACCGCGCCATAGCCGCCGGAGTCGACGCCATCACCGGCGCCGGCGCATCGCTGCTGTGGCAGACCGGCCGACGCGACACGGAACTCGCCGCCGCTGCCACGGCCGGAAACCCGAACGCACGCGCCACGGAATTCATAAGCGACATGGACGTGGCCTACCGCGCCGCCGACCTGGTGGTGTCGCGCGCAGGCGCAGGCTCCATCAGCGAGCTGCAGCTGCTCGGAAAAGCGACAGTGCTCGTGCCCTCGCCCAACGTCACCGAAGACCACCAGCGCAAGAACGCGATGGCACTGGTGGCACGCGACGCGGCCGTGATGGTGGACGACGCCGACGCCGACACGCAGCTGGTGCCGGCGGTGACAGCACTGCTCGCCGACGACGCACGGCGCGGCGCCATGAGCCGCGCCATAGCCGCCATGGCACTGCCCGACAGCGCCGACCGCATAGTAGACATAGCCGAACAAATCATATTCAACACCAAACAGCACAGCGACGCCTGACGCGCCACGCTTCAGACGTCAGTTTTTTCAGCATATGGGAAAAGAATTCAACCGAGTATATTTCGTGGGCGGCGGAGGCATAGGCATGGCCGCTCTCGAGCGCTATTTTCTCTCGCAGGGAAAAGAGGTGGCGGCCTACGACCGCACGCCGTCTGACCTCACTGCGCGCCTGGCGGCCGAAGGCGTGGCCATGAGCTACACCGACTCGCCCGCCGAAGCCGTGCCGCAGGCCTTCCGCGACGCCGCCTCCACACTCGTGGTCTACACGCCCGCCGTGCCGCAGGACTCGGCGCTGATGCGCTATTTCCGCGAAGGCGGATTCCGCGTGGTCAAACGCGCCGAAGCTCTCGGCGTCATCACCGGCGGCAGCCGCGCGCTGTGCTTCGCCGGCACGCACGGCAAAACCACCACATCGTCCATGGCCGCCCACGTGCTGCACAACTGCGCGTGCGGCTGCAACGCCTTCCTCGGCGGCATACTGCGCAACTACGACAGCAACCTGCTGCTCGCCCCCGCCTCGCCCTGGACCGTGGTGGAGGCCGACGAGTACGACCGCTCCTTCCACCACCTGCACCCGCACATAGCCGTGGTCACCGCCACCGACCCCGACCATCTCGACATATACGGCACCGAAAAGGCCTACCTCGAGAGCTTCGCGCACTTCACCGAACTGATACGCCCCGGCGGCGCCCTGGTGGCCCACACAGGGCTGAAGATGCGCCCGCGCACCGCACCGGGCGTGAGCGTTTACTCCTACTCGCGCCACGAAGGCGATTTCCATGCCGAGCGCATACGCGTGGCCGACGGCACCATCGTGTTCGACTTCGTGCACCCCGGCGGCCGCATCGACGGCATAGAGCTCGGCGTGCCCGTGCAGATCAACATCGACAACGCCATAGCCGCCCTGGCCGCATGCTGGCTCACAGGCTCCCTCGAGCCCGACGCCGCACGCCGCGCCATGGCCTCCTACCTGGGCAGCGAGCGGCGCTTCCAGTTTCTGCTCAAGGAGCCCGAGGGCGGCCACGTGGTGATCGACGACTACGCCCACCACCCCGACGAACTGCGCACCAGCATAGCCTCCGTGCGCGCGCTCTACCCCGGGCGTCACCTCACCGTGGCGTTCCAGCCCCACCTGTACACACGCACGCGCGATTTCTCCGCACAGTTTGCCTCGGCCCTCGACCAGGCCGACCGCGTGGTGCTCACCGACCTCTATCCGGCGCGCGAGCTGCCCATCGACGGCGTGGACTCCGGCCTGATACTGCGGCAGGTGCGCACGCCCGACAAACACCTCGTGGCGAAGACCGATTTGGTAGAGTGGCTGAAAAATCGTAACTTTGACATTCTATTGGCCTGTGGCGCCGGCGACATGAGTCTGCTGCTGCCCCGGCTGGTGGAAGAAATCAACGGCCGACCTGTCTAACCTCCTCATCCCCAAGCCCGCATCCGCCGGCACATCACTATGTCGAAACGCTCCGTAATACTCTGCGCCTGTTCGGTGGTCCTGATAGTCTACCTGGCTTTCGCCCTGCCGCTCTCGGCCGGCAGCGCCTCACGCAGCCCTGTGGCCGGCGTGCGCATAGCCGTGGCCGACTCCATGCACACGGGCTTCATCACCCGCGACGACATCGCACGCGAATTCGCCACCGCAGCCGCCTCCGGCGCGCCGCGCTGCTCCGTCAGCATCTCGGCCATGGAGCGCGCCCTCCTGGCCTCCGACAAGATAGAAAGCGCCAACGTGGCCCTGCTCAACGACGGCTCGCTGGCCATCGACGTAGTGCCCATGGTGCCCGTGGCCAGAGTGTTCGACGGCGCCGCCGGACGCTCCTACTACATCAACGCTGAGGGCAAGAGCATAGGCGCCGAAGCGCGCTTCCACATCGACGTGCCCGTGGTGTGCGGCGCGTTTTCGGAAGCGTACCCCGCGTCGCGGCTGCTGCCGCTGCTGCGCCACATAGCCTCGCACGCCGAGCTCGACGCGCTGGTGAGCACCGTGGTCAGCGAGCCTGACGGCGACATCATCATCGTGCCCGCCATGCGCGGCCATGTGATAAACTTCGGCGACACCACCGACACGGCCGACAAATTCGCCCGCCTGCGGCGCTTCTACACCTCCGTGCCGGCCGTGCGCGGATGGGACAGCTACGACACCGTCAGCGTCAAATGGCGCGGGCAGGTGGTGGCCACACGCCGCCACGGACGCCTCACACCCGTGCAGCTGGCCGTGGCCGAAGAAGAATACAACGACGCCGCCGACCTCGAAACCGTGCAGGGCGTCGACCCCAACGCACCCAACAACGGCATCGTTCCCGACGACGCCTACAGCAATTAATACTCAAAACCAGACATACACAATGGATGCCCGATACATAGCCGTTCTCGAAATCGGCAGCAGCAAGGTGAAAGGCGCCGTGGCACGCGTGGACAGCGACGGCGGAGCCACACTCGTGGCCACACACGAAGTCAAGACCATCAACTGCGTGCGGCACGGACGCGTGCAGAACGTGCAGGAAGTGGCCTCGCGCGTCGACGAGGTGCTCCGACGCCTCGAAAACGACCCTGCAGTGGCACCGCGGCGCGTGCGGCGCGTGCGCATTGCCCTGGGCGGACGCTCCATGGCCAGTGTGGCGGCCGAGGCCGAGGCCACACTGCCGGCCGAGGTGGAAATCACCGCCGAGATAGTGGAAAGACTCAAACGCGACGCCGTGATGGGACTGCCCGCCGACAGGCAGGTGATGGCAGTGCTGCCGCGGGGCTTCAACGTCGACGGGGCCGCCGTGAGCAACGCCGTGGGAATCTTCGGACGCAACATCCACGCCGACATGACCGTGCTGCTGTGCTCGCCCGACAACCGCACCAACCTCGAGCGCGTGGCCACCGCCGTGGAGAGCCGCCCCGAAGCCGCACGCGTAGAGCGCGTGTACGTGCCCCGGCAGCTGGCCCTGGCGCGCATGGCACTGACGCCCTCGGAGCAGCAGCTCGGAGTGGCGCTCGTGGACCTCGGCGCCGAAACCACCACCGTAAGCGTACACAAGGACGGCACGGCGCTGGTGGCCGTCACACTCCCCATGGGCAGCCGCAACATCACGCGCGACATAGCCGCCGCACTCGGCGTGACCGAGGAGCAGGCCGAATACATCAAGTGCGCGCAGGCTTCGGCCATGGCCGACACCGACAGCAACGCCACCACTCCCGACGCACGCGAAATCAACGCCTACACGCAGGCGCGCGCCGGCGAAATCATAGCCAACGTGCTGCACCGCATAGAGAGCGCCGGATTCAAGCTCTCGGAACTCGGCGCAGGCATAGTGCTCACCGGCCGCGGAGCGCAGATGCGACGCATGGCCGACCTCTTTGCCGCGCAGACCAAGATGAAGGTGCGCCTGGCCACCGCCGACAACAGCGTGCGCCCCGGCGCCACCGGCGCCACACCCGTGGCCGACATCGACATCATGGCACTCGCAGCATGGCCCGCCGGATGTGTCGACAGCGACCTCACCGAGCCGGCCACGGCCGCTGTGGCCGACGACACAGCCGACGATGCCGACTACGACCCCTACGACCCCCGCAGGGCGGCGGCATCGGCGCGCGCACGCCGCGGTGCCGAGCTCGACGACGAAAGCGTGCTCGACGACGACCCCGACGACTTCGAGGAGGAAAACGCACCCGCACGCCGCCGCGACAAGAAAAAAATACGCCGCCAAGAGCCCGAAACCACCGAAGACATGGACGATGACGACGACGCCGACTACGACGGCAAGGACACGGCCACAGGCAAGAGCCGCTTCGAGGGACTGCGCAACCTGGTGAGCCGCCTCGGACGCGGATTCATAGGAGAAACAGGACCCGACGATATCGACGACTAAGAGCCCGCCACCCCCCAACAAAATACTGAACCTGCAATTTCTGAATGTTTGATTATGGCACCCGACGACACACAATATCTCAACAAATACGAATGTAACAGCGACGAGCCCAACCGCATCGTCGTAATAGGCGTCGGCGGCGGCGGCAACAATGCCGTCAACTACATGTACCGCCAGGACATCAAGAGTGTCAACTTCGTAGTCGCCAATACCGACCGTCAGGCGCTGGGACTCTCGCCCGTGCCCACAAAGGTGCTGCTCGGCCCGTCAGTCACCAAAGGCCGCGGCGCCGGCGCCAAGCCCGAAGTGGCTCGCAAGGCGGCCGAAGAAAGCGCCACCGAAATCGACGGCCTCTTCACCGACGACATCGACATGGTGTTCGTCACGGCAGGCATGGGCGGAGGCACCGGCACCGGCGCCGCACCCGTGGTGGCACGCATAGCCCGCGAGCGCGGACTGCTCACCATAGGCATCGTCACCATACCCTTCCTCTTCGAGGGATTCAAAAAAATCAACAAAGCACTCACCGGCGCCGAAGAAATGAGCAAATACGTGGACGCGCTGCTGGTAATCAACAACGAAAGGCTCACGGAAATATACCCCGACGAGATGTTCGAAACGGCCTTCGCCAAAGCCGACGACACCCTGGCCACCGCCGCACGCTCCATTTCGGAGATAATCACCGACGACGGCTACATCAACCTCGACTTCAACGACGTCGACACCACGCTGCGCGACGGCGGCACGGCCATCATATCCATAGGCTACGGCGAGGGCGAGAACCGCGTAACGAAAGCCATCGAGGACGCGCTCAACTCGCCACTGCTCAACAACACCGACGTGCTCACATCCAAGCGCCTGCTCTTCAACCTCTGCTACTCGCGCAAGGCCCAAAACTCCTTCAAGACGGCCGAGGCAAGCGAATTCAACAAATTCGTGAGCAAAATCGACCAGCAGGTGGAGGTGATATGGGGCATACACTACGACGAAAGCCTCGGCGAAAAAGTGAAACTCACCGTGCTCGCTGCCGGCTTCGACATCACCGTCAAGGAAAACGACAAGGGCGACCCCGAAATAGTGCTCGCCGCCGACCACGGCGCACCGCGCGACAATGAGCCCGCCGCCATCGACACCGACAAGATATCGAAAATGTACGGCGACGAGAAGATAGGCGAAACCATGCGCGTGCAGGACCGCCAGCGCTACATCATATTCGACGACGACAACCTCGACGACGATCAGGTGATAGAACGCTTCGAAAAGACTCCCGCCTACAACCGCGACCGCCGCGAAGCCCAGAACCTGCGCGCGGCCGAGCGCCCCGTGTCAGCGCAGACTCCCGCTCCGAAAGCCTCCGCGCCCGCCGACCCCAACCAGATCAACTTCATAGACGAAGAATGAAACGCCTCGTCATAAGCACCGGCGCGGGCATGAGCGCCGAAAGCGGCATCAGCACCTTCCGCGACGCCGGCGGCCTGTGGGAGAAATATCCCGTGATGCAGGTGTGCAGCGCCGACGGATTCGCCGCCGACCCCGCGCTCGTGCACGAATTCTACAACGAGCGCCGCGACCAGCTCGACACCGTGAGCCCCAACCCCGGCCACCTCGGCCTCGTCGAGCTTGAAAAGCATTTCAGGGTGGACATAATCACTCAGAACGTCGACGACCTGCACGAACGCGCCGGCAGCAGCTCCGTGCACCATCTGCACGGAGAGCTGCGCAAAGTGCGCGCCCTCGACGACGAAAGCCTCGTCTACACCCTGCGCCCCGGCCAGCGCACCACCCCTGCCACCCGCATCGACGGCCACGCCGTGCGGCCGCACATCGTGTTTTTCCAGGAAGCGGTGCCGGAGTTCGCTCCCGCCACGGAAATAGTGGCGCAGGCCGACGTGTTCGTGATCATAGGCACCACCCTGAGCGTATATCCCGCGGCCTCGCTGCTGCGCTATGTGCGTCCGGGAGTGCCCGTCTACTACATCGACCCCAACCCCGCCAGCGTGCCTCAGGGCGTGCATGTGATACGCGCCGGCGCCTCTGAAGGCGTGGCCATGCTCACACGCATACTGCTCGGCGAGGCATAGCCGTCCCGTCCACACACCCCCGTCAGCCCACCCCGATGCCCGACACCCTGAAAGCCATATCCGACACCGTTGCGGCCACAGCCCGCGCCGCGTCGCCCTCGCACGCCGACTCCGTGCTGAGCATGCCCCGCCACGCCGTGCCGAAAGCCTTCGACGCGTCGCTCGAGCATGCTCTCGACGCCGGCATAGAGCCCGTGCAGCTCGACATGTCGGCCTTCGAGAGCATCGTGGCCGAAGCCTCGGCTCCGCCCGCCTGGCTCTCGGGCGAGGCCGCCGAGCCGCGCACGGTGCATCCGGCGAGCCACTCGGCTGTGCTCGGCGTGCTGGCCATGCTGTTTGTGGCCTGCATGCTCGCGTTCAGCCATTTCGGACGCGCGCTGGTGGCCAGCGTGCAGGACCTGTGGAGCGTGCGGCGGCGCCAGAACGCCTTCGACGAGAGCAGCCCCGGCCGCCGGCGCGTGCAGTTTCTGCTCGCGCTGCAGTTCACGGCCTACTGCGGCGTGCTGCTCTATGCCGCCGTGCGTCCGGGTCCCGGCACCGACGCGGCGCGCGCGCTGACCGACACCCTGCGCCTGACCCTGCTCGCCGCCGGCTACTATCTGTTTCAGCTCGCGGCCTACGCCACCGTGGGCTACGCCTTCGCCTCCGACAGCGCCAAATCGCGCCAGTGGATCGACGGTTTCAACGCCTCGCAAGGCATAGCCGGCATGCTGCTGGCCCTTCCCACGCTCGGAATCATTTTCTACCCCGACGCCGCATCCGGCATGCTCATTGCCGCCGCTACGGTGTATCTGACCGCCAGATTGATATTTATAGGCAAAGGTTTTAGAATTTTTTACACCGGTCCTACATCATTAGTCTATTTTATTTTGTACCTTTGCACCCTTGAAATAATACCCGTTCTCGCGGTTGTGGCCCTTGCGCATAATCTGGTCACGGCGGTGTAGAGCGGAAAGAACACCTACAAAACGCGTTAATATAGTGATTATCAAAAAGATTTTAGTTTCCCAACCGAAGCCTGAATCCGACAAATCTCCTTATTTCGATATTGCGGAAAAATATGGCGTGGATATTGTGTTCCGACCGTTCATAAAAGTGGAAGGTCTGTCGGCCAAAGAATTCAGGGCCCAGAAAATAAACATAGCGGATTTCACGGCAGTGATATTTACCGCCAAGACCGCTATCGACAATTTTTTCCGACTCTGTGAGGAAACGCGCGTCAGCATCCCCGACACCGAAAAATATTTCTGCTCCTCGGAGAGCATAGCAAACTATCTGCAGAAATACATCATCTACCGCAAACGCAAGATTTTCGCATCCAAGACCGGGCGCCTCGACGGCATCATACCCCAGATGGTAAAGCACAAAGGCGAAAAATACCTGCTCGTGGTGAGCGACGTGCACAACAACGGCAAAGACTCCAAATTGCTCACCGACAACAAGGTGGCCTTCACACCCGCCGCCATGTACCGCACCGTCAGCAACGACTTCACCCCCGACGAGGCTTTCGACTACGACATGCTCGTATTTTTCAGCCCCCAGGGCATACAGTCGCTGCAGAAAAACTTCCCCGACTTCAAGCAGGGCGACATATGCATAGCCACCTTCGGCGCCACCACCGCCAAAGCCGCCGAGGAAGCAGGCCTGCGCGTCGACGTGGCCGCCCCCTCGCCCGAAGCACCGTCCATGACACAGGCCATAGAAAACTATCTGGCCAAGGTGCAACCGCCCAAAACCGACGATGCAGAAGAATAACACACCTACATCCTTTCGGTTATACAAAAAACAGCGCCTTTGTTCGCCCACGGCGATAGAGGCGCTGTTTGCCCGCGGGGCCGACTGCCGCGGAGCGCTGTCGTTTCCGCTGCGGGCCGTGTGGCGCCCCGACGCCGCCAGGCGCAGCGACGCGCCGCTGGCCTTCGTGATAGTGGTGCCCAAGAGGCGCCTGCGCCATGCCGTGGACCGCGTGGCCATGCGGCGGCGCATACGCGAGGCCTACCGACTGCACCAGCACGCGTTTCCGATGCCGCAGGGCGTGCGCATGGACGTGGGATTCGTCTACGTGGCCGACAGGCTCACCACCTACGCCGCCGTCGAACGCGCCATGCTGCGCCTGCTCGAAAACATAGCCGCATCGGCCGCCACCGCACAGCCATGACACAGCGCCCGCTCTCTCCCGCCGCACGCGCCGCCGCATGGCTGCTCTCGCTGCCCGTGCATTTCTACCGCGCGTGCATCTCGCCGCTCACCCCGCCCAGCTGCCGCTTCACACCCACATGCAGCGCCTACGCCCTTGAGGCACTACGCCGCCACGGCCCCCTGCGCGGCTCGTGGCTGACGCTGCGCCGCCTGCTGCGCTGCCACCCCTGGGGAGGCAGCGGCTACGACCCCGTGCCATGACGCTCACCGACGCCCACACACACCGGCGCGACGGCGCCACACCCGACGCCGTGGTGCAGATAGAGCCCGACGAGGCACTGCCCGCCGCCGGACGCTTCAGCACGGGCGTGCACCCGTGGCGCAGCGCCCGGGCCGCCGAGCTGTGGCCCAAAGTGGAGGCCATGGCCGCCGACAGCCGCATAGTGGCCATAGGCGAGTGCGGCCTCGACCGCCGGCGCGGCGCGCCGCTGCCGGAGCAGACAGAACTGTTTCTGCGCCACGTGCGCCTGGCCGAGAGGCTCGGCAAACCCCTGATAGTGCACTGCGTGGGCGCATGGGCCGAGCTGCTCGCGCTGCACCGCCACGCGCGCCCGCGCATGCCCTGGATGGTGCACGGCTTCCGCGGCAAGCCGCAGCTGGCCCGCCAGCTGCTCGACGCAGGCATGCACATATCGCTCGGCGAGCGTTTCAATCCGGCCACAGCGGCCATCATACCCGCCGGGCGCCTGCACATCGAAACCGACACTTCCGAGCGCCCGCTGGCCGAAATAGCCGCAGCCGTGGCCGCAGCCCGCGCAGCCGTCAGAGCGGAGAGGGAGAGCGGCGCTCGCGGCGGAAATAAAGAATGAATATGAGCACGGTGCCCACGGCCACCAGAGGCAGGCCGGCGAGTGCCGGATACTGGTAGCCGCAGCCGGCGTGTATCACGGCGCCGCCCACGGCGGCGGCTATGGCGTTGCCGGCGTTGTAGGCTATCTGTATGAGAGCAGCACCCAGCATCTCGCCGCCGCGCGAATACACCACTATCGACGACTGCAGCGGACTGCCCGAGCCGAACATGGCCATGGTGCACACAAACGTGAGCGGCACCACTGCCCATTTCACATCGGCGAAAAAGAATATAAGCAGCAGAAACACCAGTGCCGAGGCCTGCATGCCTCCGGCTATAAGCGCCGGCTTGTAGCGCAGCGAGAGGCGCCCGGCCAGCAGATTGCCGGCAAACATGCCTGTGCCGGCCAGCAGCATCAGCCATGTGAGGTCGGCGGCGGAAAAGCCGCTGACGCGTGTCAGCAGCGGGTCGATGTAGCTGTACCAGCAATATATGCCGCTCTGGCCTATGAACACGCCGCCGAATATGAGCCACGGCGGCAGCGTGCGCAGAAAGCGGAACTGGCCGCGCAGGCCGGTGTCGGCCAGCGGAGCCATGTACGGCAGCCACAGCCGCAGACACACGAAGGTGGCCGCGCCCGCCACGCCCGCGCACAGAAACGCCAGCCGCCACGACAGCGCGTTGGCCAGCCATGTGCCGGCGGGCACGCCCACGAGGTTGGCCACGGTCATGCCCGCTATCATCAGCGCCACGGCCTGCACCTCGCGGCCCGGAGCCGCGAGCCGGCGGGCCACTATGGCTCCCACGCCGAAGTAGGCGCCGTGAGGCAGGCCCGATATAAAGCGCGCGGCGAGCAGAGCCCAGGTGCCGGGAGCGGCCGCCGCGGCCAGATTGCCGACGGCTATCAGAGCCGCCAGCAGCAGCATTATGCGCTTGAGCGGAAAGCGGCGCACGCGCAACAGCGCAAGAGCGCCCACACACACGCCTGTGGCGTAGGCCGAAATGAAATGGCCCGCCGCACTCACCGTGATAGAAAAACTGTCGGCTATGTTCACCAATATGCCCATCATTACAAACTCGGCTATGCCAAGGGCGAAAGTGCCGAGCGCGAGGGCAAACAATGCTTTGTTCATACCTGCTGTACCGTTTGGGAGTGCAAAGGTATAAAAAAAGAAAATCGGCTGTCTCACGACAACCGAAAAACTTTAACCTTAAATCTAA
>CAMWTJ010000019.1 GCA_947177185.1 uncultured Porphyromonadaceae bacterium | reverse complement strand
CCATATGCGCACTTCCCCGCCCCGGTCCCTGCGCTGGCAGTGCGGGGGCCATAAAGGGCTGAGTTTACCCCCCCCCCCACTTGGGCACGTTCGTAGCGCGTCTGAGCGCGTTTCTCCGCGATGCAGGCGTTGCAGGTTGCCGCCCTCACATCGCCTTTGATGAGGCGGAAATCAGTCCACGGCAGCTCGCGTCCGCAGGCTTTACATATTTTCGTTTCCATTGCCGGAGATGTAGTTTAGTAGTTGTTGTTTGCTTGCGAAGCACTCGTGCTCGTAAGCGATTGTTACGGCGCCGGCGGCGTCCTTGCCGGCATAGAGTATGCGCGGAACGCCTTCACGCTCGCACACTGAGATGTTGTCAACCGTCAGCTCCACAGCCTTGCAGCGATTGACGGTCCATACCTTGTCGCCGATAGCGAATTGTGTATTAATTTCCATGTGTTTTATGTTGTGAGGTTGTTGTGTGCGGGTTCTCGGTGTCTGTGCCGCCGTCGACAAGTTTGCAGACTGCGTAGCAGCACAAGACAAAGACGCCCATAGCTGCACATGTCCTGGCAAACGCCTCGGCGGCACCCGTTGGCTCGGCGGGCTCTCCCGAAGCCACAAACAGACCGAGCATGCCTACGGATGCGACTGCGACTGCGGCAATGCGTCGCCGGATAGTTGTTGTTTTCATATTGGTAGAGTTAAAAAAGCCTTTTAAGTCACGGTATTCTGAGTAGCTTTAAACTGAGTTTTATTCCCGTGTTTCTATATCCCTTTGCAGAGGCGGTGCCTAACCCGCAAGGCTTTCATTGTTTCCTGTATCGTTTGGCTCTTTCAATGTTGATACGCTTTCTGTTCGGGTCGGAGTCTTTCTCTTTCGGCATCCTTGCGTCATGTTCCGTTGCGAAAGCTATGCAGTTTAGAATGTGGTCTAACTGCTCAAATGTCAGCTCGGCAATGGCGAACGTTCCGCTTATCTCGTCAAATGTTACTTCCATTTTTTGTTATTTTATAGTGCGCACGGCAGCCGCGATGGCTGCAACCGTTGGCCAGTACGGGTGTGCCAGGTTTTAGTGATTTCACCCGCTCCGTGGGCGGCATTTCCCCACTGTGTCGTGCGCTGTGTGTGACCGGCCGAGCGTTATTCGGCCTCTACCGTGATTTCGGCTTCGAGGTCGGCCTTGATTTCTTCGACGGCCTCGATGGTGGCCCCGGCGGAGATGATGGTCTGCTTGTGTGCCAGCATCTCCCCGATGACGAGCTGGTAGTTGACATCATCATCCGCCAGATGGGTGAAAGCCTGCTCGTAGGCGATTGCGGCTTCCTCTTTCTGCTTCTCGGCGTTGTCGGCGGCAGCTTCGAGGGCGCGACGGATCTGTTTCTTTTTGAGGCCGAAGAGTGCTTCGGTGAATTTGCGGCCTTTGATGATGGCCTCGATGCGTTTCATTTTCTTTTCTTTCATTTCTAATCTAATTTTATGGTGGTTAATAACTTGGTTTTGTTGATTAGCGGCAGTTTTGCTGTCGGTCCCTGGGCGCGCCATATTCCGAGAATACGTTTAATCTCAGAAAGGCTGCTGTTGGCCTTTTGGAGTTGTTCGGATATAGGCTCTACATCCTCTTTTCCCATCCACCAGCCTCCAACCTTGTAAGGAAGGCGAAGGTCGTTGGATTCAACTTCCTCAATAGTTAGAATTTCCCCCGCAGGATAACGGTAGCGGGGCCTCAAAAGCCTCACACGGTCGCCGACTTTGAGCAGGGGTTCTTGCCGGGCTTCCAGCGGTTTCAGCCAGGATGGCTTGTAGTGCCAAGATTTACCATCCTCAAACTGAACTCCAACAGCACGCACATTGGATGGCTCTACTACTACTCCCTCTTTTCCGGCATATCTATTCATTTCGTCAGTCCAGAGAGGACTCTCGCACCAATCCGCAGGCCGCGAGTCTATGACTCTGACTCTATCGCCCTCTTTAAATGTATGTTCCATATTGTTTTTGAATTAGGATTTGTTGCGGCAGCGGGATTCGAACCCGCATGGTCTTACGAGGGCTTTATCATCCAGAATCTCAACCCTCTGCCACCTTGTTTTAGCAAGGCGCGTCTGCCAATTCCGCCATGCCGCTATGCGGATTCCTCCGCGATTTTCACTAACTTTGTGGTGTCAAACAAAGTAATGATTTATCGTTTGTTTAGAATATTCCAAAGAGTCCCTTTGCTACTTATTCCAAACTCGCGCATTGTTTCTTTGTAACCATGAGTCTTTTTGAACTCTTTAATCCTCTCAACAACCTCTTTGTCATATTTGGTCATAAAAGAGGTGGCGTAGATAGCTGTGCGTAAACGTATTTCACGTGGGACATCCATACAATTATCACTCTGCGTTCCAATGGCTATATTGTCAAAAGAATTATTCTGACGGTTGCCATCCAAGTGGCGAACAACCACTCCGTCCTCATAGATTCCTTCTCCATATTTTTGGTATGCAACCAATCTATGAATCCGAAGCTGCCTATTTCTCCCTTTAATGCGTATTGTAAAGTTTCTATACCCCGTTGGTGAGATGGTGTACTTTACAGCGCCTCGAGATGGAGATTGCAGACATCCGTCAGCATCCACGCGATAACCCTTTCTGTGAGCCAATTCTTCTATTCTACTATAATTCATATTGATTAAATTAGGAACCACAGCCGGAATCGAACCGGCGACGCATCTGTTTTGCAGACCGCTCTACCAACTGAGCTATGTGGCTTCCGTTTTCTCCGTACGGATAAATTGATTATCTTTGCGGAGGCTTTGATTTTGCCAATAGCGCCTTCCTCTACGGGGAAAAGCGAGGCTCCAAAGAGGGAGTCATTTTAGAACTCAAAATTCCCAAAATGGTACAACTATGGGTAAAATCAAAGTAACCGTGCGCACATCCGTTCGCACCACGGTTCGGACATCTGTCCGCGTAAGACGCGGCTAACCCCGTGTCGGGAGGTTATGGCTGAGGTTTCAACCGAGGTCGTAACCTCTTTTCTTTCCTCCCCTGCGTCCGCGTTGCACGGCTGCGCCGGGAAGATATATCGTTGTTCACTTCAAATGTATGGGCTTTCCATACAAGTCCGCGATGTCAATGTCCTCTCTTGGAGCCCCGCGGCTCTCAGAGCCGCGGGGCTGTTATAATTGCCCGCTTTTAATTAGGGCTTCAATATTACGCTTGGAGAAAAACCATTTGCCACCGGCTTTCACACCTCCGAGAATATCCGCATTGTGGTAGATATAGGATTTGGAAAACCCTTTTTCTTTGTGCAACCTTTCAAGTGGCCACATCTCATCTTGGGATTCCATGAGCTTTTCAGCGACTTTATGTGCGATTATCTCAAGCTGCTTGGGAGAGAAGTTTGTTGTCATCGCTTATGCCTTTTGAGGTAGACCACTATGGTGTCGCCGTTAGGAACTACTGCATATGCCTCCCAGCCGTCCTTGCCAAGTTTGTCAAGATATTCGTCGGTGGTGTCGCCGTGAGTTCCGCAGAACGAGTAGTATTCAAACTTTTTCATCCTTCTGTATCATTTTCAGTTAGCGTCACCGTTATTGTGCCCGACTGATAGGAGCATTTCACATTGTATCGTGCGCCGTCGGGGCGAGGGCAATTCTTTTGTATGTATTCGGCGTTCTTCCTCGCCGACTCAAACTCAGCGGGAGTATTGAACCGAAACACCTTCGGCCGCCCTCCGAGCTTCATCTTCTTTAATGCGTCATGTTTTAATTCCTGTGCCATTTCGTTTTTACGGAAAATAACTGCTCAAAAACTTGTAAAAACAAAAGCTAACGGCTAACTTTGCAGTTGAGAATATATGATAGGTAGCGAAGTGTCGCCGCCAGCCTTTGTATTGCCTCTCGCCACTGCTTTGGCGGAAAGACAATGCAAAGGTAATATCAAACTCCAAACATTCCAAACTTTCATCTATTATTTAACATTTGTTAAGATATGAACACTTTGCAAGATAGGCTACAACAGTTCCTCAATTATGAGGATATATCTATGAGAGCCTTTGAGCGTCAATGTGATATAAAGGCTGGCACCGCAAGCAAAATGACTGAAAAGAGCTATGGTGCCACTTTCCACAAAATTGCGCAAGCCTATCCTCGCCTCAATATTGAATGGCTTAAAACTGGCAATGGCGAAATGCTTAGAGCTGTCCCAACTTATGAAAATACTCAAGGCGATAGCAACAATAATCAACAAGGCGACAATAACGTATATTTCAATGGCGCATCTCCTGAATTGATTGCGTACATAAAAGGGTTGGAGAAAGATGTAGAACATCTGAAAGTATGCCTCGCCCATAAAGAGGATAAAATAAAAGACCTCAAAAGCATCATAACCGACAAAGACGAGCGTATATCAGAGCTGAAAGAACGTATTGATGAACTGAAAGGGAAGAAATAATGAGAAATGCAATCGTTATATTATACATCATTGTAGCAATACTTGGCGGGTGGATTGGTTACGCCTGCTATTGTGATTTGGCTTTTGACTCTAATAGCTCAGCTGGAATAATCGTGGCGACTTTGAGTGTGATTGTAACCCTTCTCGTAGGATGGCAAATATGGCAGACTATTAATGCGCGACAAGAAATTGAACAAACAAGAGAACGCCTAAAAGAAGAGTATGAAGGAAAGATAAGCGATATTCTCGATAAATTCAAAGATTTCAAGATTGAGGTCGAGAGCAAGGTGTCTTCCATAATAAACAAGGAAATTCAAGAGTATGACAATAATAATCAAGCAATGCTTGAACTATTATGGGCTACTAACCACATGATGTTGAATCAATTCTCCGAAGCATTTAATCGTCTTGTGGTTGCATTGGAGAAAAGTAATGATGCTGAAAACTCAAAGCACACAGACCAACTCCTTGATTGGTTGGAGATATACAAGAGCAAAGCGTTTAATTTGGAACAACTCGACCAAGATGCGATTAAGCGTTTATGCGAAGCTCTTAAAAAAATTGAGGGAGAAAAGGCTACTTCCCTAATCAAGTATTTTAGCCAATTTATCACTACTGACTAACTACCCCCGCCGACTAATGAGCGAAGCGAAAGAGAAAGACCGCATACTGGCGCAGATTCAGGCGTTCAAGCCCATCAACGAGATTGAGGGATTGACGAAGCATTTGTTTGATTTGGAGCAAGCGGGTTTTATCACGGTAAAATACGACGCCGAGAAGACCCCGATATTCATACGTATAACCACCAATGGCAAGGCGTTCCTTGAAAGTGGCGGTTATACACGATTGAGTAGGGCGCAAACAAGGCGCAACGCAAAAGGATTAGTGTTACGCATAGTCGAAAATGTAGCAGTCGCACTAATCTCAGGATATGCCGGGTGGGCGCTAAGAGGCTACACTCAATCAGACAACCCCGAATGTGGCGAAGCTAACCGCCTCATAATCGATTCAACATTATGGTCGTCCGAGTCGCAATTGGGTTTGAATGAAGATAGCGTAGCAAGCCGTGCAAAGTCATTGACCGAAAGTTTAGAAAGTTCTGCGAGCACATTAGCTAATGATTCTATACGGATATTGGAAATCGAAACGTCAGCGAAACACTCAGCTGTTCGGGACGAATCCAAGGCAATGCCGTCAGGCAAATGATAAGAAATGGATATTGTCATACCGCAAATATAGTCATTTTATCAGAATATGGCAACAGAAAACGAAATAAAACAGTCCACCCCCATCCAGCGCCTCCGGGAGTTTGTCAAGTGGGCGCAGGGCCAGGGCCTCTGCAAGAGCGAGTACGACTTCGAGCGGATATGCAGCCTCTCGCCAAAGTACATATCCAACAACATGCACACCGGCAAGGGCAACATCGGCACCGAAATGCTCGGACGCATTATCAAGGCGTTCCCGCAACTAAACCTCGCATGGATATGCACCGGCGAGGGAGCAATGACTATGCAGGGAGGCGGCGACCTCAACGCCGACTACAAGCAGGCATACGAGGGCGCGAAATTGCAAATCGATGCGCTGCATAGGATAATTGACGCATTATCAAGCAAATAGCTGCCGTAAATGCGTAAGCGTTTACAACACAATGAGATAGCCAAAAATGTTGTGATACAAATGTGATACAAATAAAAACGAACCTAAACGTAAACCCGTTATGGGCAGAGAGTTAGACAAAAAGGTGGTAGTCCCTGATTCGCTACTCGCCAAAGACTCTTGAGCCCCGCGCTCGAGAGTCTTTTTTTATTTATACACAGCAGGTTATGATAGTAAACAATGCGCGCTTCGTAGTGAGCGCACCTTCCGCAGCCAAATGTCCGGCCGATGCAAAGCGACACGAATATGCTTTCATCGGACGCTCCAATGTGGGGAAATCGTCGCTCATCAATATGCTGCTTGGCCGGAAAGACCTGGCAAAGACGTCGTCTACTCCCGGCAAGACCATGCTTATCAATTATTTTCTGGTGAACGACGAATGGTTTGTGGTAGACCTGCCCGGCTACGGATATGCCGCCCGCAGCAAGGCCGACCGCGCAAAGCTCGAGAAGCTGATAAAGGACTATATACTGAACCGCATGGAAATGACCACTCTTTTCGTGCTTGTCGACTCAAGGCACGCGCCTCAGCGCATCGACCTCGAATTCATGGAGTGGCTCGGCGAAAACGGCGTGCCGTTCAGTATAGTGTTCACCAAGCTCGACAAACTGAGTTCCACTGCGGCCAAAAAAGCCACCGAGGTGTATCTTTCGGCACTGATGGAGCGCTGGGAGGAGCTGCCGCCCGTGTTCAGAACATCGAGCGCCGACCGCCGCGGTCGCGAGGCTTTGCTGGATTATATCGAGGAACTAAACAACTTACCTTTAGAGTAACATAAACACCATGTTGGAAATTAGTGAGATTTTCAATGCCGCTGCCGTACTGAAGGACGTCGCGCGGAAAACATCGCTCATACCCGCTCCCAAAATCAATCCCGAGGCGGATGTGTATCTTAAAACGGAGAATCTTCAGCTCACTGGCTCGTTCAAGCTGCGTGGCGCCTACTACAAGATATCGCAGCTGAGCGACGAGGAGAAGGCTCGCGGTGTGATAGCATGCTCGGCGGGCAACCACGCGCAGGGCGTGGCCTTGGGTGCGCGCCGCAATGGCATAAAGGCCGTGATCTGCCTTCCGGCCGGAGCGCCTATTTCCAAAGTGGAGGCCACGAAGAGCTATGGCGCCGAGGTGTGCCTTGTGCCGGGCGTGTACGACGACGCCTACGCACGTGCTATCGAACTGCAGAAGGAGAAAGGCTATACCTTCGTGCATCCTTTCGACGACCCCAAAGTGATAGCGGGGCAGGGCACCATAGGGCTTGAGATACTCGAACAGATGCCTGACGTTGAGGCCGTGGTCGTGCCCATCGGCGGCGGCGGTCTTGTGAGCGGTGTGGCGTTTGCCATCAAGACTCTGCGTCCCGAAATCAAGGTCTACGGCGTGCAGTCGTCGGGTGCGCCGTCCATGGCCGCTTCGCTGCAGGAGGGCCATATAGCCCGGCTGGGCGAGGTGAGCACCATAGCCGACGGCATAGCCGTAAAGGAGCCCGGTGTCAACACCTACGAGATGTGTGCCCGCTATGTCGACGAGGTGATTACCGTGAGCGACGACGAAATAGCCGCAGCCATACTCGCGCTCATAGAGCAGCAGAAAATAGTGGCAGAAGGCGCCGGCGCCGTGAGCGTGGCTGCTGTGATGTACGACAAGGTGCCCGTCAAAGGCAAAAAAGTGGTATGCCTGGTGAGCGGCGGCAATATCGATGTGAGCACGCTCAGCCGTGTCATCACGCGCGGTCTGTCTAAGAGCGGCCGCAACTACACGTTCTCCATCGACCTTGCCGACAAGCCCGGACAGCTGTCGGGCGTGTGCAATGTGATTGCTGACGCCGGCGGCAATATAATATCAGTGAGCCACGAGCGCATAAATACAAGCGCAGAGATCAACGGCTGCACCATACGCATCGAGCTTGAAACGCGCGACAACGGCCATATAGACCACATACGCGAGGCTCTTTCCGAAAAAGGCTATAAGGTGCTCAACTGACCCGCGGCGCGGGCAGCGAGCAGGGCGTCGGCCATGGTGAGGCAAGCCATCGCTTCCACCACCGGCACGGCGCGAGGCACGGCGCATACGTCGTGCCTTCCTTTTGCCATTAACGTGCAGGGCTGTCCGTGCGAGTCGATGGTGTCGACGGCGCGCATCATGGTGGCTATGGGCTTGAAAGCAACCCTCATGGTGATATCTTCGCCGGTGCTGATGCCGCCGAGTATGCCCCCCGCGTGGTTGGCCTCGGTGTGCAGCGCGCTGTCTATGCCCACGGGGCGGTCGAGCGTCTGCGAGCCGCGCATGGCCGCAGAGGCGAAGCCCTCGCCGTACTCGAAGCCCTTGGCGGCGTTGATGCTCATCATGGCTGCGGCCAGCCGTGCCTGGAGCTTGCCGAACACGGGCTCGCCGAGTCCGGCCGGACAGCCTGATATGACGCACGTGACAGTGCCGCCCGTCGTGTCGGCAGCCTGCTGCGCCTCGCGCAGTTCGCGCGCCATGCCTTCGGCATCGGTGGCGCCTCCTATGCTTGACGCGTAGGCGCGCACGCTTATGCCGCTGTGCGCTATCAGCTGCCTTGCCATGGCTCCTGCCGCCACGGTGGCCGCGGTGGTGCGTGCGCTCGCGCGTCCGCCGCCGCGGTGGTCGCGCACGCCGTATTTCAGCATGTACGTAGCGTCGGCGTGGCCGGGGCGCAGGGCGTGGCGCATGGAGTCGTAGTCGGCAGGGCGCGCGTCGATGTTGGCTATCACGAAAGCGATGGGAGTGCCGGTGGTGACACCCTCGTACACGCCTGAAAGGATTTCAATGAGGTCGCTCTCCCGACGCGAAGAGGTGCCGGCTGCGCCCGAGCCCGGCCTGCGTCGGTCGAGTTCGCACTGTATGGCGGCGACGTCGAGCGGCAGTCCGGCGGGCATGCCGTCCACCACGCCGCCTATGGCCGGCCCGTGGCTTTCTCCGAAATTTGTGAATCGGAAAATGTGTCCCAGCGTGTTCATTCCTGTACGAGATCGGCAATGGTGGCGCCTGTGAAGGCAATCAGCGCGTCCGGGGCGACGGCCAGCTGCAGGCCGCGTACGCCTGCGCTCACAAATATGGTGTCGAAATCCGTAGCGGTAGAGTGAAAGAAGGTCGGAAACGCTTTCTTCATACCGATAGGCGAGCATCCTCCGCGTATATAGCCGGTGGTGGGCAGCAGTTCTTTCATCGGTATAAGGTCGGCTTTCTTGTCGCCTGCCGCGCGTGCGGCTTTTTTAAGGTCGACTTCGCAGTCGCCGGGTACTACGCATACGAAATGCCCGGTGCGCTCTCCTTTGAGCACGAGGGTTTTAAATACCTGTCGTATGTCCTCCCCAAGCTCCGCCGCCACGTGGTCGGCGGCGAGATTGTCCGGGTCGACGGTGTAGGGGACAAGCCGGTAGGCTATCCGCGCTTTGTCGAGCAGGCGCGCTGCATTGGTTTTTGTGATGTTCGCCATTATTTGACAATTTTGTCGCAAAAATAGCAAAAAAACGCAATATGTGCGGAAAAATACCTAACTTCGCGCAATATTTAGAGCCCGTTCCCCAACTTTTGTTAAACCGGGGGTCGTGGAACGACACCAAGGTGACTTGATAATAGAATCGGTTCAAATATATACAGATTTATAAACTAAAAAAGCCTACCGCCCCAATGAGAAACCGGCCGCAGCCATCCTTTGACTGTTTAAAGCAAAATAGCTCAAAGACTGACAGCTCCCGATTTAACAAGAATTGGGGAACGGGCTCTTATTAAGACATGGCCCACACCACCCGCGACCACCTTATAGACGTAGCCCGGCAGCTTTTTGCCCGCAAAGGACTTGAAGCCACCACGATGGGCGATATTGCCACCGCGAGCGAGCGTGGCCGGCGCACGGTGTACACTTATTTCCGAAACAAAAAAGAGGTGTATGCGGCAGTGCTGCAGAGCGACAGCGAGTTTCTGCTGGAGCGTCTGAAAGCCGCCGTCGAAGCCGACGCGCCCGTGGAAACGCGTCTGCGTGAATTTCTGTCGGTGCGTCTTGTGCAGCGTCGCGAGCACACATCGGCCGTGGCATCGCTCCGCGCCCTGTTTAAGCCCGACCTGCGGCGTATGAGCCGCGTGCGCAGCCTTGTAAGCGGCCAGGCCAAGGCCATGCTTCACGCGCTGCTGGCCGAAGGCATCGAGAGCGGGCGCTTCGACGCCGGGCGCTGCCGCTTGCTCGAAGGCTTCGCGCTCGACTGCATGCACGCCATGGACATAGCCGGCGCCGACACCGATTCGGCCGGTCTGGCAGTGTCGGCCGACGCGATGCTCGATTTCATAATCTCCGATATCTGCAGAGAGTGATAGTGCCCTATGGCCCGAAAATTGGAGTTTTTTGCCGTTTCCGAACAAAAATCTGCCCGCGCAGGCGTTCAGAAAGCAAAGAATTCCGTATTTTTGCATCCGTATATGCTTAAAACGGTTTTATTTCGCGTGCTCACAGTCGTGGTCGCTCTGTATGGAGCGGCCGGAGTGGCCGTATCGGCTCAGGAGCAGCGTCCGTTCACGCTTGTGCTCGACCCCGGCCACGGCGGCAAGGACTATGGCTGTGTGGGAAAACTCACCAACGAAAAGACCATTGTGCTCGATGTGGCGCGCCGGCTCGGCAAGATTATAGGCAAAGAGCACCCCGAGGTGAAGCTGGAATATACCCGCGACACAGACCGGTATCTGACGCTGCAGCAGCGTGCCGACGTGGCCAACAGCGCGCGCGGCGACCTGTTTGTGTCGATACACGTCAACAGTGTCGACAAGCGCTCGCGCAACCGCCAGAGCGTGCACGGAGCGAGTGTATACACGCTCGGGCTGCATAAGAGCGACAACAACCTCAGCGTGGCCATGCGCGAGAACGCCGTGATGGAACTTGAGCCTGACTATAGCGCCAAGTATCAGGGCTTTGACCCGAACTCGTCGGAAAGCTACATAATGTTTGAACTCAATCAGAACAGCCATGTGGCCAACAGCATAGAGATAGCCGGCTCGATGCAGAACGAGCTGATTGCCACGGCAGGGCGTGCCGACAAGGGTGTGCGTCAGGCCGGATTCTGGGTGCTTTGGGCCGTGGCCATGCCGTCGGTGCTTGTGGAGCTCGATTTCATATGCAACCCGCGCATGGAGCAGTTTCTGAACTCGGCCGACGGACGGGAGAAATGCGCGAGGGCGCTGGCCAATGCATTCACGGCCTACTACAGCCGCCACAGGCGCACCGACATCGCTTCCAAGGCAGCCCGAAGCGAAGAATTGAGCGGCGACACCGTGGCCCGGCACACCGAAGCGGCAACAGAAGCTGCTGACGCGAGTCGGGCGGAACCCACATACCATGTGCAGTTTCTGACCAGCGGCAGCCGTCTGCAGGCCTCCGACAGGCGTCTGGCGGGCGTCGACAATGTGGAATGTTACCACGACGGTGGACTATATAAGTATTATTCCGGCAGTTTCACCACGCTCTCTCAGGCGAAAAAGGCCCTTGCCAAAGTGCGCAAGAAGCATCCTGAAGCGTTCATAATCAAACTGCAGGATGGAAAACGAATCTGATAACTCAACACAACCGTACATATGAAAAGTACATTAAAAAAAGAACTCACCATCGGCGGCCTCGTGCTGCTGGCTCTGGCGCTGCTGATTTTCGGCATTGATTTCCTGAAAGGAGTCAATGTGTTCAAATCGGCCAACTATTATTATGTACAGTACACCGACGTGGAAGGACTCGCCATATCCGCCCCGGTCACGCTCAACGGCTTCAAAGTGGGCCAGGTGCGGGAAATCAGATACGAGTACGACAACCCCGGGCATGTAAAAGTGGAAATAAGCCTCGACAAACAGCTGAAACTGCCTAAAGGCACGGAAGCCGTGCTGGCTGCCGACCTGCTCGGCACAGCCTCGATAGCGCTGCGTCCCGGCACTGCCTCCGAGAGCCATCGCGTGGGCGACGACCTGGTAGGCGTCACCGACAAAGGGCTGATGGCAGGCGTGGGCAAGGTGATGCCTTCCGTGGAAGCTATATTCCCGAAGATTGACACACTGCTGTCGAACCTCAACGCCATCACCGGCGACCCCGCGCTCACATCGTCGGTGCGCCGTCTTGACGGCATCACGGCCAATCTGGAAGCGTCCACGCGCACGCTGTCGGCGTCGCTTTCGGCGCTGCAGCCAGTGCTCAGGGATGTGAAACACCTGACATCCAACCTCGACACTATCTCCGACGACATGGCCGTGCTGAGCGACCGACTGAGCGGCGTGCCGGTGGACTCGCTTGTGGCCGACATGGCAGCTGCGGTGGCCAATCTCCGCGCATTGAGCGAGCAGCTCAACGACCCCGACGGTTCGCTCGGCCTGCTTATGAAGGACCCCGAGCTGTACAGAAATATCAACAGCGCCATAGGCTCGCTCGACTCGCTGTTTGTCGACATCAAAGCCCATCCCAAACGCTATATCAATATCAAACTTCTTTGAGGTATGGCGCGAGCCGGCTCAGTGTTAACGCCGGGGTCGCATATCTCTGATAGGTCTGAAAATGGCCTGTGTGTTAAAAGCAGAAATTCGTTTCGGAATTTCTGCTTTTAACATGTTGTGAGGTAGGGTGTTGTAAAGTTTTCGATATTTCCAAATTTTCGGGCTGTTGTTTTTTCAAAAAATTATTGTCAATTTTGTTGTGCCAACCCACTGTCCTGAATGGAAAAGAATCATCAACAGCTTTGGGAGGAATGTCGTCAGATAATCAAAGACTATCTTCCCCCCGCACAGTTCGACGCGTGGTTTCGGGATGTTGCCTCGCAGGGATTCGACGGCGTGAGCCTGACGCTCATGGTGCCGTCGGCCTTCTTTGTGGAGCAGCTCGAGGAGCGCTACCTCGGACTGCTCGGGGCAGCCATACGCAAGGTGTACGGACAGGGTGTCAAGCTGTACTATCATTACAACCAGGTCAAGGACGTGCCCGCGTCGGCCGTCAACATCCGTTCGGCCGAACCGTCGCCGGCGATACTCAATTCCGGCGCGGCCGCTGCGGGAGGCAATCCGTTTGCCGCGCAGCCTGTGGGCGAGATTGACCCGAGGCTCAATCCGCGCTACAATTTCGAGAACTACTGCTGCAGCTTCAGCAACAAGGTGGCGTGCTCCATCGGGCAGACCATAGCCAACGACCCGAAAATCAAAACGTTCAACCCGTTGTTTATTTTCGGTTCCACCGGCGTGGGCAAGACCCACCTCGTGCAGGCCATAGGCATACGCGTGAAGGAGCGCAACCCGGCGGCCAAGGTGCTGTATGTCACGGCACGCTTGTTTCAGAGCCAGTACACCACGGCCGAGGCCAAAGGTACCACCAACAGCTTTTTCCATTTCTATCAGAGCATCGACACGCTGATAGTCGACGACATACAGGATTTCCGTGACAAGCCCAAGACGCAAAACACGTTTTTCCACATATTCAACCATCTGCACCAGAACGGCAAGCAGATAATCATGTCGAGCGACTGCGCGCCGGCCGATATGGAGGGGTTTGAAGACCGCCTGCTGTCGCGATTCCGCTGGGGCATGAGCGTAAAACTTGAGAATCCCGACGTGGAACTGCGCCGCAACGTGCTTGTGCAGAAAGCCGAGCAGGACGGCCTGGAGCTGCCCGAAGAAGTTATAGACTACATCGCTGCCAATGTCACGGACAGCATCCGCGAGCTTGAAGGCATCGTGGTGTCGCTCATAGGCCGTGCCACCGTGCTCGGGCTGGATATCACGCTCGACCTGGCCCGCACCGTCGTGGCCAACGCCGTGCGCATCAATCGCCGTCAGGTCAACTTCGAAGAGATAGCCACAGCCGTGTGCGATCATTACGGCCTCGAGTCCGACGCCATCTTCACGAAAAGCCGCAAGCGCGAAATCAGCGACGCCCGCCAGATAGTGATGTTCCTGGCCAAGAAAGTGCTTAAAATGCCTCTCACCGCCATAGGCTCGCGGCTCGACCGCACACACGCCACAGTGCTCTATGCGTGCCGCAATATCGAGGAGCGACTGCCGCTCGAGAAACAGCTGCACGACGACATAGTGGCCATCGAGGCCGAGCTTGCCGCACATTAAACCAACCCTTAAGTCAATTACAATATTTCCTCACACCACACACCGTGTCAGACAACACCAAGCATTATACCTTCGAAGAAGCCCAGGCTGCTACTCTCGAATATTTCGGCGGCGACGAACTCGCCGCACGTGTATGGGCCAGCAAATATGCCCTGAAAGATTCGTTCGGACACATTTTCGAGCTTACCCCCGACGATATGCATCGCCGCATAGCCCGCGAAATAGCCCGTATAGAGAACAAATACCCCGAGCCTATGAGCGAGGACGAGATATTCGCCCTGCTCAAGGATTTCAAGTATATTGTGCCGCAGGGAAGCCCTATGTCGGGCATAGGCAACAGCTATCAGGTGGGCTCGCTCAGCAACTGCTTCGTGATAGGTCTTGACGGCGCTCCCGACAGCTATGGCGGTGTGATACGCATCGACGAGGAGCAGGTGCAGCTCATGAAGCGCCGCGGCGGCGTGGGCCACGACCTGTCGCATCTGCGCCCGAAGGGTTTGCCCGTCAAAAACTCCGCACTCACCAGCACCGGCCTCGTGCCCTTTATGGAGCGCTATTCCAACAGCACACGCGAGGTGGCGCAGGACGGACGCCGTGGCGCGCTTATGATGACCGTAAGCATCAAGCATCCCGACAGCGAAGCCTTCATTGATGCCAAGATGACCGAAGGAAAAGTCACCGGCGCCAATGTGAGCGTGCGTATCGACGACGCCTTCATGCAGGCCGTGGAAAGCGGCGCTCCGTACGTGCAGCAGTTTCCCGTGGTATCCGATGCGCCGCTTGTGAGCAAGGAGATTGACGCCAAGGCATTGTGGGGCAAAATCATACACAATGCCTGGAAGTCGGCCGAGCCCGGCGTGCTGTTCTGGGACACCATCACCCGCGAGAGTGTGCCCGACTGCTATGCCGACCTTGGTTTCCGCACCATTTCCACCAACCCCTGCGGCGAGATTCCGCTTTGTCCCTACGACAGCTGCCGCCTGCTGGCCATAAATCTCTACAGCTACGTCCGCAATCCATTCACGCCCGAAGCGTCGTTTGATTTCGAACTCTTTGCCGGGCATGTGGCGAAAGCCCAGCGCATCATGGACGATATCATCGACCTCGAGATGGAGAAGATAGACCGTATTCTCGAAAAGATAGACTCCGACCCCGAAACAGAAGAGGTGAAGGCCACCGAGCGCAATCTGTGGCTTAAGATAAAGTCGAAGACTCTCAAGGGGCGCCGCACGGGCGTGGGCACTACCGCCGAAGGCGATATGCTCGCCGCACTCGGCTACCGCTACGGCACCACCGAAGCCACCGATTTCAGCGAGAGCGTGCACCGCGCGCTGGCACTCGCGGCCTATGGTTCGAGCGTGGAGCTGGCCGCGCAGCGTGGCGCTTTCGAAATTTTCGACGCCGAGCGCGAGAAGAACAATCCCTTCATCAACCGCCTGCGCGGGGCATCGCCAGAACTGTACGAGCGCATGCTTGCGCACGGCCGGCGCAACATTGCCTGCCTGACCATAGCCCCCACAGGCACCACAAGCCTCATGACGCGCACCACCAGCGGCATCGAGCCGGTGTTCATGCCAGTTTACAAGCGCCGCCGCAAGGTCAACCCCAACGATGCTGCCGTGCGCGTGGACTATGTGGACGATACCGGCGACGCTTTCGAGGAATACATCGTCTACCATCCTAAATTCATAGACTGGATGCGCATCAACGGCATACCCGAGCGCCCGGACTACACGCAGGACGAACTGAACGATCTGGTGGCACGCTCGCCCTACGCCGGCGCTACCAGCAACGATATAGACTGGCTCGAGAAGGTGAAGATGCAGGGCCGCATACAGAAATGGGTGGACCACAGCATTTCGGTCACTATCAATCTGCCGTCGGATGTGAGCGAGGAGCTCGTCAACCGCCTCTATCTCGAGGCATGGCATGCGGGATGCAAAGGCTGCACGGTGTATCGCGACGGCTCGCGTTCGGGCGTGCTTATCGCCATGGAGAAGAAAGAGCCCAAGACGCCCGAGCCCGCACTCCACGTGGGCAAGCGCCCCATAGAGCTTGAGGCCGATGTGGTGCGTTTCCAGAACAACAAGGAAAAGTGGATAGCCTTCATCGGTCTGCGCGACGGCAAGCCCTACGAGATTTTCACGGGCCTTACCGACGACGAGGACGGCATATTCTGCCCCAAGAGCGTAAGCCGCGGCAAAATAATCAAGGCTGTGGACGCCGAGGGCAACAAACGCTACGATTTCCAGTTCATAAACAAGCGCGGCTACAAGACCACCATCGAAGGCCTGAGCGAAAAGTTCAACCCCGAGTACTGGAACTATGCCAAACTTATCTCCGGCGTGCTCCGCTACGGCATGCCCGTAGATCAGGTGCTCAAGCTCGTGGGCAGCCTCGAGCTCGACTCGCAGAGCATCAACACATGGAAGATGGGTGTGGAGCGCGCGCTCAAGAAATATCTGCCCAACGGCACCAAAGCCAGCGGTCAGACATGCCCCAAGTGCGGTCAGGAAACACTCATATATCAGGAAGGATGCCTCATCTGCACCTCTTGCGGAACAAGCAAATGCGGCTGATTTCGCAGGATTTATTAAAAAACATTAAATAGGCGGGCCTCTCGCCTATTTTTTGTACTTTTACACAAAGAAACAGATTATATCATAACCGCTTAAAAAATACTCATCAAGCCATGATGCTCACATTGCATATTGACTACCGCACGGCGTGGGGCGAGAGCCTCAGGGTGTGCGGCAGCGCGCAGGCTCTCGGCGCCGGCCGCGACAATTTCGCGGCTCCCATGACTCCAGACTCCGAAGGGTGCCGGTGGACGCTGAATATCGACATCCCCGATGCGGAAATGCCGCTCGAGTACAGCTACATAGTGGTGCGCGACGGCCGCACCGTGCGCCGCGAGTGGGGCAAGCCCCGCACGCTCGGCTGCCGCTCGGTGCACAGCATGAATGTGTACGACCACTGGTGCGACATGCCTGCCGACAAACCGATGTATGCGTCGGCTTTCACAAGAGCGGTGTTCGCGCGTCCGGCGCAGCCCGCCGGCACCGCGCCGGAGCCCGAAGCCGGGCGAGTGTTTTTCGAGCTTGAGGCGCCGGTTGTCGCGCCCGACTGCGTGGTGGCCGTATGCGGCAGCACCCCGTCGCTCGGTTCGTGGATTCCTGCGCGCGCTGTGCGCCTCGACAGCCGTGACTACCCGCTGTGGCGCGGCAGTGTCGACGCGCGTGAGCTGACGGCTGCCACCGAATACAAATTCATAGTGCTGAACCCGGCCACAGGCGACGTTGCCGGCTGGGAGTATGGCGAAAACCGTGTGCTCGGCGTCGACCCGGCCATAGGCGAGGCCACAGTGCTGGCCGGCCTGCGCATGCGCGACCCCTTCAGGCCGTGGCATGGCGCCGGAGTGGCCATTCCTGTGTTTGCGCTGCGTTCCGACGACGATTTCGGTGTCGGCGATTTCTATGACCTGAAGGCGATGGTCGACTGGGCCGCCGCCACCGGGCAGAGCTTCGTGCAGATACTGCCTGTCAACGATACCACCATGACCCATACGTGGACGGATTCATATCCCTACAACGCCAACTCCACATTTGCGCTGCACCCGATGTATTTACGTCTGCAGGAGCTCGGCACGCTTGCCGACAAGTCGCGACGCGAGTATTTTGCTACGCTCGCCGGCGAACTGAACGCTCTTGAGCAGATAGACTACGAACGGGTCAACAGCGCCAAGATAGAATACTTCCGCGAAATATTCGCACAGGAGGGAGCGGCCACCATAGCCTCCGACTCCTACAAGGCCTTCTTCGAGGCCAACCGCGACTGGCTTGTGCCCTACGCGGCCTTCTGCGTGTTGCGCGACCGCTATCAGACGCCCGATTTCTCGCAGTGGCCCGAGCACGCGGTCTACGATGCCGAGGCCGTGCGCGCCTTTGCCGCGGCGAATTCGACCGAGATAGACTATGTGTGCTACCTGCAGTATCACCTCGACAGGCAGATGCGCCATGTGGCCGCCTACGCCCGCAGCCGTGGTATCGCCATCAAAGGCGACATACCCATAGGCATATCCCGCACGAGTGCCGACGCATGGCAGTCGCCCGAGCTGTTCAACATGGACTGTCAGGCCGGTGCGCCGCCGGATGATTTCTCCGTGTTGGGACAGAACTGGGGCTTCCCGACCTACAACTGGGACGTGATGGCCCGCGACGGATATGCGTGGTGGAAAGCGCGTTTCCGCAAGATGAGCCAGTATTTCGACGCCTACCGTATAGACCACGTGCTGGGATTTTTCCGCATATGGCAGATTCCGATGGATGCCGTGCACGGCCTTCTCGGCATCTTCAGCCCGGCGCTGCCCTTCTCGCCCGACGAGCTGAGCCGCAATTACGATTTCAGAATCAATCCCGACCTGCACACCAGGCCTTACATCATGGACTGGTTTCTCGGCGATTTCTTCGGCGACCTCACCGACACTGCCCGCGCGCACTATCTCAAGGCCGAGGGCTACGGACGCTACAGCCTGCTGCCTGAGTTCGACACCCAGCGCAAGGTGGCCGACCATTTCGCGGCTCTGCCGCCGACCGCCGACAACTGCCGCCTGCGCGACGCCCTGATGGGCCTTATCGACAACGTGCTCTTCATTGAAGACCCCGTGGAGCGCGGCAAGTACCATCCGCGCATATCCGCGCAGCAGACCTACATCTACCGCTCGCTGAACGATTATGAGCGCTGGTGCTTCAACCGTCTGTACGACGATTTCTTCTACCACCGCCACGATGCTTTCTGGGAGCATAAGGCCATGGAGAAGCTCCCGCCGCTGATTCAGGCCACGGATATGCTCGTGTGTGCCGAGGACCTCGGCATGATTCCGCATTGCGTGCCGGCCGTGATGGACCGCCTGCGCATACTCGCGCTTGAGATTCAGCGTATGCCCAAGGACCCCGCCACGGAGTTCGGCCACACCGACCGCTACCCTTATCTGTCGGTGTGCACCACCTCCACCCACGACATGGGTGGCATACGCCAGTGGTGGGAAGAGGACCGCGCGGCCACGCAGCGATTCTACAACACCATGCTGCGCCACGACGGCGAGGCTCCGTACTACGCCGAGCCCTGGATATGCCGCGAAATCATTGAGCAGCACCTGAACTCGCCGTCCATGCTGTGCATACTGCCGCTGCAGGACTGGCTGAGCATCGACGGCGACCTTCGCCGCACCGACCCCCGCGAGGAGCAGATAAACGTGCCCGCCAACTCGCGCCACTACTGGCGCTACCGCATGCATCTGACTATAGAGGCCCTGCAGCGGGCCGACAGCTTCAACGACATACTGCGCAACGCCATCGCCCGCAGCGGCCGCTGACAGTGCGCCGACCATTCGGCATAGATAGCCCCGTGCGCCCCCCGCACGGGGCTATCTGCATAATAGAGCCCGTTCCCCGATTTTTGTTAAATCGGGGAACGGGCTCTAAATAAAGATTTATAAGCCACATGTTGCCGTATTAAAAAAATATTGCTACCTTTACGGCGCAGACCGTTATGCAGAGGCCCGGTCAAGGGCAATGAGGGCGGGCTGCGGACATAATTTTGGAAAGCGTATACTCGACGCTCTTTCTTGACCATCTGAAACTTCGCAACTTTCAAATCTTCGTCAAGACTGTAGCAAACGGTAGACGCCTTGTGGATATGTATATTCCGTCTTCAAGCGACGCGCGAGCGTCGCCCGGAGATGTATATATTCATATACCGCGTGAGGCTTCTGCATGTTTGCTCGTTCTACGAAGATGGGCAATGCGAAGGCCTCAGATGGTGGAACGGGCAAACGGTATGGCCCTCACGCTTTTTTTATCTATCTAAATATCAGCCTTTAATTTGGGCCGGAGGCACAAGGCTAACATCCAAGACCTTATGAAAAAAACACTCCACCTCCTTATGCTGCTGTGGGTAATCTCGCTGGCGGCATGCAGTGCCGACGAGCCACAAATCATTTCGCCCACCGAGGCCTACAACCGTGGGTTTGTAAAGGAATTCGGCGTGCCCGCCGCCGGCCACGACTTCTCGATGGCGACCACCGCGGGCCTGAAAGTTACCTCGCTCAGTGGCGACCACATCACCGTGACAGCAGAAATAGACGGCACCGAATACCTCTTTGCCGACTGCCATGTGCCCGCAGGTACCACTGCCATCCCCGTGACCATTCCCCGCAGCGTCACAGAACTCAAAATCGCCACGGGCCACGGCGAACGCACGGCATCCACAAATGCCCTGGTGAATCTTGACGAAATCAAGTCCGTGACCAAGCGCCTCTCTGCGCCCCAAAGCGCCGATGGCAACCCATATATAGCCTTCCGTATGTCGGACGTCATGGAGAGTTTCTTCAAAATGGACAAGAAGACGATTAATTATCAACCGATAAATTATAACTACTTTTTCAAGCGTTCGGCAAAAGGCTATATTTTCCCTGTTTACTGGAAACGGGACAAGTATGGTAACAATGACTATAAAGTACAGTTCTCGTCTTCTAACCTCGGGCAAAATATTGATGTTGAAAGTATTGAGATAGTTTTTAGCGATAAGGAAAGCACTGTCACTCCTTTTCCCGAATTAAAGTATAGCCCGTGGTGCTCGTCTTTTGATGAATTAAAAATCGATAATTTATTTACAAATCCGTATTTTTATGATGGCACGTACGGAGAAGCATATCTGCAAGATATGGGAGGCCATAATGTAATAGCCAGCCGTGGAATAAGAATCGAGGATTATTTCAGCCAATTTGAAAACCAAACTCGCACCAACAGGTGGTATCTTGAGATTAATTATGGATTTGATGGCGACGGAAACTGCGCGGCAAGCTCGGAGAATCCTTATCGTAATGTTGAATTCTGGAAAGGAAATTATTACGACGTACCCCTGAAACATTTGAATATTGCCCATCACGGAGCTTTTAGGTTTGGTTCCGCGAAAGAAGAGTTCTATATCTACGACGAAACAATTGAGGGGTGCAAGGAATCCGGGAAATTTGTTGAATTTATTAATCCGGGACGTACTTATCTTATCGGATTCAATTCTGCACCATCGCAACCGGGATATGCGGGAGATCTGCGTGACTATTGCGATGTAGTGTTCCTATGGATTGCCACAGAAACTTGGAGCGGAGCCACGTCATACACTAATAGCAAATCGTATTCTTGGACAATAGCTGCCGAAGACTTGGGAGCTACTGACGACTGGGACTTCAACGATGCGGTATTCACCTTCTCCGACCAAATCAAAGACCTTAATACCGAAAACACAAATGCCGATTTTCGCCGATCAGAGGAGTGGGGCCCGCGCGATGCAGAGCCCGTGCGCGTAATCACCGTAACGCCTAAAGCCGCAGGCGGCATTATGCCCATCTATATCACCTATACCGGGAAAGCAGGCAAGCTGCCTGTTATTCCTGACGGCACCGGGGACACGGCTGATATGATGTATAGTGAAGCCAATCAGGCCATAAAGGATTATATGAGCAGCCTCAAATATTCCGAGGGTACACATATTGTGGGCAAAGAACTGCACAGCTGGCTCGGCGCTGATTCCTATAAGACCATGGTAAATACCGGCGAGAAATATCAGAATTTGAAAGCGGAGCCGGTTCAGTTTGTTGTCCCGGTGGATTATCAGCTTGATCTTGAGCAAGGTTCGCACATAGCTTCGGCAAAAAATAAAACCATCAGTGGCTTTGCAGTTCTCGTGGACAGAGGAAACACCCTGAACGTGGATGCGATGAACGAGCACGAGCAGGGGATGCGTCTGATGGAAAATCTCGAGCTTGGCAGCGGTACGTATCTAATCGGTCGGCCCGACTACTCCGGCGGCGAGATAGCCCCGCAGATGATTCTCGTAAGCGGAGGAAACTGGAGCTGGCCTCAGGAACGCGTAAAGATAAGCGATGCCTATCCTGACTTCCCCGGTTGGCTTGCCGATCCCACGCTCTCATGGACCAAAAACTCCATAAAGGAAAAAGTGACCTACTAAATACTGATTCAAAAATTAAACGGCCGATTCCGGGGAGCGGAATCGGCCGTTTATTATATCGCTATGCGTAGATTGATCAGAAGGGGAGGCTGAAATCGGCGAACTCAAGGTCTTTGGCGGCCTTGGCGGCAAGGCTGCTGTCGAGGCGCACGGCCTGCTTGAGGTTGGTGGAGAGCATCTGCTGGTTGTTGGTGCGCGCGCCCAGGATGGCCATCAGATAGTAGGTGTTGGCATCGGGGTTGTTGATGGCGGCGAGAGTGCTCTTTGCTTTCGAATAGTTCTTGGTGAGAATCTGTGCCAGAGCGGCGTTGTTGCTCTTGCTGTCGCCGAAAGCGCGTGCGGCGGCGGCGTTGTCGCCCTGCTTCAGATAGTACACGCCGAGGGCGTCGTTGAGTTCGCCCACACCGGCGGCGGAGCCGAAGAGCTGGTTGGCCTTGCTGTAGTTCTTGTTGAGCATTTCGATAAGGCCGAGGTTCATTTGGGGTTCACCGTTGGCGGGAGCAAGACGGGCGGCTTTGCCGAAATTGGCAGCGGCGTTTTTGTAGTCGCCGGCCACATACTGTGTCAGGCCCAGGTCGTTCCATGTGCGGTAGTCGTTGGGGAAGAGCTCGGTGGCTTTTTTGTAGATAGCCATGCGGCGGGCGTTGTCGTCGGTGAGGGTGGCTGCGTAGAGCATCTCGTCCACGTTGAGTGCGGCGGGGTTGGTGTCGAAGAGATTGTTGATTTCTTCGTCGCTCTTACCGATCACGTTCACGCTGGCCGTGATGCGGGAGTAGCGCAGCTGGGGAAGAATGTTGTCGGCGAGCTGCTCAAACACGTTGGAGAGGTTGCGGATTTCGCGTTCGCGCTCCTCGGGGTCCTTGTACATGGAGAGCACGCTCAGGATGAGTTCCTTGTCCTGGATATTGCTCTTGCTTACGAGCTCCTGGAAGCCTGCCCAGTCTTCGGCGGTGAACTGCGATGTGAGTTCGCCGAATTCGGTGATTTTGTCCTTTTTGAGCTGGTTGCGCAGATACGAGTCGGTGTTCTTTTCGCGGTTTTCGGCCAGGCGGCGGTTCAGGTCGTAGCCGCCGTCGGGCGAAGCGTAGGAGGAGATGTTGATTTCCTCGATCACGCGGTTGTCGGCAGCGTTGGCCTCGCGGATTTCTTTCTGCAGCTCAAGCATGGCGTCGGTCTTGAGCTCGCCGGCGCGGATGTTGGCCTGGTTGATGAGGAACATGATGTCGGCGGCGTATTTCTCGTTGATGATACGCTGGAAGGCGTCGGCGGCGAGAGCGGGAGTCACGCCGGCAGCGTCGGCCATGGCGGCGGTGGCGATTACGCCGTTGGCCACCTTCACGCGCGGCAGCACATACTGCTTGTTGCCCTGGCGCACGTTGAACGCGAGTTCGAGCACGCTCTGAGCCATATCGGGGGTATAGTTGTAGCTCACGGGGATGGTGAGGGTGCCGCCCTGCTCGTAGTTCACTACGGGAGCATTGCCGCGCACCTTCTCGCCCTGGAAGCTATAGGCCTGCGATGCGGTTTCGGTGCCGTTGTACACGAGGTAGGGGGTGACGGTCACTTCGGCGTTCTTCACAAAGAATTTGGCCGGTACGCGGGCGGTGACGGTGGCGGGCACCTTTTCGCCTACAACCTCAAGAGGGTTGGGGTTCACTGTGAAATAGTCGGAGTTGAACTGTCCGAGTTTCTTGCCGCACGAGGTCAGAGCCAGAACGGCGCCGGTAGCGGCGATCACGCAGAGTTTGCGATTCATAGTGGTGATGAATTATTTTAAGGTTGGTTGTTCATAGAACTTTTATGCAAATATAGTGCTTTTTTGCGGGCATGCCAATATGTGATGGGAAATTTTCGTGATTTTATGCCATGTTTGCGCTTTTTGGATTATCTTTGTATATTATTATTGGAATAAGCCATGAAACACGTATTGATAGCTGCCGCCGCGGGCTTGTGCGCGGCGTTTGCCGCTCCTGCGCAGCACAGACTTTATGATAATGAATTTCCGTTGTCGCAGGTGAGGCTTCTGCCCGGAAGCGATTTCCGGCACGCGGCCGACCTGAACTCGCAGGTGCTGCTTTCGTATGACACCGACCGCTTGCTGGCTCCGTACCTGAAAGAGGCGGGTCTGCCGCCGAAAGCCGAGAGTTTTGCCAACTGGGACGGTCTGGACGGCCATATAGGCGGCCACTACCTTTCGGCGCTGGCCATAGGCTATGCCTCCACAGCGCACCCGGAGCTGAAACGCCGCATGGACTATATGGTCGACGAGCTCGCGCGATGTGCGCAGGCGTCGGGCTGTGGCTACTGCGGCGGCGTGCCCGGCAGCCGCGAGCTGTGGGACGCTGTGCGTGCCGGCGACGTCAAGGCCGTGTGGGACAGGTGGGTGCCGTGGTACAACGTGCACAAGACCTTCGCAGGCCTGCGCGATGCGTGGCTTTATGGAGGTAATGAGCGCGCGCGCGACCTGTTTCTCGGCATGTGCGACTGGGCGGCGGACCTTACCGCCGCGCTTTCCGACGAACAAATGGAGCATATGCTCGACAATGAGCACGGCGGCATGCCCGAAGTGCTCGCCGACGCGTACGCTATCACTTCCGACAAGCGCTATCTTGACGCCGCGCGCCGCTTCTGCCACCACCGCCTGCTGGATGCCATGGCGGCCGGCATCGACAATCTCGACAACATGCATGCCAACACTCAGGTGCCTAAGGTGGTGGGATTCCAGCGCATAGGCGAGCTCGGAGCCGACAGCGAGTGCGCGGCTGCCGCACGCTTCTTCTGGCACACCGTCACGGAAAACCGTTCGCTGTGCATTGGCGGTAACAGCCGCCGCGAGCACTTCCCCGCGGCTGACGACTACATGAGCTACGTCACAGACCGCGAAGGCCCCGAGTCGTGCAACACCAACAACATGCTCAAACTCACCGAAGGGCTTTTCCGCGAGGCGCCTTCGGCAGCGCTTGCCGACTACTACGAGCGCGCGCTGTACAACCATATACTCTCCACGCAGCATCCCGCGCACGGCGGATACGTCTATTTCACGCCGGCGCGCCCGGGCCACTACCGGGTGTATTCGCAGCCCAACAGCGCCATGTGGTGCTGCGTAGGCACGGGCATGGAAAACCATGGCAAGTACGGCCAGTTCATTTACACGCATGAAGGAGCCGACACGCTGCGTGTCAATCTGTTCATACCGTCGGAGCTCGATTGGAAGGAGCGCGGTGTGCGCGTGGCGCAGCACACGTCGTTTCCTCACGGGCAGAGCACACGCCTCACGGTAGGCCTCGACAGGCCGTCGCGCTTCACGCTTATGGTGCGCCGTCCGGCGTGGATTCCGGCCGGCTCGGAGATGAGTGTGGCTGTCAACGGCAAGCCGGTGCGGGCGCGTATGGACGCCTCGGGCTACGCCGTGGTGGCGCGCAGATGGCGCGACGGCGATGTGGTGGAGGTCGGTCTGCCCATGGATTTCTCGCTCGAGCGCCTCAACCACGAGCCGCAATATGTGTCGATACTGCATGGCCCGATAGTGCTGGGCGCACGGCTCGACAGCGAGCGGCTCGACGGACTCGTGGCCGACGATTCGCGCTGGGCGCACATAGCCCACGGCCCGTTGCGCTCGGTGTTTGAAACGCCCGTGATACTGGCCGACAGCGCCGCTCTCCTCTCGGCCATACGCCCGGACGAAAGCCGCCCGGGCCACTACACGCTCGAAGGCGTGTTCGCCGACCCGGACTGGAAAGTGGTCCTGCAGCCGTTCAGCACCATACACGATGCGCGCTATATGCTGTACTGGCTCACGATGAGTCCCGCACAGTTCGAAGCGCGCCGCGAGCGCATGCTCCGCGACGAGCAGGCCCTGCTCGCGCTCGACGCACGCACCGTCGACGCCGTGCGCGCGGGCGAGCAGCAGCCCGAGGCCGACCATTTCATGGTGGCTGACCGCACGGAAGCCGCCGTATTTTTCGGCCAGCCCTGCCGGCGTGGCTGGGGAGGCAGTTTTTCCTACCGCATGCGCACGCTGCGCACTCCCGACCTGCGCCTGATGGTGCGCTATTGGGGCAATGAAACCGGCAGCCACAAATTCGACGTATTGGCCGACGGCGAGGTGATAGCCACGGAAAGCATCGGCGACCGCTGGCGCGACGAGCGTTTCGTCGACGTGGTCTATGAGCTGCCGCAGCGTGTGTCCGAAGCCGACAGCGTGGAGATTGCCTTCCGCGCCCACGAAGGGTGCCATGTGGGCGATATCTTCCATGTGCGCCTCGTAAAGCCTGAATAACATAACATTAAATACACATATGAAAACACAAATGAAAACCATCCGTAGAGCCTTTTTGGCCGCCGTCATGGCCGTGTGCTGCGCCGGCGGAGTGGCTGCGCAGCTGCACCTCAATCCGCTGATAGCCGACAATATGGTGCTGCAGCAGCAGGCCGACGCACGCCTTTGGGGCACCGCCGACCCCGGCGCGCAGGTGTGTGTGGCTGCCTCGTGGGGAAAAACCGTAGAGGTCCGCGCCGACAAGGCGGGCCGCTGGCTGGCCGCCATACCTACACCTGAGGCGTCGTTTGAGCCGGCCGAGATTACTTTTGCGTCGGGCGGCGACACCGTGCGCGTGAGCAATGTGCTCATTGGCGAGGTCTGGCTCGCGTCGGGCCAGAGCAACATGCAGATGCCGCTCAAAGGTTTTCCGGGATGCTGCGTGCAGGACGGCCTCGACGAGGCTATAAATGCGGGACAGGTGCGCGGCGTGCGCATGTTCAATGTGCCGCTGGAGCAGTCCTATGAGCCGGTCAGCGAGGTAGAAGGCCGCTGGGCCACCTCCGACGACTATCGCGATGCCATGGAGTTCAGCGCCACGGCATGGTTCTTCGCCAAATCGCTCTCCCGCGCGCTTGGCGTGCCGGTGGGCATAGTGAGCTGCGCCTATGGCGGCGCCAAGGTGGAAAGCTGGATGCCGCGCGATATGCTTGAGAAATATCCCGACGTGTCGCTGAAGCCGGCCGATATAGAGGCCATGACCCATTACCACAGACCGATGCTCATGTACAATGCGATGTTCAGCCCCGTGCAGCGCTACACCTACAAGGGCATAATATGGTATCAGGGCTGTTCCAATGTGGGCATGCACGACACCTATGCCGAGCGTCTTGCGGCCATGGTGGAGCGCTGGCGCAAGGAAATAGGCCTGGGCGAGATTCCGTTCTACTATGTGGAGATAGCCCCCTACGACTACGAGAGCGGCGACGGCTGCGACGGCGCACGCCTGCGTGAAGCGCAGGACCGCGCGCAGAAACTCATACCCAACAGCGGCATGGTGTGCACCAACGACCTTGCCGAGCCTTACGAGCTGCACAACATACATCCCCGCCGCAAAGCGCCCGTAGGGCAGCGTCTGAGCTATCTCGCCCTGAACCGCACCTATGGCCACGACAACGTGTGCGACAGCGGCCCGAGATATGCAGGCTGGACTGCCAAAGGCCGCGAGGCATGGGTGCGTTTCGACAATCTCGCCATGGGCATCTGCCGCAACTATATGCTTGAAGGTTTCGAACTGGCAGGTCCCGACCGCGTCTTTCACCCCGCCACCGGCTGGCTGCACTGGCAGACCAACGAGGTGGTGCTTACGGCCGACGGTGTCGACGAACCCGTGGCCGTGCGCTACGGTTTCGGCGATTTCAAGCCGGGCACGCTGATAGGCGGCAACGAGCAGCCTGCAGTGCCTTTCCGCACCGACGACTGGTGATTCACGCCGCCCGCGGCGGAATAGCTTATGCCTGTGGCGCTGTGTCAAATCCGGCACAGCGCCATTGCATTGTCAACGCATTTGCGATATATTTGTTATATTTGCATGATTATGAACGACGATTTATGGAAATGGGTGGAGGAGCATATCTCCGACGACCCTAAAAAGCTGTGGCTCAAATATGGCCGCGCATATGAATCCGCCATAGTGCAAGTGGAGTGCAGGCGCCGTTTCGGCAGGAAACTGGCCGCGACGCTGCTGCGCGTGCCGCACTGGTTTTTCCCGACAGTGCTGGCCGGCGAACAGGCCACATCCGACCGCCTTGCGACCTTCCACGCCCGCCTGGTGCCCGAATGTGCGCGTATGGCCGACCTTACTGCCGGCCTGGGCATAGACGCGCTGCACTGCGCGTCGGTGGCCGCGCAAGTGACGGCTGTGGAGATGGACGAGGCCAAGGCCGACGCGCTGCGCGCCAATATGCTCGCGGCGGGAGCAGGAAATGTGGCGGTGGCGGCGGCCGACTGCCGCGAGTGGCTCGCAAGCCTCGGCGAGCAGCGCTTCGACATGATGTTTATCGACCCTGCCAGACGCGCGGCCGACGGCGGCCGGGTGTTTGCACTCGCCGACTGCGAGCCCGACGTGACGGCCATGCTGCCGGCGCTGCGGGCTCACACACGCCGTCTGCTCGTGAAAATGTCGCCCATGCTCGACATAGCCTCAGTGCTGGAGGCGTTGCCGGGCTGCGTGTGTCTTTACGTGCTCGGCACACCCACAGAGTGCAAGGAGCTGCTTGCGCTGGTGGATTTCGACGATGCGCAGCGCCATCGCGACAATATCATGGTGGAGGCCGTCACCATATCGGCCGATGCCGAATGTGTGTTCCGATGCACGCGCTCGGAGGAAATGACTGCCGATGCCGTCTATGGCCGTCCGAGGGTGGGCGACTACGTGTTCGAACCCTATCCGGCGGTGATGAAGGCCGGCGCCACACGTCTGGTGGCTGCGCGCTACGGCCTGCAGAAGCTCGCTCCAAACACGCACGTGTACTACGGGCCTGCTTCCGTGGCCGGTTTTCCGGGCGAGCAGCGTCGTGTGGCGGCAGTGCTGCCTTATGCCTCGAAAGTTATCAAGCGGTTCAGGCGCGACTATCCGCAGATCAGTGTCGCCGTGCGCAATTTCGGCATGTCGGCCGAGGCTCTGCGCGGGCGCCTCGCTGTGGCCGACGGCGGCGCCATGCGCCTCATGGCCGTGACCGATATAGCCGGCGAGCGTCTGCTGCTGGTACTCGAGTAGGGCGCCAGGGGCGTGATACGCAAAAAAGGCTGTGCGGTGAAGCACAGCCTTTTTTGCGTTGTATGCGTATAATCCGTATGGCGGCTTATACGAGGAAGCCCAGCAGCACACCGGCAGCCACGGCGGAACCGATCACACCGGCTACGTTCGGGCCCATGGCATGCATGAGCAGATAGTTCGACGGGTCGTACTCCAGACCGAGGTTGTTGGAGATACGCGCGCTCATGGGCACGGCGGATACGCCGGCGTTGCCGATAAGCGGATTGATTTTCTTCTCCTTGGGCAGCACTAGGTTGAAGAGCTTGACAAACAGCACGCCGCTGGAAGAGGCGATGATGAAGGCCATGAAGCCGAGGAAGAAGATGAAGATGGTCTGCGGAGTCAGGAACTGCGACGCCTGCGTGGAAGCGCCCACGGTGAGGCCGAGCAGGATGGTCACAATGTCGGTGAGAGCGTTGCTTGCGGTCTTGGCAAGGCGGGTGGTCACACCGCACTCACGCAGCAGGTTACCGAAAAACAGCATGCCGAGCAGAGGCAGACCCGAGGGCACCACGAAGCAGGTGAGAAGCATACCCACGATGGGGAATATGATTTTCTCGTTCTGGCTGACGGCGCGTGCGGGTTTCATGCGTATCAGGCGCTCTTTCTTGGTGGTGAAGAGGCGCATCAGCGGCGGCTGTATCACGGGCACAAGGGCCATGTAGGAGTAAGCCGACACGGCGATGGCACCCATCAGGTTCGGAGCGAGCTTCGACGACAGGAAGATGGCCGTGGGGCCGTCGGCGCCGCCGATGATGGCAATGGCACCGGCCTGGTCGGGCGAGAAGCCCAGCAGCAGGGCCACCATATAGGCGCCGAAGATGCCGAACTGCGCTGCGGCTCCGATAAGCATCAGCTTGGGGTTGGCAATAAGGGCGGAGAAATCGGTCATGGCGCCGATGCCGAGGAAAATCAGCGGCGGGTACCAGCCGGCGCTCACGCCGTTGTACAGGATGTTGAGCACCGAGCCCTCTTCATAGATGCCGATTTCGAGGCCGGCGGTGGTGTTGAAGGGCACGTTGCCTATCAGTATGCCGAAGCCGATGGGCACGAGCAGCATAGGCTCGAAATTTTTCTTGATGGCCAGCCAGATGAAGAACAGACCGACTGCGAGCATCACGAAATTGCCGAACTCAGCGTTGGCGAAACCTGTCAGTTCCCAGAACTGACGGAGGTTGTTGAGCAGAAATTCGCCGAAAGACATAATTCTGCCGTTTTATTCGAGGGTGATGAGCACTGCGCCTTCAAGCACGGAATCGCCGGCGCTTACATTGATGGATGCCACGCGGCCGTCGCGTCCGGCATGTATGGCGTTTTCCATTTTCATGGCCTCGAGCACGAGCACTGTGTCGGATGCCTTTACCGTGTCGCCTACCTTTACGGGTATCGAGAGCACAACGCCGGGCAGGGGAGCCTTGATGGCTTCGGATCCGGCGTTGCCGGATGCCTTGGCCACGATTTTCTCGCCGCTGGCAGTGCGGGGTGCGGCAGCGGCGCGGGGCGCCGACGCTACCTTTACGGTAGCAGCTTTCTGAGCTTCCATTTCCACCTTGTAGGGCACGCCGTTCACTTCCACTTCGACGATGTTGTCGTTGAGGTCGCCGACGCCCACCTTGTAGGTGTTGCCGTTGATTTTATATTTGTATTCTTTCATAGTTCTGTACTGTGATAAAATTGATGAGGTGGGGATGTGATGTTAGTGCCTGTTGTGGCCGGGAAGTTCGCGAAGACCGTAGATTTTGGAGCTCCACGGCGAGTAAGCGCGTTTCACCTTGTTGATGGTGAGTATGGTGCTTTCGGTGTCGTGGGCGTTGAAATGCTCGTGCAGAGCCATCACGATGGCAGCGATTTCCTCGCCGCTGTCGTGAGTGGTAGCAGCGCGCACCTCGCGGTCCTTGTGGTCGTCGCCGGTGCTCTTGATCTTGTTGCTGCGCGAGATACGCTTGCCGATGGCGCCGATGGCGTAGAAGCACAGGCACAGCGTGAGCAGCGCGCTGAACACCACGCACATGGCCATGATGGTCATGCCGAAGCCGTTTTCATCTTTTTCGGCGAACATTTCCACGCGGCTGTTGCGGTCTTTGATCACATTGGCGCTCGAGGGGGTGATGTAGGCGTCTTCCTCGCCGGTGCGCACAGCCCAGTCGCCGTCGCCGTCAGTGGCGCGGGCGAAAGTCTGATCGGCTTCCACCGATGCGGGAATCAATACCTCGTCGATAAGGGAGCCGTCGGCGTCGTAGAGGCCTATCCAGTTGTCCTGCCCGGGAGTGAGCACGAAATTGGTGTGGAAGGTGCCCTTGTTAGGCTCGCCGTCGGTGAAGAACACCACATGCTGGCGCTTGTGTATCCGGGTGTTCACGTCGCCCAGGGGCACGGGATACATCCGGGGCTGTGTGGAGTCGTTGCTGAGAAACATGCTCGAGATTTCGACGGGCGCGAAATTGGCGTTGAAGAGTTCAATCCAACCGGTGCGCACGCCGTAATCGTCGACGATGCTGGAATTGTTTTCCACCATCACCTCGTTGAGGCGCACGGCTTTGCGGCTCTGGGCCGAAAGAGCCGAAGCGCCTGCTGCGAGTGCGATGGCTGCTATGATTATTCTTTTCTTCATGGCGTGGGCTTACAGAGGTATGTTGCCGTGCTTTTTGGCGGGGTTGGTCACCTTCTTGGTGGCGAGCTGCTGCAGGGCGCGTATCACGCGGAAACGTGTGTTGCGGGGCTCGATCACGTCGTCGATATAGCCGTAGCGTGCGGCGTTGTAGGGGTTGCAGAAGAGCTTGTTGTATTCCGCTTCTTTTTCCAGCAGCACCTTCTTGGGGTCGTCGGATGCTTTGGCTTCCTTGGCGTAGAGCACCTCTACGGCGCCTGCGCCGCCCATAACTGCAATTTCTGCCGTGGGCCATGCGTAGTTCATGTCGCCGCGCAGCTGTTTGCAGCTCATTACGATGTGGCTGCCGCCATAGCTCTTGCGCAGTGTCACCGTCACTTTGGGCACGGTGGCTTCGCCGTAGGCGTAGAGCAGCTTGGCGCCGTGCAGGATCACGCCGTTGTATTCCTGGCCTGTGCCGGGCAGGAAGCCGGGCACGTCGACGAGGGTGACCAGAGGGATGTTGAACGCGTCGCAGAAGCGCACGAAGCGGGCGCCTTTGCGCGATGCGTTGCTGTCGAGCACGCCGGCGAGGTATTTGGGCTGGTTGGCCACGATACCCACGGCCTGGCCGTTGAAGCGTGCGAAGCCCACGATGAGGTTTTTGGCGTAGTCGCGCTGCACTTCGAGGAATTCGCCGTTGTCGATGATGGCGCCGATTACCTCATACATGTCGTAGGGACGTGTGGCCGAGTCGGGGATGATTTCGTTGAGGGAGTCCTCGAGGCGGTCGATGGGGTCGTTGCACTCCACCAGCGGAGCTTCTTCGAGGTTGTTCTGGGGAATGAAGCTGAAGAGCTTGCGTATGATGCGCAGAGCGTCTTCGCCGTCTTCGGCTGCGAAATGTGCCACACCGCTCTTGGATGCGTGCACTTCGGCTCCGCCGAGAGCGTCCTGGGTGACGTCTTCGCCGGTGACGGTCTTCACCACTTTCGGGCCGGTGAGGAACATGTAGGAGATGCCTTTGGCCATGATAGTGAAGTCGGTCAGGGCAGGGGAGTACACCGCACCGCCGGCGCAGGGGCCGAGGATGGCGGAGATCTGCGGAATCACGCCGGAAGCCATGATGTTGCGCTGGAAGATTTCGGCGTAGCCGGCCAGTGCGTTGATGCCTTCCTGGATACGAGCGCCGCCCGAGTCGTTAAGACCGATGACGGGTGCGCCCATCTTCATCGCCATGTCCATCACTTTGCAGATTTTCAGGGCCATGGTTTCGCTCAGCGAGCCGCCGAACACGGTGAAATCCTGTGCGAACACATACACGAGGCGTCCTTCGATGGTGCCGTAGCCGGTGACTACGCCGTCGCCGAGAAACGATTTTTTGTCCTGGCCGAAGTTGGTGCAGCGGTGGCGCACAAACATGTCGAGCTCTTCGAACGAGCCTTCGTCAAGCAACTGTGCAATGCGCTCGCGTGCGGTGTATTTGCCGCGCTCGTGCTGCTTCTCGATGGCTTTTTCGCCGCCGCCCAGACGGGCTTGCGCGCGGAGCTCGATGAGCTCTTTTACTTTTTCAAGCTGACTGCTCATTATTCTATGGTGTTGTTAGATTGTTGTCGTGTTGGATTGTTTCTTATTTGTTGGGGTCTTCACACAGTTCGATGAGTGTGCCGACGGTGCTTTTTGGGTGCAGGAAGGCGATGTTGAGGCCTTCGGCGCCTTTGCGCGGAGCTTTGTCGATGAGGCGGCAGCCTTTTTCTTCGAGCTCGCCGAGAGCTGCTGCCACGCCGTCCTGGATGGCGAACGCCATGTGCTGTATGCCGCCGCGGCCGCCGTTGTTGGCTATGAATTTGGAGATAGCGCTGTCCTCGGCCGTGCCTTCGAGAAGCTCGATTTTGGTCTGGCCCACCTTGAAGAAGGCGGTGCGCACTTTCTGGTCGGCCACTTCTTCGATGGCGAAGCATTTCAGGCCGAGCATTTTTTCATAGAAGGGGATTGCCTCGTCGAGCGACGGAACGGCGATGCCGATGTGTTCGATGTGCGAAATTTCCATATTATATCAAATGGGGGTTAATGTTTTGTGTTGTTTCTTCGGTATCGGAGGCTTTTGCAGCGGCAAGAGCCTATTTCTGTGCAAAAATAGCAAAAAAATATTGATAAAGGCGCTATCTGTCCCGAAAAGTTGGTGACGATAGCGCCTTTGGCTGTGTTTTTGTGCTATTTCGTTCAGTCAAACATACCTTGTATGGCTTCTTCGGCTTCTTCTACCTCGAAATCGCCCTCGACCTCTCCGCCGCAGAGGTCGGCGGAGGCGGGTATGGTGAAGCGCGTGTTCTGACTGTAGGGCAGGCCGGGGTCGGCATACACTTTGCTGATGTAGCGTCCGTAGATGGGGAGGGCCATGCTGGCGCCCTGGCCCTCGGCCATGGAGTTGAAATGTATGTAGCGCTCGTCGCCGCCCACCCATACGCCGCTCACGAGGTCGGGCGTGAAGCCCATGAACCAGCCGTCGGCGTTGAAGTTGGTGGTGCCGGTTTTGCCGCCGGTCTGCGCCGTGATGTTGAACGGCGCGCGTCGCAGGCGGTTGCCGGTGCCGCCGTCCACCACGTTGAGCAGTATGGAGAGTATGCGCCAGTAGCCGCGCTCGGTGATTACTTCAGTCTGCGTGGGTGTGAAATCCGATATCACGTTGCCGTTGCCGTCGGTGATGGAGGTCACGAACATGGGGTCGGAGCGCATGCCGCGGTTGGCGAACGCGCTGTAGGCGGTGACCATTTCCTTCACCGACACCTCGCACGGTCCCAGGCACAGCGACATCACTGCCGGGAGCTTGTTGGTGATGCCGTAGGAGTGCATGCGCCGCACGAGCTCGGCGGGGCTGAGCTGCGCCATCAGGCGTGCCGAAATCCAGTTGTTGGAGTTGGTCAGTGCCCAGCGCAGGTCCACGTCTTCGCCGATGCGCGAGCGCCCGGAGTTGCGCGGCGACCACTCGCGGCCGCTTTCGTCTATGAACGTGGGCTGCTCGTTGAGCAGGCGGCTGCATGGCGTGAAGCCCGACTCCATGGCGTAAGTGTAGAGGAAGGGCTTGATGGTCGAGCCTATCTGACGGCGTCCGGTCGACACCATGTCGTACTGGAAGAAGCGGAAGTCGGGGCCGCCCA